>JBCCTK010000211.1:0-1540 GCA_039198685.1 Pseudomonadota bacterium | reverse complement strand
CCGGACCTTTTTGGACCGTTTGAAGACGGCCAGTACCCGCTGCACTTCCAACTCAACTGACAAGCCTGTTTGAGAGGCATGCGCGGGGTACGGCCTGATCAGTACCCGAGAGCGCATCCGTCTTTGCGTGGATCGCTGCCTCCTTCTAGCAGGCCATTGTCATGGATCATGATCGCTTGCGCCCCGCCCAAGGGCCGATCCCGCTTCACCACATTGTGACCTAAACTTGCTAATTCCTTGCAAACCGCGTCCGAATAGCCCTGCTCGATCTGTAATTCGCCGAACTCGGCAAACGCGCGGGGGGCATCAATGGCGGCTTGCGGCGTCATCCCATAATCTTGGACATTCGTTACAAATCGCGCATGCCCGGTCGATTGATACTGGCCGCCCATGACACCGAACGGAAGCATCACTCTGCCATTGCGGCGCAAGATCCCCGGAATAATCGTGTGCATCGGCCGCTTGTCGGGGCCAATCTCGTTTGGGTGATCCGGACTAAGGTTAAAGGCCGCACCGCGATTGTGCAACAGAACCCCAAACTTCTCCGAGGCAATGCCGGATCCAAATCCGTGGAAAATGGAGTAGATCATCGAGACGGCCATGCGGTCTTTGTCAACGACAATGATGTTAATGGTATCTTTGTGAAAGGCCTCCGTCAGGGGCGCGGCATCCGCCATCGCTTTTCGGGGGTCGATCAAGCCCGCGAGTTTATCGGCGGTCTCTTGAGATAGCATGAACTCTACCCGCGCAGTATGGTCCGGGTCGCCAATAATGCGGTTGCGGGCATCGTAGGCAAGCTTCGTGGCTTCAGCCTCTAGATGCGCACGCTGGGCGCCCAACGGATCCATCGATGGCAGGTCGAAGTGCTTCAGGATGTTCAAAAGCAAGATTGCCGCAGCACCCTGTCCGTTCGGCGGATGCTCTAAAAGTTCGAGATCCTTATAGTTTCCAGAAACGGGGTCTGTCGCGGTGCCTTCTGTGCGCGCAAAATCTTCCAAGCTGTGTACGCCGCCCCGCTCATGCAATGCGCTGACCATATCATCGGCCACTTCGCCGGTGTAAAACGCGTCACGCCCATGCTTGGCTACGCGACGCAGGACCTCGGCTTGTCCGGGCGCACGGAAAACATCCCCAACTTCGAAAGGTTGACCGTTCTTGCTAAAGTGATTGGTGCCGTGACCGCTGAGGCATTCAGCGTCATAGGGCCACTCATAGGCCACGCGCGGCGCAACAGGGATACCTTCTTCAGCGTAATGGATGCTGGGTGCCAACAAGGCATCAATGCCGAGTTTGCCGTGACTTTCGCTCAATCGACAAAAGGCGTCCATAGCGCCAGGCACCGTGACGGCTTCGGCCGCGCTTGCAGGGATCGTATCGTGCCCTGCGGCTCGAAGCGCATCTGCACTTATCTCTGCCGGAGCGCGCCCTGATCCGTTGTATCCTTCCACGTCGTGCGTGCCCGGCCTTTTAAACAAGACAAAACAGTCTCCGCCAATGCCCGTCATTTGCGGTTCGCACAAACCCAAGATGACCGCGCCTG
>JBCCTK010000210.1:0-1547 GCA_039198685.1 Pseudomonadota bacterium | reverse complement strand
CCACGGCTTTCGGGCCCGCATGGCAACCAAAGCCGGCCGCAAGATCCTGAATGCGCGTCGCGTCCGGGGCCGGAAATCCCTCAGCGCGTAAGCCTCCCTGCGCTTGACCGCCTGACGAAACGGTCCGAGTTTCTGTCTGCTGCGCGCGGCAAGCGGGTCGCGATGCCCGGTTTCATCCTTCAGGCGCGGCAAAACCACGCCAGCAACCAGATGCGCGTCGGCTTCACCTGTTCACAGAAGGTCGGCAATGCTGTGGCTCGCAATCGCGCCAAGCGCCGGTTGCGGGCACTTGCCCAGCATATTCTACCGGAACAAGGCCAGATTGGATTTGACTATGTGCTGATCGGGCGTGCCAAGGTAACCGCTGGCCAACCCTTTGTCGATCTGGCACACGATCTGCGTGCAGCCTTGACCAAATTACATACCAACGATGCAAGATGACGTTTCTCGCTCAGATCGTGGCGGTGCCCGTGCGCCTCTATCGGTTGCTCTTTTCCCCTTGGGTTGGACATAACTGCCGCTATCAGCCCACCTGTTCGGCTTATGCTCTTGAGGCGTTGGAAAAACACGGCGCCCTGCGTGGGTCCTGGCTGACAATTCGCCGGATCACTCGCTGTCATCCATGGGGCAAAAGCGGCTACGACCCGGTCCCCGATGAACGCTGCTAAAGCGTTGCGACAATCGCGCGCAAGGTTGCAAGCCCATCGCCCTTTTGCGCGCTTGTGACGACAATCTCTGGAAACGCTGCAGGGTGCTTTGCAAGTGCCGCGCGGACTTGGCCCAGTGATTTCTCCCGTTCAACTGACTTGATCTTGTCAGCTTTCGTCAGAACGACCTGAAACGTCACAGCGGCCTTGTCGAGCAGGTCCATGATCTCTTGATCATTCGGCTTTATCCCATGGCGCATATCCACAAGGACAAAGGCCCGCCGCAACGACGCCCGACCCGACAAATAGGCTTTCAGCAATCGCTGCCACTTTTCCACCACAGCCAAGGGCGCGTTGGCGTAGCCATAGCCCGGCAGATCCACCAAGTAGTGGTTCTCGCCTAAGGTGAAATAATTGATCTCTTGCGTCCGGCCGGGCGTGTTGGATGCCCGTGCCAACCCTTTTTGATTGGTCAGGGCGTTGATCAGGCTGGATTTCCCGACATTTGAACGCCCAGCGAAACACACCTCTGACCGGTCGGCTGGCGGCAGGCCCTCCATCGCGACGACGCCTTTAAGGAAATCGACCCCGCCGGCGAAAAGCTTACGCCCCGTTTCCAAGGTTGCGTCATCTGGCGCCTCTGCCTCGGGAAACCTCAGTTGCACGCGCTCGCCCTCGCGCTGCTCACTTCGCCTCGGGGTCTTTGCGCTTGAAACTTGACGTGATGTTGCCCAGCAGATCCGGTTTGTAACCGTTGCTGCGCATGATGACATATTGCTGGATGAAGGTGATCGTGTTGTTGGCGATCCAGTAAATCACCAGGCCACTTGCGAAGCCGCCCAACATGAACATGAAAACCCAGGGCATCCAGGCGAACACCATCGCTTGGGTCGGGTCAGT
>JBCCTK010000209.1:0-1556 GCA_039198685.1 Pseudomonadota bacterium | reverse complement strand
TCTGCATTCAGAAACAGGCCTGCACATTTTCGGCGGCGAACCAACAGTTGTTCTGCCAAAAAAACCCGGCCGAGGCGGGCGCAATCAGGCGCTCGCTTTGCTGATTGCCAAACATATCGCGGGAACACCCAACATTGAAATCCTCGTCGCGGGCACTGACGGTACCGACGGCCCCACCCCTGACGCAGGCGCGTTGGTCACCGGGGACACCTGGCACCCTGAAGCTGAAATCGCGCTCAAAAACGCGGATGCCGGCACCTTCCTGTCCGCTCAGAACGCCCTGATCACCACCGGCCCAACGGGCACAAACGTGATGGATATGCTAATCGCCCGCAAAAGCTAACCCTCTCTTTCCTTTGACTAAAAATATCCCAGGGGGCGTGTGAGGGGGACTGGTCCCCCTCAAACTGATCGGATTGGCGCAGCCCATTCGACACCTCACCGCTTGACACTCACGCACAGGGTGAACCCAATGCGCATATGACAAATGCCACCATCAACCCCATCATCGAAACCCCAGATATGGGCATTACGCTGTCGGATGGCACGCGCCTGTCCGCCCGCGTCTGGATGCCTGAAAACGCCGCCGATAACCCGGTGCCTGCGATCCTGGAATACCTGCCGTATCGCAAGCGCGACGGCACCTGTGCGCGCGATGCTCTTACACATCCGTATCTCGCGCAGCATGGCTATGCCTGTATTCGTGTTGACATGCGCGGAAACGGTGACAGCGAAGGCTTGATGCACGATGAATACACCCAACAAGAGCTCGATGATTGTGTCGAAGTCATCGCCTGGCTCGCAGCACAAGACTGGTGCAGCGGCTCGGTCGGCATGATGGGGATCAGTTGGGGCGGCTTTAACTCACTGCAAGTCGCCGCGCTGCAGCCCGAACCGCTCAAGGCGATCATCACGCTGTGTTCCACGGTCGACAGGTTCAACGATGACATCCATTATAAAGGTGGCTGTTTGCTCAATGAAAACCTTGGCTGGGGCGCCACAATGTGGAGCTATTCGTCACGCGCGCCCGACCCTGCTTTGCGTAAGGATTGGCGCGAGATGTGGTTGCAACGGCTTGAAAACGAACCCTTCTTACCCTCCACGTGGCTGCGCCACCAATCGCGCGATGACTATTGGAAACACGGTTCGGTCTGCGAAGACTACACCGCCATCAAGGCCAAGGTGCTTGCTGTTGGGGGCTGGGGGGATGCCTATAAAAACGCCGTCCCACAGATCGTGCGTCACATTCCCGGTGCCAAGGGCATCATCGGCCCGTGGGTGCACAAATACCCCCATTTCGCCATACCCGAACCGCGAATCGGCTTCCTGCAAGAGGCGTTGCGTTGGTGGGATCGCTGGTTAAAGGACGTACCCAACCAGGCCGAGAACGACCCGGATATGCGCACCTATCTGATGGACGGCGTCCGACCACAGCGCTGGTACACCGAACGACCCGGACGCTGGCTCGCCGACCCCCAAGCACATACGACATCCTTCTTCATCTCTCCCGACGGTCTCGGCGCGCCCGCCCCCGTAAACATCCCGATCCGCTCGCC
>JBCCTK010000208.1:0-1577 GCA_039198685.1 Pseudomonadota bacterium | reverse complement strand
GATGTTGAGGCCTGATAAAAGCGGGTGGTTTTCTCAAGCCCCAATATGCGCATTGCCTCCAAGATCCGCAGCGTGCCCAGGGCATCGGCGTTGGCGGTATATTCAGGGGTGTCGAAGCTCACCTGGACATGGCTCTGCGCCGCCAGATTATAGATCTCGTCGGGCTGGGTCTCCTGCACCAGACGGATCAGATTGGTCGCGTCAGTCATATCGCCATAGTGCAGGAAGAAGCGCACGTCCGGCTGGTGAGGGTCCGAATATAGGTGATCAATGCGTACGGAATTGAACGAGGATGCGCGACGCTTCACGCCGTGGACGATATAGCCTTTCGCCAGCAGAAGCTCCGATAGGTAGGCGCCATCCTGTCCTGTAACGCCCGTTATGAGGGCGGACTTTTGAGCCATGTTCAAAACTCCCAATCCCCATATTCGTGTCCTGGGGCAGCAACGACCGGCCCGGTCAGCACCGACGGGTATACGGACCGCTCCGATATGTGGCCCACAATAGAGTGTGCGCTAGCACGGTCTTTATGTGTCCAGCCCTATGTGAGGCAAGCTCGCGCCGCCATCATGTAGGAGCGCCTGCCCACCTGTCATGAAACCAAGACCATTGATCAGGGTGTTCGCGTATCCAAATCGATAACTGCTCATTTATCGCTTGCGTCATAAGGAGGGCATCTGCTGCTCGGTCCCCACTGGTCGTTGCCGGAATGACTTTGCACTTCACAACAAACCGCGTACCCTCCGTTCGATGGGCAACGCCCAAAATTACGGGCACGCCAAGCCTCTGAGAAATCAATGCTGGGGCATGAAGCGTCCACGCATCAAAACCCAAAAAAGGTGCAAGGATCCCACGCCGCTCGCGCTGATCCACCATCATACCCACCGCTATCCCCCGTCGAAGATGGCGGACAATCTCCTTCATCGTGTCCTGACCCTTGGCAATCAGAGCAGCGCTCGCGACCGGCTCGCGCTGTTTCGCGATAATCCTGTCAACGGCGTCGTTTTTGACCGGGCGGTAAATGTTGGCTTGTTTCAGTCCCACCCGCCGGCCCGCAGCCACAGAGACTTCCCAATTCCCATAGTGCGCTGATAACAGCAGCGCCGCTTTTCGGTCACCAAGGACCTCGCGAACTTCGTCAAGGCCTTCCACCGTTATCCGCTCTGGATCATTGATTATCGCCTCCATGTGCGGGAGCTCGCCGAAAACGCGGCCAAGGTTGTGACACATCGCCTTCAGCGTTCGCTTACGCTCTGTGGCTGACATTTCAGGAAACACGCGCCCCAAATTGGCGTCGGCCCGGCGATAACGGCTCAACAAGGGTCCAAAAAGGGTGAAGGCGCGTCCAGCAAGCTCAGATGCTTGATCGGGCGACAAAGACTTTAGCAAAGCAAGTGCGGCACGAACTGGAAGGGCCTCAAGCTCGGCCCGCAGGCGTGGTGACCGAGATACTGACTTGTGCCGATCCAATTTGATTAGGACCTGGTGGTTGCCAACCCCATACGCACCATTAACGCAATGATGGTGCCACCTGGGTCAACCTCCCACCAGCGGTCCTGAAGATAGGGGCTCGTGGG
>JBCCTK010000207.1:0-1616 GCA_039198685.1 Pseudomonadota bacterium | reverse complement strand
CGGGCGACAAACTCATCTTCGATCCAGGTCAAAACCCGTCTTTGACCCCCGAAGGACACCATTTCGCGGGCCTCGTCGAAGTTCACCCAGGTGAACGCACTGTGCTCTTCGTTGAGTGTCACGTCCGCGTCGGAGGCGACATAGGCCACGAAGACGGGAAAGATCGCAATGGCCTCGCGATCGGGTTCATAGAATTGTTCGTAAGTGTCTGCGGAATAGAGCGACAGCGGCGTGAGGCCGGTTTCTTCGCGCATTTCTCGGAGCGCTGCCTGCCAGGCGGTTTCATTGTCTTCTAGGCTGCCTGCGATCTGGCACCACGCGCCGACGAGCGTTTGTTCCCGTTTCATAAGAAGCACTTCAACGCGTGTCTCAACCTCGCGCAGAACGAAGAGAGATACCGCGTAGGACCTTATGGGTATGTCTGCCATGGCCGATCTCCTGTGCGGATCGGCCTGTGCAGCTGTTAGAGGTTGCCGATCAATGCAACCGGTGCATTCTCAGCGCGCACAAAGTCAAGCGGCTGTTCAACGGCCGCGTCGGTCAGGCGCTTGAACTCGAACCGCATGACATCGCCGTCTTGCTCAGACGCAACGATCAGGCACTGAGACAAGTGGCGCGCGCCGTCATAGAGGTCCACGCGCCCCCGTAAGGTTTGTCCGACATCGCGATCCAACGAAAAGCCGTTATCCCACGCGTGCAACACACGATATTCCTTTTCGCCGTCCTGAATGCGCAGGCGATGATTGTCCCGCAGCGCTCTTTTACGGGCGGCATCTAGTCCGGCCTGGACATCAGGTGGCAGAAATGTCGACATAGCAGCTCCCCAGCACACGTAGTGAGCTGGAACTTAAGGCAAAAACGCGCCACGTCACGCTAAACTTTTATGAAAAGGCTCTGAGTCAGCCTGCATTTGCCTTTGGACGCAGCACATGTTCCATGTTTGGGTCATAAAGCGCGCTGTCTTTGAAGTCCTGGATCTGTCCCAGCACGGGACCGACGAGAATCAGGGCCGTGCGGGTGAGCTTTTCCGCGCGCACTTTCTCGCGAATATCCGAGAGCGTGCCACGAATGAACATCTGATCGGGCCAGCCGACGCGGTCGCCAACAACGACCGGGCAGTCTGCCCCGTAGAAGGGTGTGAGCTCACGCTCGATGGCGCGCAGGTTGCGAATGCCCAGATGTATCGCCAGCGTTGCGCCTGTGCGTGCAAAGTTCTCCAAAGTCTCGCCGGGCGGCATGGAAGTGGATTTCATCGACACGCGGGTCAGTACGATGGATTGGCCGATCTCGGGGATGGTCAACTCCTGGCCGAGGGCGGCGGCGGCGGCGGCATAGGCGGGCACGCCGGGGATGATCTGATAGTCAATTCCGTCTTCGCGCAGCCGCCGGATCTGTTCGGCGATGGCGCCGTAAAGCGATGGATCGCCGGAATGCACGCGCGCCACATCTTCGCCGCACTGATGGGCGGCGAGGATCTCGGCATGGGTGTCATCAAGGGTCATGGGGGCTGTGTCCAAAACGCGTGCGCCATCGGGAGCGCAGCCCACCACTTCTTGCGGCACCAGGGATCCGGCATAGAGGCAGACGGGGCATTCACCGATGATGCGCTCGGCCTT
>JBCCTK010000206.1:0-1628 GCA_039198685.1 Pseudomonadota bacterium | reverse complement strand
GGCCGACAGCGTCTCAAGCTGGGCCGGTAACACGTCGGAACGCTGGCGCGTGCGGAGCCACATGACGCGTCTCGGCATTAAGATCGAAACGGCCCATTCGCTGACGGAGTTCGATGGTCAAACAGCCACGCTCGAATGCGGCTACGGCGGCGGGACGAAACAGGTGCCGGTGACCAACATCGTGCTTGTGACCTCACGCGCGCCCAATGATGCGCTCTATCATGACATTCTGGAACACGCGGGCGAGGCGCCTTTGCCTTTCACGCTGACCCGCATTGGAGATGCCGAGGCGCCTGCCATCATCGCGGCAGCCGTCTATGCTGGACATCGATATGCGCGCGAGTTGGACACCGAGGTTGATCTCGATGTGCCGCTCATGCACGATCGCGTCGATGTTGGCGCACAGCCGGGCACCGTTGCACCGGCCCGTTGGAAATAGAGGAGACCCGACGCCATGCCATCTCAGGAATATTTCGACACGCTGGTGCAGTATTACGAAGAGGAAGTGGAGGGCGAGGCCTATTTCGCCGAAGCCGCCAAGGCCTATGATGATCCTCTGGTGCGTGAAAAGCTGGAGCTTTTGGCGGAGTGTGAACGCCATGCCGCTGAGTCGGTCGAACCGCTTGTGCGCAAATATGGCCTGACGCCACAAAGTGCGGCGTCCTTGCAGGAAAGCGGGCGCAAGGATGCGCAATCCACAGAAGTGAACTGGGCCAAAATGGTCGAGGGGATGAACAAGACCTATCCCGGCTATCTCGATGATTTCAAAGGTCTGGAGGCTCTGGGCCCGGCCGAAGATCAGCAGCGCCTCAATTTCCTGACAGAGCACGAAGTCGCCGCGATCGAGTTTCTTCGCCTCGAAGCGATAGATCCGAGTGACAGCGTGGGACCCTTGAAAGAGTACCTCGCAACCGACCCGATCGACTGGGTCATTGCCGCAGAGTAATGCCGATGCTGCGTGTTTCCCTGATCCTCTGTCTGATGGCTGGCGGCGTGCATTCCGAAAGTCAGAAAGCACCAGAGCCGGAGGTGAAGGCTATGGAGTGCGACACATGCCTGGCACGGCAAAACGGCAAACGCGCACTGCGGGATTACCTCGCTGAGAAGCGCGCAAAGGAAGAAGCTGAGGCGAAGGACGATGAGTGAGACGCCAAAATCTGCTGGCTATTCCATGCCCGCCGAATGGGAGGACCATGCCCGCACCTGGATGATGTGGCCGTGTCGCAAGGTGGTCTGGCCCGACATGGAGGCCACGCGCCGAAACTACCGCGATGTGGCCCATGCGATCCGGGATTTCGAGCCGTTGACCATGGTCGTGCGGCCTGAGGATAAAGATGGCGCGCGCAATCTCCTGGGTTCGGACATACAGCTTTTGGAGCATCCCATTGACGACAGCTGGGCCCGGGATGCGGGCCCAAACTTTGTGAAAAATGCTGACGGCGACTTGGCTGGGCTGGCGTTTGAATTTAATGCCTGGGGCGGCAAGTATGACCCCTATGACGGCGACAATGAGGTGGCCGAAGCCATCCTGGATGCCGCCGGCGTCAAGGCCTTCACGTCGAGCCTAATTGCCGAGGGCGGTGGGCTCTCGGTTGACGGGGAAGGGACGCTTATCACCACAGAGAGCT
>JBCCTK010000205.1:0-1691 GCA_039198685.1 Pseudomonadota bacterium | reverse complement strand
TCAAACACCTGCATCAACCGGGCAGCCTCCGCCCGAACGGCTGATTGCTGCGAGGGCGTTTGGGTCATTCCCCCTGCCCGTCCAAGATCTCTTGTACCTTCGCGACCAGTTCCGCGCGCGGCACTTCAAACTGGCTGGGCCGGGATTTCCATTCCTCCAGCGTGGCGTTTTCAGCGATCTTTGCGCCGAGGATCAGATCCTTGATCTGCACGACACCGCGGTCTTTCTCGTCACCCCCTTCGATAATCGCGACAGGAGAGGCGCGGCGATCCGCATACTTGAGCTGATTGCCGAAATTCTTTGGATTGCCGAGATAGACCTCCGCGCGGATGCCCGCCTGGCGCAACTCTCCGACCATGGCCTGATAATCCGCCATGCGGTCACGATCCATCACGGTAACAACAACCGGGCCAGCCGATGTCGAGGAGATGCGGCCCTTTTCCCGCAACGCCGCCAGCAATCGATCAACACCGATCGAAACACCAGTGGCCGGCACAGCCTGCCCGGTGAAGCGCTTGACCAGATCATCGTAACGGCCACCACCCGCGACGGAACCGAACTGCCGTTTGCGGCCTTTTTCGTCAAGGATATCAAAGGTCAGTTCAGCCTCGAAAACAGGCCCTGTGTAGTATCCAAGGCCGCGCACAACAGACGGGTCGATACGAATGCGGTCTGCACCATATCCCTGAGCGGCCAAAAGGTCCCAAATCTGCCTCAGTTCTTCTACACCGATAAAACCGACATTTGAGTTTCCAATGAGCCTGTGAAGATAGTTGAAGACCCGTGTGTTCCAAATTGTCAAAGCCTCTATGTCGGACGAAAGAGGTTCATCGCGAAAGGCGTCCATTACGGAGTTACGAGCGTTATCAAGCTGTTTGCCGCGCTCTTCATTGCCCTCGTCGTGCGCTTGTGTAGCCTCCAGAGAAAGCTCTTGTTGAACCTTGTCAAAGTAAGTGATGAAGCCCAGCACCGGCTCCATCTGCGTGGGGCTTAGACCGACACCTTCGATGTAAGCCCCGGAAGCATCTTGCCGGCCTTTACCCAACAACTCCCGAACTCCTTGCTCGCCAACCTTATCGAACTTGTCGATAGTTCGCAGCACGGCATCACGACGAATGGTATCTTCTGCAAGGCCCATAATTTCCAACACGCCATTGAGGACTTTGCGGTTATTCACCCGCACCAGATAGTCACCGCGGGGGATGCCCACCTCTTCCAAAGTGTCCGACAGCATCGCGCAAATCTCGGCATCCGCGGCCATGCTTGCCGTGCCAACAGTATCCGCATCACATTGATAAAACTGACGATATCGGCCTGGGCCGGGTTTTTCATTGCGCCAGACGGGCCCCATGGCGTAGCGCCGGTAAGGGGTTGGCAGGTCGTTGCGGTATTGCGCGTAGACGCGGGCCAGGGGTGCCGTGAGATCATAGCGCAGTGCAAGCCAATCGCCGCGGCCATCCTCATCGGCTTCCTGCCAGGCAAAGACGCCTTCATTCGGGCGGTCCACGTCGGGAAGGAATTTGCCCAAAGCCTCGACCGTTTCCACGGCACTCGATTCCAACGCGTCAAATCCGTAGCGATGATAGACAGCCGCGATCGTGTTGAGCATCTGAGCGCGCTCAGAGACATCCGATCCGAAGTAATCCCGAAACCCTTTGGGCGTTTCCGCCTTTGGGCGAGGCTGTTTTTTG
>JBCCTK010000204.1:0-1724 GCA_039198685.1 Pseudomonadota bacterium | reverse complement strand
CTGCGCCGGGCGGTTTTCATCACTTTGCGAAAATGGCCCGGTTTGAGCGTGTGAAACTTTTGGTAGAGCGCGATGTCATCATGGCTCATCCCCAATGTGGAGCGTTCGCGGATGATGATGAACGAGGAATAGAGATTGGCGGCGGCGATGGCGAGGCTGGCGAGGATCGCCTCCCACAGCGGCGCGTCGGAGATGAAGTAGTAATAGAGAATGTAAAAGAAGGTGCCTGTCAGGACTTGCATTCGCAGCCACAATTCATCGCGTGTCAGAAACCCGATCACATAGAAAAGCAGTGCAAGATGGACGTAAACAGTGGGCGGGGTCAGCTGTGTGGCGACGTTCTCCCCAAAGAGATCCGTGAGCATTCTGGTTATTCATCCCAAGAAAATTGTTTTCCTGTCATAAACAAGATGGGTCAAAAGTCACGGGTTCATTCTTGGACTGGTGGGGTGTTCATCCGTGCCGGGCACCTGCTGGATCAGCGAAGCTCGCGCGCCACCCGGAAGCCGTAGAGGAAATGCCGTGTGTCCGCAGGCAGGGACAGGCGCCACGAGGAGGCAACGAGGCTTGGCTTGCTATCCCATGATCCGCCGCGCACGACGCGATTGGTGCAGCCGACATCGATCCAGGCCTGGGATGTGCTCGGTGCGCGTTCATAATTGTTGTGCCAACAGTCGCGCACCCATTCGCGCACGTTGCCATAGATGTCGTGGACGCCGAACCCGTTGGGCTCGTACGATCCGGCGGGACCGGTGAAAACCTCTCCGTCGCTGCAGGCTGTGGTTTCCCAATTGGGCCAGCGGGCGCGCGCATCGGCATCGCCGATATTGTCATAGCGGCATATAGCTTCGACATCGGCGCCGAAGAAAAACCTTGCATCAGAACCCGCGCGCGCGGCGAATTCCCATTCGGCCTCGCTCAGAAGACGATATGTTTGGCCTGTCTCTCTGGAAAGCCAAACGGCATAGGCCTGTGCGTCATGCCAGGTGATGCAGACGACTGGATGGTCTGGGTCTTGGTCGTATCCGGGGTTTTCGAATGATCTGTCTGTGCGGTCGGCCTCAACGCCGTCTATCCAGGTGAGACAGCCCGAGGGAGACGTGTGGCCGGACGCGTCAAGGAACGCGGTGAACTGGGCGCGCGTCACTTCGGTTTGACCGATGGCGAAGGGGGTGATGTCGACACTGCGCTGCGGGCCTTGATCGGCGGAGAAATCGCCCGCTGTGATGCGATCCGCGGGCGCGCCCATCAAAAGCTGACCGCCTGCCACTGCGACCATGGTCGGGCACTCCTCGCAATCTGTGAATGCCTCGCCATGGGCCAGGCCGCCGGGCAGCGTGATGTCAAGATCGACCCGGGTTGATGGTGTATTGAGCCCGAAATAGGCGTAGGCTCCGGCGACCAGAGCGACAAGGACAACGCCTGCTGCGATCCCTTTCCATGGGGCTTTGCGTTTGGTGCGCGCATCGGCGCCGAAAGCTCGCAGACTGCGTGTCAGAAGATCCGCGGTTTTGGGGTGCTGGTCAAAATCGAGCCGTCCGTCGGCCCGCACCACTTTGCGCAGATCGATCCCTTGCGTTTCAGCCAGCACACGCGCGAGCCGTCGCCCCGGCTCATCCGACCCGGCCTGGGCAGGATCCACGAAAAACAGCGGCAGGATTTTCTTGCCCATGTACCAGGCGGCTTGGAATTCGTTGAAGCAATCTGAGGAGGCCAGCCAGTTT
>JBCCTK010000203.1:0-1807 GCA_039198685.1 Pseudomonadota bacterium | reverse complement strand
CTGCCAGAGTCAGGTCTGCTCGCAGTGGACCGGCCGCAACTAGTCGGCGTGGTCGGACAAATCGGTAGGCTGGATACGGAACGGATCGCGGCCTCAACTCCAACCAGGGCACGTCTTTGCATGGTACCAGAGTTTCGTGTTCGCAGGCGCGGAGTTCGCGTTCAAGGACGCGAGTGTCGCAGATCTCGATCGGGTTTTGGGCAAAGCTGAAGTGCGGCGACGTCGCACCCCATGCCCTATGCACACAAGCTTGCCAGCGACCCGGTGTTACGAAGTCGTAGCTTTGACCTGTCCCCGCCGCGACGAAGCCGGGCTTCCCGTCCGGCATGGATTGAAAGGAAGAGCAGCCGTAGTAATTCACTTCTACCCGGACGTCATTGTCTCCGTCCCTCAGGTAATCATCCAACCGATAGCTGTCGTATTCAGGGTAACGCGTTACGAAGCGCGCCGGCCCGTAAGCGATAAATCGGCCATTTACAAAAAGTCGGAACCGCGTATCCGCAAACAAGTGTAGCCAGACCGGCTCATCGTGGGGTTTTGGGATGGTCTGCGAGAAACTTACGAACTGATTGCGGAGGCTGGCTGGTCGGTCTACCCAGACGAAGGACGAGCCCGAGAAATCCGTGTTTTGTTGGCCCAAAGGCAGATCGACATGATTTTTCGCTCGGCCTACTTGCATACACCAGACTGAACCTCAATCGGCCTCGGTCACGAAGGGTTTATCAGTAAATCCGTTGAGTTCACTCCATGCTATTAATCGACGTTGACGATGTCATGATCACTTGAGCCGACGAGAAAGATCTCTCATTGAGACAATACTGTTGTCGATTTTCCGCTAGGCTCTGTGGACATTCATTAGTCAATCAGGTATCTTGTTTGAAAAAGGGAGGTAAGACTGAGTTATCAGCGACAGTTGCGAGAAGATCAGTGGCAGCGGATCAAGGAGGCGTTGCCAGGCAAGCAGAGCGATCCGGGCCGCAGCGCCGGGGACAACCGCCGCTTTGTGGAGGCGGTGATGTGGGTGGGCAAAAACGGAGCCCGGTGGCGTTCCCTGCCCAAAGAGTACGGCAATTGGAACTCGACTCACCGGCGCTTTCGGCGCTGGTCCCGGCTGGGCGTCTGGCAGATGATTTTCAACACCTTGGCCGTGAGCGCGGACACCGAATGGCTGATGATGGATGCCACCATCGTGCGCGCCCACCAGCAGGCCGCCGGGGCAAAAGGGGGCAGCAATTCCAAGCGCTCGGCCGCAGCCGCGGAGGCTTAAGCACCAAGATCCACGCCCTTTGCGACAGCCACGGCAACCCCTTGCGTTTTAGGCTCACCTCGGGAGCGGGCGCCGAGTACAATCAAGCCTTGGCTCTGTTGGAAGGATTTGAGCCTCAAGCCGTGATCGCCGACAAGGGTTACGACGCCAACTTCATTGTCGAAGCCATCGAGCAGACGGGGGCCGAGGCGGTCATCCCGCCCCGGTGCCACCGGATCGCGCCGCGAAGCTATGACCGCCACCTCTACAAAGAACGCAATCTGATCGAGCGCATGTTCAATAAGATCAAACACTTCCGGCGCCTCAGCACCCGTTACGACAAAACCGCCTCCAGCTTCCTCGCCTTCCTCCATCTGGCAGGAATCTTCCTTTGGCTCAAATGAATGTCCACAGTACCTAGAGCCTTTTCCAATTAAGTTGTCGCTGATAGTTCCTTTTTTTGTAGGGCGAGGATGTTGCCGAAGGCAACTCCTTGCCGTCGAACATGCGTGAGATTTTCGCCCAAGCGGTGGCAAGGAATCGCCTGCGGCGATATCCTCG
>JBCCTK010000202.1:0-1874 GCA_039198685.1 Pseudomonadota bacterium | reverse complement strand
GCAGGAATGCGGCCCAACCGGAGATCAACTCGTCAGCGGGTTGGGTGACGAGATCGCCGCCCCACAACCCGGTGTAGTCAGTGGTTACCGTGTCGGCAAAAGCACTGCGCACACGGGTCCATTCATGTCGGTCCGACCCTGCGGCGATGTCGGTCAGGGTGCGTGTGATCCCAGTTTGGTCGGCCATGGCGAAACCTCCGATAAGGGTTGAGGTTGCAAGTGATGCGATAAATGTGCGGGTCATTTGTGTGCCTCCAAAGAAAGAGGCAGATGCCGGATGCATTGGGCCAGCACCTGCTTGATTAGATCAGCCGTCTAGGCCAACGCGGAAGTGTTCGGCGATGGTGTCAGCGGCGCGGGCGACGTCCTCGGGGTTGTCGTAGAAATCGAACTGGGTCACTTCTTCCAGCCACTGCGCGGTCGCTTCACCGGCAAATCCTGCGAGGAAGGTCTGCACACCCTGCGGAATGGCGGCGCTTTCCGAGTGCACGATAGAGAGCGGCTTGTCCAAACGCTTTGGATTGTCGGCCGGGTGATACGTTAGCCAGCCTTCCCAACCTGCGTTGTTCCACTTGTCGTCATATTCCGGGATCGCACCGCGGTCGGCTTCGTAATAATAGCCGCCGATTGGCATCAGAACGCCTTCCGCCCCCTCAGGGCCAGCGGCAGGGATGATCTCACCACCCTTTGCTTCAGCCACGTGAGAAACTTCGATCAGGCCAGCGACACCTTCTTTACTGCCGTAGACTGCCTCTACGATCTCGCTGTTCTGAAGCCACGGCGCCACCAGGCCGACACGTTGCACAAGCCGATTGCCGGATACAGCGTCGACCATGTAGCCAGCTGAGGCACAGATGCCCAAACCATTGATTTGGGCGGCATCGACCTTGGGCAGCGTTGCAACGAACGCGAAGGCGGCCTTGATGTCCGAAGTTTTTGCTTCGGGGCTTTCAACGAAGCGTACGTTGTTGGGCAGATCGCCCGATTTGCCCCAACCCCGGAAGTCGAAGGTGAAGGCGGCAAAGCCACGTTCAGCCATTTCGCGGGCATAGTTGGCGGGCATCTGCTCCTGTACGGACGTCCAGGCACCGGTCACGACGACGGTCGGCAACAGGGCGTCCCCACGCTCTTCCGGAAGGTAAAGCGTACCCGACAGCATTGCACCTTCGTTTTCAAAACTGACAGTACGCGTTTCGACTTGGGCAATAGCAGCCGTCGAAGCCATAAGAGCGGCGGCGGTTGTAACGGAACGCTTGTTCATTCGAGTATCTCCTAGTTGTCATCTGGGAGGGCTGAGAGGCCCGATGATCAAAGAGATACGCGGTGGCTGCCGGCATTAATTGCATCTGACCGCTCAAGTTTTGAAGGATTCTGCTCTAAGCCTTTTGGGCGGCCCGGTGCGCGCGCGGGGTCTGTCCCGTGAGCTGTTTGAAGCTGCGCGTGAAATGTGCCTGATCGGAAAATCCACAAGCCAAGGCAATATCACCAAGTGTTCGCTTGGGGTTCTCCATCATCGTAATGGATTGCTCGATGCGATAGGCCATACCGAACTGCATCGGTGTTGATCCCAAAGTTTCCTTAAAGACGCGTGCAAAATGGGACGGGCTCATACCAGCTTCCTTGGCAAGCTCGTCAACGGTAATCGTGTGATCCAGTCGCTCCTGCACGAAGGACAGCACAGCCTGATAATGCTGCGATGTGAAACGGGCCGAGAGCTCAATCTCTTCCGGGCGGCGTTTGCCATAGCGCTGAAGCAGTTTGACGAGAAAGACCCGGCTCATAGCCTCAAACATGACTGCAGATGAGATGTCATCCTCCTCAAGCGTATCGCGCAGGATAACCCCCGCGTTGCAAAGATCGGTATCAGTGAATTG
>JBCCTK010000201.1:0-1920 GCA_039198685.1 Pseudomonadota bacterium | reverse complement strand
TTGGCACCTGAGGGCCGAAATCCCCCCTCTCAATGTCCTCAAACACTTCGGGCGTGGCCACATTGGCGGGATTGATCACCGTTGTAGCAATACCCAGAGGCCTGAGCGACGTATTGAGCGCTTCACACGCGCCGCGAAGTCCGAATTTGGACGCCGTGTTTGCAACCTCATGAGCGCCTGAATTTTCAATGCCAGAGGTAGAGCCGATCAGCACGATCCTTGCGTTCCGGGACTTTGACAGCGGTTCAGCCAAACCCTGTGCCAAAAGGATCGGAGCTGTCAGGTTGACCGCAATGACCCGCAACGTCTCTTCCACGGGACTTTGAAGGAAGTCATAGGCAGCCGTGAAGGCGCCGTCCTCCCAAATGCCGCCAAGGTAGAGCAAGCCGTCGAGGCTGTCCTCTCCAACAGTATCGACAACGTGCCTCACACCCTCGACCGTGCCGATATCAGCCTTGATCCAGCTGCCCGTTTCGGACGGTGTGCGCGAAACCGACAAGATGCTGTGTCCCTGCCCGGCAAGATGCTCTGCGCAAGCTCGGCCGATGCCGCGGCTGCCTCCAACAATCAGATATCGTGCCATCACCCGCGTCCGATATAGGGCATTTTCGTTGCCATGATGGTCATAAACTGAACATTTGCCTCAGGTGGCAACTCTGCCATATGCAGAACCGCCCGCGCAGCATCATCTACGTCCATGGTCGGTAGGCCCGGATAGTTTTTCTTTATGCCCGCCACCAACTCTGTTTCCGCATTGCCGATATCGATTTGACCGCAGGCAATATCAAAGGCGCGACCATCCAAAGAAAGCGTCTTCGTCAGCCCAGTGATGGCGTGTTTCGTTGTGGTGTAACAGACCGAATTTTCACGCGGTGTATAAGCGGAAATCGATCCATTGTTGATAATGCGGCCGCCTTGGGGGGATTGACCCCGCATATGCATAAACGCCAGACGCGCCGATATGAACATGCCTCGCAAGTTTACGGCGACGACCTGATCGAAATCTTCCACAGAAACCTCATCGATGGACGCCGCAGGGCCGAACATGCCGGCATTGTTGAACAGGGCATTCAAACCGCCAGCCTCTGTCGTAAACTTGGTAAACACGCGCTCCATGGCCTCTGCATCAGTTACGTCAGCGGGTAGCGCGATCGCGCCATCATGCGCGCGCGCCATCTCTTGCAGGATATCATTGCGACGCGCGACAAGGCCCACCCGCCATCCGGCGGCCAGGAATTTCTCGGCGCTCGCGCGGCCAATGCCGGAACTGGCACCTGTGATCAAAATAGATTTCATGTCTCTTGCTCCATGCTAAGCGGGGCGGGATTGGTGGCGCGAAGGTCTTCGACGCTCAGCGAACCGGACGGTTTGGACAACCGGTTGCGCACCACCCAATGCAAACGATTCTCTGCCCGCGTGATGGCCACATAGGCCAAACGCTTCCACAAGGGTTGGCCCGCTTCTGTACGGCCCATACGGGCAGCGGCGTAGATATCCGGTGCAAAGACTTGCACATCGGACCATTGGCTGCCCTGCGCTTTGTGGATCGTCACTGCCGCCCCATGCAAAAACGCGGCGCCCATGCGGGCGGCGAAGGGGATAAATGGCTCTTCTTCGTCGGGCTTTTCGATCTTTACGATGGAGGCGGCGCTCACTTGAGGCTCCGGCGCGCCCACGACATGCAGACGCGAAAATCCGGGCTTGCGACCCGGGCCGAGATAGATAACCTGTGCGCCTTTGATGAGGCCGCGCGCCTCAAGATCAAGTCGTTTCTTTCGATGCTTCATCGGCAGCTCGATCCCGTCGCAAATGAGCGGCTCGCCTTCCAACAACTCAGTTTCCGGTGCGCCATACACCGCGCGGAAGGCATTGATCAGCCGGATCCGCGTGGCATTTCGCCAGACCAAAACAGGGCTACGC
>JBCCTK010000200.1:0-1999 GCA_039198685.1 Pseudomonadota bacterium | reverse complement strand
TGGGTGCGTCGAAGCCTGTGGCACCGGCGGCTTCCAGCACGATGCCTAGATCCTTGGGCCAGATATTGACCTGTGAGTGAGGGGTATAGTCGCCCTCCACCACATGGGGTGTGCGATTTTCCAGCATCCACGAATTGCCCGCGCATTTGGTGATGACCTCAAAAAATGTTTTAGGGTCAACGCCTTGGGTCATCCCGAAGGTCAACGCCTCTGCCATGGTTGCGATGTGGACACCGGCGAGCAATTGGTTGACGGCCTTCATGGCGGAGCCGGCACCAGCTGCGTCGCCCAGCGTGAAAACTGTCTCGGCGGTGGCATCGAGCACGGGCTTGGCAGCCGTAAAGGCAGCCGCGCTACCGGAGGCCATCACGCCGAGCTGGCCCAGGCCCGCTTTGATCGAGCCGCCAGAAATTGGCGCGTCGAGATAGTGCACGCCATGGTCGCCGCAGCGCTGTTCCATCGTCTTGGCGAACTCTGGCGGCACGGTGGCGCAGGCCATGACAACTGCGCCTTTGCAAAGGCCCGGCACAACGCCATTGGCGCCAAAGAGTACATCCTCGACCTGCGCGGCATTGAGGACAACGACGACAACGGCATCCAGCGTGGGTGCGATATCCGCCAGAGCGCCGGTCTGCCCGCCCTCGGCCGAAAAGCGGGCGACACTGTCGGCATTCACGTCAAAACCATAGGTCGCAAGCCCGGCCGCGAGACAGGATTTCGCCATCCCGTACCCCATGGATCCCAGACCAAACACGCCCACATTGATAGACATTGGACGGCCCTCCTTCATGTCCTCAGCACTATTCTGCGAGATCTGGTTTACGCCTTCCCTTTGGACGTGTCATCAGGCCAATTCACCATGAGTTTTGCCGCCAAATCCTCATTGAAGAGCGCGATGATCGCATTTGAGATCACCGGTGATTTCTCCATGATGGTTTGAAGGGTTTTCTGATCCCAGATGATCACGTCTGCGCCGGCCTTGGCCGTCACGGTGGCCGAGGCGGGCGTGCCTTTGAGGAAGGAAAGCTCTCCGAAGAAATGCCCGTCATTGACTGCTGCGATCTTGCCTCCACGGCTGATCTCGACCTCTCCGGACCGGATGTAGAACAATTTGTCGACGGACTGGTGCATATCCAGAAGGACCGTATCGGCCTCCATATGCCTACGCCGGGCGGTCTTCATCACTTTGCGAAAATGGCCGGGTTTGAGCGTGTGAAACTTTTGGTAGAGCGATATGTCTTCGCGGCTCATGCCCAGTGTGGAGCGTTCCCGGATGATGATAAAAGACGAATAGAGATTGGCGGCGGCGATGGCGAGGCTGGCCAGGATCGCCTCCCATAGCGGCGCGTCGGAGATGAAGTAATAGTAGAGAATGTAAAAGAAGGTGCCTGTCAGGACTTGCACCCGCAGCCACAATTCATCGCGCGTCAGAAATCCGATCAAATAGAAAAGCAGCGCGAGATGCACGTAAACGGTGGGCGGGGTCAGCTGGGTTGCAACGTCCGCGCCAAAGAGATCCGTGAGCATTCTGATTATTCATCCCAAGAAACTTGTTTTCCTGTCATAAACAAGATGGGTCAAAAGTCACGGTTTCATTCATGGCCTGTCGGGTGGGCATATTCGTGCAGGGTTCCCGCTTGGTCACCTAAGCTCGCGCGCCACGCGAAACCCGTAGAGGAAATGTCGTGTGTCGGCGGGCAATGACAGGCGCCAGGAGGAGGCGACGAGGCTGGGCTTGCTGTCCCATGATCCGCCGCGCACCACGCGATTGGTGCAGCCAACATCGATCCAGGCCTGGGATGTGCTTGGTGCTCGTTCGTAATTGTTGTGCCAGCAATCGCCGACCCATTCGCGCACGTTGCCGTAGATGTCGTGTACGCCGAACCCGTTGGGCTCGTACGATCCGGCGGGACCGGTGAAGATTTTGCCATCGCTGCAAGCTGTGGTTTCCCAATTGGGCCAGCGGGCCCGCGCATCGGCGTCACCGATATTGTCGTAG
>JBCCTK010000199.1:0-2048 GCA_039198685.1 Pseudomonadota bacterium | reverse complement strand
TTGCGCGCAGCTTTGATCATGATGTTCAGGTTTGCGCTGGCGGCCATTGAAGTGCTCCAAAACGGGGTGATGGGATCAAGGGCTGCGCTATACGCCGCAAGTGCTACCTTGCCAAGGGGCACACGACTCTGCACGCTCTCCTTCATACCTTCAACCACAAGGAATGGGACAAAGATGACCGATCAGATGCAATACATCACGCTCGCCAGTCGCCCGACAGGCGCGCCGACGACCGACAATTTTGTCTTTGAAACATCCCCCATTCCTGTCCCGGGACCCGGCGAGGTCGTCGTCCGCGTCCATTACATGTCGCTCGACCCTTACATGCGCGGTCGTATGGATGCGGGAAAGTCCTACACAGCTGCCACAGAAGTTGGTGAGGTGATGGGCGGCGGCGGTGTCGGAGAGGTTATTGCAAGCAACGCAGAAGGCTGGAGCGTCGGCGATTTCGCCCTTGGCATGTTCGGTTGGTCCACCCACGCCGTGCAACCTGCCAAAGGTTTGCGCAAGCTTGACCCGAATATCGCGCCCCTAACCACAACCCTCGGCGTACTGGGCATGCCCGGCTTCACGGGCTGGCACGGCCTCATGGAATACGGAAAGCCCAAGGCCGGCGAAACACTCGTGGTTGCCGCAGCCACCGGACCTGTCGGATCTATGGTCGGGCAACTGGCCAAATCGTTGGGGCTGCGTGCCATTGGGGTCGCTGGCGGCGCAGACAAGTGCGCGCTTGCCACGGACACCTTTGGCTTTGACGCCTGCCTCGACCACCGCGCCTATCCGGATGCCAAATCTTTGCGTGCAGCACTTCGCGACGCCTGCCCGGACGGCGTCGACATCTATTTTGAAAATGTAGGGGGCAAAGTGCTCGAAGCCGTCATGCCTTTGATGAACGCTTATGGCCGGGTACCAGTGTGCGGAATGATATCCTGGTACAACGCGGGTGGCCTCGGCGCAGGGGCAGAGGCAACAATGACGGTACCAGCCCTTTGGCGCGGTATCCTCGTGAACCATCTCAGCGTGCAAGGCTTTATCATTTCGGACTTTTTCCATCGCCTGCCCGAGTTTATCCGAGACGTCGCGCCAAAGGTGCTGAACGGCCAGATCAAGTATGTCGAAGACATCGAAGAAGGGCTCGAGAACGCGCCTGATGCGTTCATCGGCCTTCTGGAAGGAAAAAACCTCGGCAAACTGATCGTTAAACTCGTCTGACGTTACACGTTTTGGAGCTTTCGGGCCTCGATCCGCGCCAAATCGATCAGTTTTTGCATGTAAGGTTTGTCGCGCTCTTCCGACCGCACCGCCGCATAGAGGCGTCTTGTTAATCCTGTCTTGGTCAAAGGGCGGGTGACGTAATCGCTGGAATACTTCACCTCGCGCACCACCCAGTCGGGCAAAACAGACACCCCACGGTTTGACGCGACCAAGAGCAGGATAACAGCCGTCAACTCGGCTTGGCGTACCGCCGCTGGCTCTACCTTGGCCGGGATCAGCAATTGGCTGAACACATCCAGACGGTTGCGTTCGACCGGGTAAGTAATCAGCGTCTGATCGCGAAAATCCGCAGCATAGATATGGTTCTTCTTCGCAAGAGGATGGGTCGAAGCCGCCACAAAAACAGGTGCGTAGTCAAAGAGTTCCACAAAATCCACGCCGACCAATTCCTCAGGATCTGACGACACGACCAGATCCACCTCTTCCTTCATCAACGCAGGCAATGCGTCGAAGGCCAGGCCGGGACGAATATCGACATCCACATCCGGCCATGTGCGCCGGAATTGTTCCAGCACAGGAAAAAGCCACTCAAAACAGGCATGACACTCGATCGCTATGTGAAGACGTCCAGAGGAACCATCCCGCAAAGAGGTGAACTCCGCCTGCAACGCCTCGACCTGCGGCAGCACCTGTCCGCCAATCGCAACAGGCGCAATCCTGCCGCAGACAGCTTCAATGGCTTGGAGCGACGGACGAACAGTTCGACCCCAGCCTGATCCTCAAGTCCTTTGACCTGATGGCTCAGCGCAGACTGCGTGATATGCAGCTGATCC
>JBCCTK010000198.1:0-2155 GCA_039198685.1 Pseudomonadota bacterium | reverse complement strand
CGTCTATACCGAAGGCGGTGACCCGGCAGAGATTGTCGAGGCTCGGGGCATGAAACAGGTGACGGATACGGGTGCGATCGAGGCGGCTGTGGACCAGATCATCGCGGACAATCCAGCGCAGGTTGAGAAGGCCAAGGTGAACCCGAAACTGGCGGGTTGGTTTGTCGGTCAGGTGATGAAGGCCACGGGCGGCAAGGCCAATCCGAAGGCCGTGAATGAGATCGTTTCTGCGAAATTGGGCCTTTAACAGGATTTAACGGTTTTGCCCGGCTGAGACCGTGTTGCCCCAGATTGGGGTAAGATTTTCCATGCCGAAACCCAAGTTGGGGTAACATGCGTGGATGCGAAATCTGCGTGCAACTGGGTCGGACTTGGCAGGTTTTGTCGGTTTGAGCGCCCTCGATGAACCCGAGAGCACGCGCTTGCGCAAGGATGGTCGTGATGGCCCCACCGGGCGCCGCTTTAAGGGTTTCGCAACGACCTTGGAGTCCCATTTTTGAGCGGGGTTGGGACTGGGGTCACGTTTCATCCAACCGCGACTTCAAAAATCTCAACGCCCGCGCCCCGAAGTTATGTTTAAGGATTGAGGACTGTCTGCTCCGAGCCCAGAGCGCCATTGTCATTCCGGCTGACTTCCAAAATAACTCACTTGCCTCGTGGACCGCTGGCTGGTTCTCTTTTAACTTCTTTCCAGAGGTGCCCCTATTGGAACGTCGACTTACAACCGTTGTGGCCGCAGACATCGTCGGGTTTACGCGATTGGTGGAGTTGGACGAAGAACGAACTCTGTCTGCGCAGCGGGCCCATCGCAAAGAGTTTCTTGATCCTTTGGTGGCCAATCTTGGCGGGCGCTTGGCGAATACCGCGGGCGACAGTTTGCTGATTGAGTTTCCCTCGGCAGTCCAGGCTGTGAGATTTGCAGTCGATGCACAGGCCGGCATGCGCGAGCGAAACAGCGACACGCCCGAAGATCAGCGCATCAGCTATCGCATGGGCATAAATGTCGGCGATGTCGTGGCCGATGGGCAAGACCTCCTCGGCGATGGTGTTAACGTGGCCGCGCGGCTAGAGGCCTTGGCACCTTCGGGCGGCATCATTCTCAGCAGTACAGTTCGCGATCAGGTGCAGGACAAGCTCGACATCGCTTTGACGGATCTCGGAGACATCCAGGTCAAAAACCGCACGCGCCCGGTCAGAGCTTTTCAGGTCGCCGATGGCGGGGCCCCTGCGCCAAGTCCCAAATTCCCGAGGCCAGCTGCCCTGGGTTTGGCGGCGCTGGTCGTCATTCTTGGTGCCGCGATCTGGTGGTGGCTCGACCGACCGGATGTGGAGCCGGTGCTTCCGGAACAGATGGCTTTTGCCTTGCCGGACGAGCCGTCCATTGCCGTTATGGCCTTTGCCTATATTGGCCCGGGCCAGGTCGAGAACGGATACCTTGCTGACGGGTTAAGCGAAAACATCACGACCAACTTGGCGAAGCTGCCGGACATTCTGGTGATCGGAGAAAGCACGCCCTCGGGACGCACGAATGAGGCGACCACCGGGAGAGACATCGCCGGTCAATATGGGGTGCGCTACGTTCTGGATGGCAGCGTGCAAAAATCGGGCGAAGAGCTGCGCATTTCCGCCAAACTGCTGGACGCAATCACGGGAAAGCACCTGTGGTCTGAGACGTTCAATCGAAAGACGGGCGACTTCTTTGACATTCAGGATGAGATAACGCTTGCGGTTCTGGAACAGGTGTACGCGGGCACGCTTGATGGCGACAGGCTTACGCTTCGCGAGACGAACAGCCTGAAGGCATTTTCCGAGAACGCAAAGGGCCGGACCCACCACAACCGCTTTACAGCAGAAGACAACGAAACGGCCCGGGTGCACTATGCGTCTGCGCTCGCTCAGGATCCCAACTACGTGGATGCCCTGGTGAACATGGCGTTTACCCATATCATGGATGTGCGCCTGGCCTTTTCAGAGAACCCGGCGCAGTCTCTCACGCTGGCGGAAGAGTATCTTGCCGCTGCACTTGAAATTGATCCAAGCCGGCCGGCGACACTGTCCAACCTGGCCGTTCTCCGCGTTGTTCAGAAACGCGGAGAAGACGCTCTGGCGTTTGCGCGTCAGGCACTTGACGAAGGTATCGGTGATGTGCGGGTCG
>JBCCTK010000197.1:0-2178 GCA_039198685.1 Pseudomonadota bacterium | reverse complement strand
GCTGACGACGGGGCGTTACGTTATCCCGATCTATCAATGGAATGTCAGCCGGATTGCGCAGGCCAAAGAGCTCAAGCATCCTGACTATATCCCGATTTTTGGCGATTGGCCGGGTTGGCAGCCGGACGTCTGGTGGTATGAAGAGTAACGCAGCACAAGGTCGGCGCGTGCTCCGCTGACCTCCCCGAAAGGATGTAGTCGATGAAACCAGCCATGTGTTTCGCCCTTGGCCTGATATTGTTGTCTGCCTGCACGCCCGCGCGGGTTGTCGGCGGTGCCGCCGTCGGCGCGGGTAAGGTCGCGGTGGGCGCGGGCCAGGTTGTGGTTGGGGCTGCCGATATTGTCCTATAGCTGTCACATCACTGTTACACTGCACGCCTAGGCCCATCAGCCAGTAACATCGCAGGCGAATATGAATATCCTTGTCCTTTGTACCGGTAACTCTGCCCGTTCCATTCTTCTTGAATCCATCCTGACACATCGTTCTGACGGACGCATTCGTGCTTGGTCGGCCGGGTCAAAACCGGCAGGTCAAGTTCATCCGCAATCGATCAAGCTGCTGACGGACAAGGGCTTTCCGACCGACGGGTTGACTTCACAAAGCTGGGACGACTACGCCAAACCGGATGCGCCTGTGATGGATGCGGTCATCACCGTCTGCGGATCGGCCGCGGAAGAAGAATGCCCTTATTGGCCCGGCGCGCCGGTTCGCGCACATTGGGGCGTTGAAGACCCTGCAGCCGCCGCCCCTGATGACCAGACAGCGGCATTCACGGAAGCCTATGACAAACTGCATGCCCGCGCGCAGGCATTTCTCGCCCTGCAATTCGAAGCGATGGACCAAGGCGCGTTACAGACCGCACTGAACAAGATCGGCCAGTCCTGATGCAAAAGCTGCTCGCAGAAGGCCTGGGAACAGCGTTCCTGCTCATCGGTGTGGTGGGTTCGGGCATTATGGGTGAGGCATTGGCGGGCGGGAATGTGGCTGTCGCCCTTCTCGCGAATGCCATTGCCACGGGCTGCACACTCTATTTTATCATCACCACGCTCGGCCCCATATCCGGCGCGCATTTCAACCCCGCCGTGACCCTCGCCTTCTTGATCCGACGCGAGATCACGGTTCGCGACGCTGCCACCTATGTCCCTGTTCAGATCATCGGCGGAATTTTGGGCGTCTGGGCCTGTCACATCATGTTTGATCTGTCGATCCTGCAGGCCTCTACCACCGACCGGACCGGTGTGGCGCAATGGTTTTCGGAAATCCTCGCCACATTCGGGCTGCTGTTCGTCATCTTCGGTGGGATCAAACAACGCCCTGATGCCGTCCCGACGCTCGTCGCGCTTTACATCACCGGCGCTTATTGGTTTACATCCTCCACCAGCTTCGCGAACCCCGCCGTTACCATCGCACGCGGGTTTAGCGACACATTTGCAGGCATCAACCCCGCCCATATCCCGATGTTCATCATGATGCAGATCGTCGGTGTGGCTGTCGCAGCTTTGGTGCTGCCGCGACTATTCCCCAAGGATTAACCCAGCGACGTCACCCAAAGAATCGTCGCGTCCTCTTGACTGATCGACACGACATTATGCCCCATCGCGGCATCGTAATAGGCGCTATCGCCGCGGCCTAGTTCAACAGGTTCATAGAATTCGGTGTAAAGCCGGATGCGGCCCGTCAGGACAAACAGAAACTCTTCCCCATCATGGCGGACCCAGCCGTCAAAGTCCGCCATATCGCGGGCTCGCACGCGCGCGCGATACGGCAGCATCTTCTTCGCCGTCAGCGCACTGGCCAGCAGATCATGCTCGTAAGTTGTGGTGATCTGCTTGGTCGCCTCGTCCGACTTGGTCACGGCCATCCGTCCATTCACCTGGCCTTTTGAAGGTGGCGTGAACAGCTGCGGCACTGAAATCTCCAACCCCACCGCCAGCTTTTTCAGCGCGTCGTAGGTCGGTGACATCTGCCCATTTTCGATCTTCGACAGTGTCGAGCGCGCAAGCCCCGCCTGCTGTGCGGCCTGTTCCAGTGTCCAGTCGCGCGCCTTGCGCAGCTCACGCACCCGCGCACCCAGATCAAGCGGTTGGGCCACACTGCTATCCCCATTTTCATGGGCGATGCGGATCAGGTTTTTCGGATCGATATCAGACATGTGGCACGTCATACGCGCGCGCCTG
>JBCCTK010000196.1:0-2217 GCA_039198685.1 Pseudomonadota bacterium | reverse complement strand
TGTGCGGCTCCTATTCGGCATTGCTCCCGGTGGGGCTTGCCATGCCGGTCCGGTTGCCCGTCCCGCGGTGGGCTCTTACCCCACCGTTTCACCCTTACCCGTAGCGATCTGCGAAGCAGACTGCGACAGGCGGTTTGATTTCTGTGGCGCTTTCCCTCGGGTTGCCCCGGCCGGGCGTTACCCGACACCGTTGCCTTGTGGAGTCCGGACTTTCCTCGCATTTGGCGAACCAAACACGCGGCCGTCCAGTTCTCCGCGCGCAACGGGCCTACGCCGATCAACCGTTTCGGTCAATCCCGAAGCGGTGTGCCAGGTTGCTCATCATCGCCCGATCCAGCGCATCAGGGCCGGAGGGAGAGCTTGCTGTCATAGGGCGAAACCTTTGACGAAAGGCACTCAGGATGGCGGCTTCGCCAGTCTCGGTGGGATAGCCAAAGAGCGCTGCATTGGTCAGAAAATCAGCCTCGGTATCCGCAATGCCGTCTGGCCAAACTGAAAACCCGCCCAAAGCCAGCCTGCGCCAATCAAAGCGACGGCCGGGGTCAGCCTTGCGAGTGGGGGCAAAATCCGAGTGGCCGATCACGCCTTGCTTGGGAATGGCCCATCTTTCCATGATCTTGGGCAGCAGGGCCTCTAATGCATCCATTTGCAGCGCGGAAAAGGGCGTTACACCCCTGTTGGCAAGCTCTATGCCCACAGATCTGGAATTGATGTCGGACTGTCCGCGCCACGTGCCTTCACCCGCATGCCATGCCCTTTGGTCTTCTGCGACGAGCTGCAGCACCTCACCATGCTCTGAGATGAGATAATGCGCGGACACCTCCGCCTCTGGGTCGCAGAGCCGCTCGAGCGCGTCGTCGCAAGACGCCATCTCTGTGTAGTGAAGCACGATGAGCTCTGGTCGTAACCCGCCCCGTCGTTGGCCGAAATTCGGTGATGGCTGCCAGCGTGTCTTAAGGCTCACGCGCGCCTAACCGTTTGTGGCGTTGCGAAATGGTGCCGGGTTCCAGCTGCAGGCATATCCGTCGCCATCGGGGTCTAGACCAAGCCGATCCCGATCCGGCCCGCCCCGTGCTAGAAAATCCTGCTGCGCCCGGTCTGGGGATCCGTACTCCGCGCAGTTTCTGGCATAGCGCCCGTCTTGGTTGATGCCAAAGCGGTTGTAAACGCGGGTGCCCAAAGGGTGACTGGTGGACAGAGCATAGGCCACGATATTGGGCCGTGGATCAGCGACACGATCGGGCAGTGCCGTAGGCTGCACCACCTGGTACTGCGCACGGTTGCTTTCGATAAGGGCCGCGTCGCTTTCGATGGAGCGGACATTGTCCACTGCGTCAAAATCGTTTTCCACAGAGATGCCTGTTGCGCTTTCAACCGTTTGCGGAGCGGGGTTTGACGGGCTGGCTTGCAGAGGTGCAGTGCTAGACGTGGATCGCGTGGCCGCCAATGTTGCCGCTGTCGCATCCGCGATGGTTTGCTGTTCATTAATGGCAGAGAGCGGCACGCCCGCGGTGGACGGCGTTAAGGCTTCATTGGACACGGCATTGGCGGGTGGAAGGGGCGATTCAGTGCTTGCAGCACGCTGCGCCTCTTGTTGAGCCAAATACTCGTTGTAATCCCCAAAGCCAACGCCAGCCGCGCTGTCTGGGATGCTGGGTGAACACGCGGAAAAAGCCAAAAAAGTCGTAAAAACCAGGGGCAATACTGCAATGCGCATTGGGTGCTACTCTGTCTGCTACGGTGCCGTTTTTTTAATTAGCAGCGATATTACCACCATTTTGCGGGTTTGGCCAGAAATCCAGCGGCTGTTTCCAGGGCGTAGGCAGTGTTCAGCAAGTCGCCTTCTTCCCATGGTCGACCAATCAGCTGCAGGCCCAAAGGCAGCCCCTTGGCATCGACGCCCGCGGGTACCGAAATGCCTGGAAGACCCGCGAGATTGACCGTGACCGTGAAGACATCGTTGAGATACATGGCCACAGGATCCACATCTGCCATTTCACCCAACCCGAACGCCGCAGAGGGTGTCGCGGGCGTCAGGATGGCATCGACGCCGTCTGCAAAGACGTCTTCGAAGTCTTTCTTGATCAGAGCCCGCACTTTGCGCGCGCGGTTGTAATAGGCGTCATAGAAGCCAGCAGAGAGCACATAGGTGCCGATCATCACGCGGCGCTTGACCTCGGCCCCGAACCCTTCTGCGCGGGTCTTTTCATACATCTC
>JBCCTK010000195.1:0-2228 GCA_039198685.1 Pseudomonadota bacterium | reverse complement strand
TCGCCCGACAGCGTCATCTCTGTGATGATATCGCACCCACCGACAAACTCGCCCTTTACGTAGAGCTGTGGGATCGTCGGCCAGTCAGAGTAATCCTTGATGCCCTGACGGATGCCTTCATCTGTCAGCACGTTCACGTCTGTATAATCCACGCCCATGTAGTTCAGGACGCCCGCCACACGGCTGGAAAAGCCGCATTGTGGCATCTCTTTTGTGCCCTTCATGAACAGAACGACGTCTTTGGACGTCACGGTGTCTTGGATTTGCGCTTTGGCGTCAGCGATGATGTCGGTCATTTTGACTTGTCCTTTGGAACGAAGGTTTTCGCGTATTCTTGTGGGTCTTTGGGCACTCTGTAGTGCATCACTTGACCGCCACCGCCCGCGCCAGAAGCGTAGGAGGCATCGATTGTGTGGTATCCTTTGGCGGGGAGGCTGCCACGCTCTGTGTCTTTGGTGTGCCGCAGCGATTGACGTGCGCGCAGGCAGGCCACGACAAAAATGGCCAAACACAAAAGTAAGACCGCCTCCCAATTCATTCTGGTGGCGCTTTCGTGGTCAGCGCCAGGGCGTGCAATTCGCCATGGCTTCCGTCCATCTTGCCCTTCAGCGCGGCATAGACGGCGCGCTGTTGCTGCACGCGGTTCTTTCCTTTGAACGAGGCGTCGATTACTTCCGCGGCATAATGGTTCCCATCGCCAGCAAGGTCTGTGATCGTGATCTGCGCCTCTGGAAATGTGGCCCGGATCAACGTCTCGATCTCTTCGGCTTGCATGGGCATTGGAAAGTCCTGTCTTGACGATATCTGTAAGAAATAGGCCGGGGTGTCAGAGCGCGCAAGTCGGTAGAGATCCGTTGCAGTCCACTGGTGGCTGTGCTTGGCTCGCCTCTCACGTAAGAAGGTATAGGATGATGGATCCGTTCGACAACGCTCCCGAAACCGCGCTGGCTTGGCACAAGGCGGGCAAAGGCGCGGCACTTGCCACGGTTGTGGAAACCTGGGGCAGCGCCCCGCGCCAGGTCGGCGCGCAACTGGTTGTATCGGGCGAAGGTGAGATGGAGGGCTCTGTCTCTGGGGGCTGCGTGGAAGGCGCTGTCGTCCTCGAAGCGATGGAGGCCTTGGAAAACGGGGCGGCAAAGCTCCTGGAATACGGGGTCAGCGATGATGACGCGTTTGCTGTCGGCCTCGCTTGTGGTGGAACCATACGGGTGCTCGTTGAACCCATTGGCGCAGCAATGCCCGCCGATATGTTGGACAAAGTCGTCACTGCACGGTCCTCACGGAGCGCTGTGCAATATCACGTAAACACCGAAAACTGGGCTCGCAGCCTCACCGAAGAGGTGTCGCGGCAGAAGTCTGCCTTTGAAGAGGACGGCAAAACCTTCAAGGCCGTGCACAACCCGCCACTGCGGCTCGCGATCGTTGGGGCGGTGCATATTGCGCAAGCGCTCGTTCCAATGGCAAGGGTCGCTGGATTTGACCCGGTGGTAATCGATCCGCGCGGCGCGTTTGGGTCCGAGGCCCGTTTTCCGGGGGAAACCATCCTGGCCGAATGGCCTGATGAGGCGCTTACAGAGTATGGGCTCGACGCACACACGGCGCTTGTCCTACTGACCCATGATCCGAAATTGGATGATCCTGCCCTTCATCAAGCGCTGAAATCAGACGTATTTTACATTGGTGCGCTCGGGTCCAAGAAAACGCATGCAAAACGTGTGGCACGGCTTGAGGAAGCGGGGTTTTCGTCGGAACAGATTGGACGGGTTCATGGGCCAATTGGCCTCGACATCGGTGCGAAATCGCCGCCGGAAATCGCCGTGTCGATCCTCGCCGAAATGATCCAGTCGCTGAGGCGCGGCTGATGCGGTTCGGACCGCTACTGGTCGCAGAAGCTGAAGGAACGATCCTGGCGCACTCGCTTTTGGTCGGCGGCAAGCGTGTTGCGAAAGGGACGGTACTTACCCCAGAGCATATCGCAGCGCTTGTGGCCGACGGGGTTGACGAGGTGACCGTTGCCTTGCTGAGCACCGAGGATGTGGAGGAAAACCAAGCGGCAACTGCCGTGGCGGAGGCGCTGGCGCCTGATCCGCACGCATTAAACATCCGCATTGCGGCTGCCGGGGCTGGGCGGGTCAACCTTTACGCTATGTGTGCCGGTGTGTTGTCTCTGGACGTTGACCGGATCAATGCGCTGAACGGCGTTGATCCGATGATCACCATCGCCACTT
>JBCCTK010000194.1:0-2231 GCA_039198685.1 Pseudomonadota bacterium | reverse complement strand
AGGAATTGATGGCGGGGCCCATTCTTGGCCAGCGCGTTTTTCCCAAGGGTGCGCCCGAGACACCCAAAATCGTTAAACATGTGGAGTACGACACCACGCTCTGGCATTTGATGCAGGCCTTCGGATCGATCCGAGGGCGGCGCATCAAAGTGGCCCCACACAAGATCGAGAAGCAATTTGTGTTGCCGCTGGAAAGCGCACGTCAGGGTTTGAAAACCCTCAGTCCACAGCTTCGGCGCTGGTCAAGCCTTGATGATGTTCGCGGACAGATCCGTGGCCTCGACCCAGATGTTCCAGAGCGATCGGTCACGGCGTCTGTCTTCTCTGCGGCCCTCGAACTTGTGCGCGATGGCGATGTTGAATTGCGCCAGAATGATCATTTCGAGCCGCTGTATCTGCGGGCACCTGGTCCTGACCGAATGGAGGCTGCACCATGAACCAAGCTGAGCCGGAAGCATTGGAGAACGCACCGGATGCCATTCGAAACGCTGTGAAACAGCTTTCTTTCGCATATTCGCGGTCTGAGCAGACCTTGTCGCGAACCATGACCGAGAAAATGGCGGATGCAATGCGCCGCGCTGAGGCGGTGCTGTTCGCTGCAGGCGTGCCCCTGGATGCAGAGGCTTTGTCGGAAATTCTTCCCCAAGGGGTTGAAGCTGGTGATGTTTTGATGGCGCTCAAGTCTCAATATGAAGGGCGCGGTGTCTTATTGGTGGAAGTGGCTGGCAAGTGGCGGTTTCAATCTGCACCTGATTTGGAATTCCTGTTTGTCGAGGAACGCCAGGAGCAGAAAAAACTAAGCCAGGCAGCCCTGGAGACCCTGGCGATTATTGCGTACGGGCAACCCGTCACGCGCGCCGAAATTGAGGCCGTGCGCGGCGTAGCTGTTTCCAAGGGGACGATCGATACGCTCTTGGAAATGGGCTGGATTCGGGTCAAAGGCCGGCGCAAGACCCCTGGTCGTCCTGCGACCTATGGCACCACGGATGGCTTTCTTGAGCATTTCGGCTTGGAGAGCCTGGCCGTGCTTCCTGGGAAGACCGACCTCGAAGCGGAAGGGTTGCTCTGTAACGTGATGCCCGATGACTTCCGTATGCCGGGCGAAGAGGGCCGTGAGCTTGAAAGGGAAAGCCATCAGGTCGGTCCGGCCCATTCGCCAGAATTGGACGATGAGAGTGCCTTTATAACTGATTTTATGGATGAGCCGCGGGCCAGCATTGCGGAGTAGACGCCGAGTTGCGTTTACCCAAGGCGCATTCGACACTATGTTAAGGCACAGACCCGTGGAGGATGCCCATGTCGCCAGGTTGGCCGCAGATTTTACTTATTGTCGTTGTCGCTTTGCTGCTGTTTGGCGGACGCGGTCGGATTTCTTCGATTATGGGCGATATGGCGAAGGGCATTCGCAGTTTTCGTACTGGTCTCAATGAGGCAGACGAGCCAAAAAGTGTGCCCAATGATGACGATTTGGTCGATGTGACACCCGAGAAGGACGAAGCAAAGACCTCTTAACGGGGCGACCAGATCAAGTCCGAGGAAGGCGCAGTCTATGCTGCCACAAATAGGCATGACAGAGTTTTTGCTGCTGGCTGCGGTGGCGCTCATCGTGCTGGGGCCAAAGGATCTCTCTATGGCCATGCGCAAACTCGGGCAGTTTGTTGCGCGAGGGCGCGCAATGGCCCGGGAATTTCAAGGCGCATTTGACGATATCGCGAAACAGGCTGAACTCGATGACCTGCGCAAGGAAATTGAAGACCTTAAGCGCAACAACGCGATGACCGAAGCCAAAGACAGCCTGAGCGCCGTGGAAGCTGACATTAACGCCGCTGTCATGCGCGGTGATCCCTCACCTGCAAAACCAAAGAAAAAGGCAGTTCCAACCGGCGAAGCAGCTGATGATTATGCTGATGGGAAGACGGCTGGAGAGGCGCCTTGAGCGACGGGTCTACGGGAGCAGCCTTGCCGGGCGGCGATGGTCCAAGCGATGAGGTTGAGGCCTCTAGTGCGCCATTGCTTGAGCATCTTGCTGAGCTCAGAGTTCGGTTGATCTGGTGCTTTCTTGCGCTCGGTGGGGGGACGATTGTCAGCTTCGCATTCGCCAAACACATCTACAATTTCCTGCTTGTTCCGCTTGTGAACGTGGCTCAGTTGGAGCTGGGTGACACCGATTTTGAGCTGATTTACACCGCACCACTTGAAGTGTTTTTCGTCCAACTGAAACTATCTCTTTT
>JBCCTK010000193.1:0-2453 GCA_039198685.1 Pseudomonadota bacterium | reverse complement strand
TGCTCTGCGCACCCATGGCCCAGGCTGAAGAGGCGCCTTCGGGTGAGGTGGCCCTATTCCTGACGATCGAAACCCGGGCTGGGCAGCGCGAGGCGCTGGTTGGCCTCTGGGACGAGCACCTCAAGACGCGTGCCGCCGAGGATGATGTGCATATCGACTACATCTTCGCTTTGGACATGCACGATCCGAACGTGGTCCACATCACCGAGGTCTACACCACGCAGGCGGCGTTCCAGGCCAACACCCAGTCGGCCTGGTTCGCGGGCTACATGGCCGAGGTGGGCCCTCTCCTCGCCGGTGAACCGATCTTTGCGATGGCCAGCCCCCATTGGGTGAAGTGACGCGGACGCAAGGCGACGCGTTTCTTGAAATGGAGAAGGGCCCACGGGATCGTGGGCCCTTTCTCGCGGCGAGACCACATCCCCTGTTTCGCAAGTCCACGGGAGATCTCGTTGCCGGAAGCGCAAAATGAGACCGATGCCTAATTCAGGCTCTTCCTCAACTCTTTGCGTTTCCGTTCCAAGTATCGGCGCAAGGGCGGCTCAGGCGTGAGGGCAATCGCGCACTCATATGCTGCAACGGCCTCCTGCGCGTGCCCCAACTCTGACAGCAGATAGGCGAGCGTCGCCTGAGCGGGTGCAAATCCAGCGCGGACTTTTTCATCAATCCCAAGAAGCGTTGCGAGGCCGTCTTCGGGGTTTCCGGCTTTGCCCAATGCGGCCGCATAACTGACAGTGGCTCCTATGGTCGGGGCCACATGTGACAAACCCAAATGGAGCTGCACCAAGGCCGGCCAATTCGTGACACCGGTGTGTAGTCTATCGGCGTGAACGGACTGAATGGCCGCCTCAAGTTGAAAGCGTCCGAGGCTCCCCAAAAGCTGGGCGCGGCCGAGATAAACGGTCGCTTTCTGAAGCAGTCCCATATGCCATTTCGAAGGGTCTTGGTCTTCCAGCGGAACAAACTGTCCGTCTTCGATGCGGGCTTGGTGGCGTGACAGGCTGAAGGCGATCAGGGCGGCCAGTCCAAGGGCCTCCGCATCTTCGGGGATCAAGTCGGCAAGGAGCGTTGCGAGGAAGAGAGCTTCCTCTGCGAGAGGGCCTTCGCCCATCCAATCGTGTGAAAACGCACCGTAGATTGCCTCGCGCACCGCGGTGACCCTGGTGGGAAAGTCCTCGCTTCCCGGGATCTGAAAAGCGACGCCTGCGTCCCGCACTTTACGTTTTGCGCGGACCAGGCGCTTGGCCATGGTGGCGTGCGGCAGCAAAAAGGCCTTTGCGATGACGTCCGAGTGCAGCCCCAACACCGTTTGAAGAATGAGAGGGGTATGCATCCCTGGGTCAATCGCCGGGTGCGCGCACACAAACATAAGCTTCAGGCGGTCGTCGGGTATCTCGTCGTGGTGTATCTCAAGCTCTTGCTCTTCGGGGAGTTCATCACGGAACTCGATCCGAGCGTCGTGCCGTTGAATGTCTACGAGCCGGTTGCGCGCGACCGTCAACAACCATGCCTCTGGGTTTTTTGGCATGTCTTTAGGCCAGTGTATCAGCGCCTTTGCGAAAGCGTCAGACAGCGCATCTTCGGCGATCAGTATGTCGCCGGCCTTGCTGGCCAAGATCGCCAAAAGACGCCCGTAGGAAGAGCGCATGACCTCGGCCATGCGCTCCTGTGTGGCCACTATTCGCCCATGGCAGTGGGCCGTATCTCCACAGCGCCGTATTTTGCCATCGGGCACTTCTTGGCCCAAGCAATCGCTGCGTCGAGGTCAGGCACTTCGATGGTCATGTAGCCGCCAAGCGTCTCTTTGGTCTCCGCGAACGGTCCGTCGTGGATGCGGTCGCCGCCCTGGGACACGGTCGTGGCATTGCTGACCGGCTGCAGCCAATCGACGCCCACGAGGATCCCTGCGTCCTTGAGGGAGCCGATATAGGCCCCGAAGAGGCCTTTGAGCTGGCCAAGCTCCTCTGGTGGGACGTTCGCAAAATCCTCGGGGCGCGAATAGGTCAGAAATGTATAGCGCATGTCTCTTCTCCGGTTGTCAAAAGCGTTGATGCTTTCAATGACATGACGAACGATGCAACGGCCAAAGGACATCCATCAGATTTTTTTCCACCCCGTGCGCTTGCAGTTCTACGTGATGCCCATGCGGTGGAGCGATGCTAGGACGTTGTGTTTGAGGTTTATGTCGGACAGCGGAAAGGTTTGAAGGATTGCGTCTGCTGATGCGTCGGGCCACTCGGAGAGGGCCTTGTCGCGCCACCGCTGCATCCGCGCGGGTTTTCCGCTGAGCTCGGCAGTGATCGCCGCCCAGATCAGAGGATAGTAATAAGCTCCCGGGGAATTTACGGCTTGTTCCGCGCTGGCCATGGCCGCGTCAAATTCTCCCAAAGCAACTTCGGCCACCATCTGGTTTGTCAGCATGCCGTAAAAGAGCGGGTCAAGCGGGCTCAGCG
>JBCCTK010000192.1:0-2473 GCA_039198685.1 Pseudomonadota bacterium | reverse complement strand
GGGTCAGTTGAGAGTCCCGTCTCGGTCTCAGGAAGCGTTTTGAGCGCCTCGGCGCCTGCTGCACCCGGGGCAAAGCCCAGTCCGGCAAAGCCCGGTAACTCACTGCGAAGTGTCTCGCGCAAGGCTTCCGGAGAATCGTAAGCGAGCGGATTGCCCAAAACATCCGAAAGCGCCCTGATGATCGCCCAACCCTCCCGGGCATCCCCCTTCGGCTGCACCGCTTTACTCGTCATCTGGATACGGCCCTCAGCATTCACATAAGTCGCCGCCATCTCGGTATATGCTGCACTTGGTAAGATGATATCCGCCCGGCTCGCTCCGGCATCGCCATGGCTTCCAACATAAATGACTTTACCCGATGGATTCAGATTCGACAGGTCAACCTCGTCGGCCCCCAACAAAATGACAGTGTCCATCTTGCCAGAAAGAATACCCGCAGTGTCAAAACCGCCTTCGCCCGGGACGAATCCGATGTCCAATGCGCCAACCCGGCCAGCGGCGGTTTGCAAGACCCCAAAACCGGCCCAATCCCCTGACACAGCGCCGACCTCATGGGCCAAGGAGAGCGCAGATTTCAAAATGGCTTTGCCGTCTGCCCGGCAAAGCGCGTCCTCGCCAACAACAATCATGGGTCGCTCTGCACGGTCGAGCACGTCTTTAAACGTTCCAAGGTGCGAAAGGTCCGCTGGCGTTGTCCCGAGGTGGGCATGGTCATAGGTCAGGTCGACCGCTTCACCGACGCGCCCAACAGCCAGATCGTTCCAGAGCCACGCTTTGCGAATCCGGGCGTTCCACACTGGCGCATCCAAACGCGGATTAGCGCCAATGATCAAGAGTGCGTCGGCCTCCTCGATCCCCATAAAAGTCGGATTAAGAATGTAGCGCTCGCGCACGCCATCTGTGCCATAATTCGCCCCAGACGGGCGACAATCGGTGGACTGAATACCAAGGGAGCGCGCCAGATCCAGAGCGGCCTTGGCCTGCTCCACCTCGATCAGATCGCCAGCAATAATGCCCACCTTCTCAGGAACGGCCACGGCAGACTTAACTGCCTCAAAAGCCTCTGCCCAACTTGCGGGCCGCAGCTTGCCGTTTTCTCGGACAAATGGCTTATCCAGGCGCTGGCGCTGCAATCCGTCCCAGACAAAACGTGATTTATCCGAGAGCCACTCCTCATTCACCTCTTCATTCAATTGGGGCATGATACGCAGGACGGCATCGCCCTTGGCATCGACGCGTATGGCACTGCCCATGGCATCCATCACATCAATGGACGGGGTTTTTCGCAGCTCCCAGGGGCGCGCATTGAAAGCGTAGGGCTTGGACGTCAGCGCGCCGACCGGGCAAAGATCAATCACATTGCCGCTGAGTTCACTTTCGAGACTTTTCTCGAGATAGGTCGTGATCTCGGCATCTTCGCCCCGCGAAATCATGCCGATCTCTTCAACGCCGGCCACCTCAGCCGCGAAGCGGACGCAACGTGTGCATTGGATGCAGCGCGTCATGATCGTCTTGACCAGCGGGCCCATATTCTTGTCTTCAACCGCACGCTTGTTCAACTCATAGCGCGAGCCGGAGCGGCCATACGCCATGGCCTGGTCCTGCAGGTCGCATTCCCCGCCCTGGTCGCAGATTGGGCAGTCGAGCGGGTGATTGATGAGCAGGAACTCCATCACGCCCTCGCGGGCCTTCTGGACATAGTCACCCCTGGTGCGGATGTTTGGCGCGCTGCCATCCCGGTTGGGGCGCATGTCGCCCACGGTCTGCGCACAAGAGGCAATTGGCTTCGGTGCGCCTTCCCACTCCACCAGGCACATGCGGCAATTGCCGGCGACCGAAAGGCGTTCGTGATAGCAAAAGCGCGGAATCTCTGCGCCCGCCTCCTCACAGGCCTGCATCAGAGTGAAATGGCGGGGCACTTCAATGTCCTGGCCGTCGATGTTGAGTTTGAAGGTGTCGGTCATGGCTCAGAACTCTTCGACTACATTTTGAGGGGCGGTGTCGGCGTAGACCCATTTCAGGAGATACCAAAGCCCCGCTATGATGCCACCAGCTAGAATCGCCGCAGATAAAAGCCCCAAGAGCCCCGCAGCAACCGGCGCGTAGAAGAATCCGGCCATTCCCGTCCCGGCAGCCGCCATTCCGAGGAGCGCCATCGTTCCATAGTGAAGCTTGAGATAAATCAACGCCAGAAGCGAACACACACTGGCTGCAAACGCCATAAGGAACGGAACCGTGAGCGCACTGGACACAAGTTCCGGATCCCCTTCCCCAGTCACAAATACGGTCGCAAGGGTTGGTAAAAATACAACCAACCAAAGGACGAAAGGAAGCAACACACTTGCAATCGCTGCAACAATCTGTTTGCGCATCAATCCCCCCTATTCAATACATCCGCGTGAGTGGCACGTATTTTTCCAGAGGTGGACCCGACTTCTTTTCATCCATTGTAGGCGCATCAAGACGCTTGCGC
>JBCCTK010000191.1:0-2604 GCA_039198685.1 Pseudomonadota bacterium | reverse complement strand
TTCAGCCGCCTGCTTTTCTGCGGTGGCGCAAATTTCTGCAAAGCGATCGAAGCCAAGGTTCAGCGCGCTTCCCTTAAGGGCGTGAAAATCAGTTTCCAACTGTTGGGCTCCAACATCGGGTTCGAGGCGTTCGATCGCTTCGTCCGCCTCCTCCAGAAACAGGGCCACAACCTCCTCAAAGTCGTCTTCGCCGATCTCTTCCCGGAGGTTTTGTACTCTTTCGTAGTTGAGCATGAGAACGCTCCCTTTCCCACTCCGTTCTAGAATTGGGAAGGAAATTTTTGGTTAATGGCGTCACCAAGTGCAGCCTGGGCCCAGTTCGACACGGGAAGTAACGGGTTTTAGCGCGCTGTTAAGCCTTTTGCGCCATGGCTTTCAGACCGGTTGAAAGGATTGTTGGTGAGCCTGGCAGAACATTTCGAGGATGCGGCGAGTGATGCGCTGCAACCGAAGACAATCCTGGTCGTCGATGACAGCCGTGCCCAACGTCGGTTGGTTGCCGTTCACTTGGACCGACTGGGCTATCACGTGATCGAAGCCGGCAGCGGGGAAGAGGCGCTGCAATTGGCCCAGCGCGACGCCCCTGACATGGTGATCAGCGATTGGATGATGCCAGGCATGTCAGGCCTTGAGTTCTGCAAGGCATATCGTGCCGCCCATGCAGAACGCTACAGCTACTTTATCCTCCTGACCTCTAAGAGTGAGAAGGGTGAAATCGCCCAAGGTTTGGACGTGGGCGCAGATGATTTTCTGACAAAGCCGTTTCATCCCACAGAATTGCGCGCGCGCATCCAGGCTGGCCAGCGCATCCTTCGGATGCAACGCGAGCTGCACGATAAAAATCACATGGTCAGCTCTGCCCTGGATGAGATCAAGCGGCTTTACGAAGCGCTTGATGGCGATCTGATCGAGGCACGGAAGCTACAGCAATCGCTGGTGCCAGAGCGGTTTGTCCGCGTGGAGGGTGCCGACATCTCGCTGATGCTAAATCCTGCCGGTCGCGTTGGCGGCGACCTGGTTGGCAGCTACTCTGTTAGCGATCACGAGGTTGGGTTCTTTTCGCTCGACGTCTCCGGCCATGGTGTTGCTTCCGCCCTTCTGACTGCGCGGCTTGCGGGCCATCTATCTGGCACGTCGCCCACACAGAATGCTGCCGTACGGCATGGACCTGACGGGTTTGAACTACGCCGTCCCGCCGAAGCGGTCAGGGCGCTTAACGAGCTGATCTTGGGCGAAATAGAGACGGAACACTATTTCACCATTTTACTTGCGCACGCTGATTTGAAATCCGGTCGGGTTGAGATTTGCCAAGCCGGCCATCCCCATCCCTTGGTTCAACGCAAGGGCGGTGAAATCGAGTTTCCCGGGAGCGGTGGTTTGCCCGTGGGACTTATTTTTGGCGCGGATTATGACGGCTTTGCGGTTCAGATGCAGCCCGGCGACCGCCTTTTCTTAGGCTCTGATGGGATCACGGAATGCGAGAATGCCGCGGGCGAGATGCTTGAAAACGAAGGGCTGGCCGACATGCTGCACGGGTTGGCCGGGTTGAAAGGTCCGCGTCTTTTAGAGGCCTTGGCCTGGGACCTGTCCGCCCATAACGGTGACAAGGATTTCGCCGATGATGTGTCGGGCGTTTTGTTTGAGTTTCATGGGCTCGAGAATGGGCCGAGCGCCTGAGTTAGAAAGGCCCGGTCCCCGACAGAAGCAAGCTGTTGCGCTGCCACCTTTGCTGACATCCAAACCGCCGTGTGGCCGGGCTCGCCCGGTGGGCCATGGCGAAGCGCAGGTGCTGCCACATAAATATGGCACAGCTTTTCGGCCCAAAGGTCGTATTCCGGCATGTAGGTGAACCGCCGATACGCACCGATCCGTCGGGGGCGGCTGATACTGTAACCGGTCTCTTCCAACACCTCCCGGTGCAGGGCGGAAAGCGGGTTTTCGCCGGGATCGATGCCGCCACCTGGCAGCTGAAACTCTGGGATCGGTTCGGCCTGGTGGGTCACAAGTACTTCGCGCTCGTGGACAAGTATCGCGTAGACCCCGGGCCTTTTTCGATACTTTTGCCCGGTAACGACGGGTTCACCATGGCGCCTGATCATCTGGCCGCTCGCTTGCTCTGCGTGTCCCGGCGCGATATGCCAGACCCACTCTCCTGAAGAAAGCCCCCAAAGGACGCCCATGTCGCTTGGAAATCAGATCGCTTGGGACGACTCGGTTTTGCCGTTCCAGCTTGATCACGCGGATATCCGGGGCCGGTTTGTCAGGCTCAGCCGGGTTTTGGATGAAGTGCTGGCGCAGCACAATTATGCGCCGCAAGTGGAGGCGCTGATCGCAGAGGCAACGCTGCTGACAGCCTTAATCGGGCAGACGATCAAGCTGCGCTGGAAATTGTCGCTGCAAATCCGCGGCAACGGCGCCGTGCGTTTGATTGCTACCGATTACTACGGTCCAAAGACCGATGGAGAGCCAGCAAGGGTGCGCGCCTACGCGAGCTATGACGCGGACGAGTTGCAGGCCAATGTGGCCCCCTTCGACCTGATTGGCGACGGCATTTTTGGCATTTTGATTGATCAAGGTCCAAAGATGGCACCCTACCAGGGGATC
>JBCCTK010000190.1:0-2673 GCA_039198685.1 Pseudomonadota bacterium | reverse complement strand
GCCCTCGCCGCCTGGTGGCCCCGCCAGTCACTCCCGCCTGCTCACGACTCGCTGTACGCGCACCCGCTCTGGGCGTTTCCCCTCCAATAGGATAGAGACTAAACTTGCGAGATGCGAGGGTCAACCCGGCTTTGTGGGATAATTTATTTCAAATTCTGAACAGGAAGCACGAAATATTGCCTAAAAATCGAACTGACACGAAACATCATTGGCTACCCCGTTGAACTTCCTTGTAGAGTGCCAGAACAACACGCCGGCGCTCATTGAGTTCGAGACTTGGGATTCGCGGCCAAAATGGAAACTGGCGACCGATCCATGTGAACTGACGTTTGGCATAACGGCGCGTGTCCCGCTGGGCGTTTTCAGCCGCAGCCTCAGCACTCATTTCACCCCGCACAAAGGCTGCGAGCCATGGCATACCATGGGCTTTCATCGCTGGAAGATCGGGGGGTAGGTCGCGCGCGACCAAGGCCCTGGCCTCTTCCATGGCGCCTTGCATCATCATGCCCTGAAACCGCCGATCGATCCGCTGGTAGAGCTTGGGGCGCTGGGGGGTCAGTGCAATGCCCAGCCATTCACCGCGCTCCAATACGGGCGGCGTTCGCGCACCCTGGAACGCGCTCATGGGTTTCCCCGTCGCCAGCCAAACTTCATAGGCCCGCGCGAGACGCTGGCGGTCACTGCCTTTGATCCGGTCTGCACTTTCCGGGTCAACTGAGTGAAGCCTATCGCGTAGTCCCCCAGCGCCTTCGACTTGGATCAAGGTGCGCACGTCCGCGCGAATGTCCTCTGGCACGGGAGGGATCTCGCTGAGGCCTTGAGTCAGAGCCAGGAAGTAAAGTCCCGTACCACCGACGAGAACCGGCACTTTTCCGCGGCGAGTCACGTCGTCGATGACAGACTCAACATCACCGAGCCATTGGCCGGTATTGTAGCGGGTCGAAGCGTCCAAATGCCCAAAGAGGTGATGCGGCACCACATCCAATTCTTCCGGCGTGGGGCGCGCAGTCAGGACGTTCAGGTCCGCATAGACCTGCATGGAATCGGCATTCACCACCTCACCCCCCAGGGATTCTGCAAGCGTGATCGCCAGTTTGGTCTTGCCGCTGGCGGTCGGACCGTGAATGAGGAGTGCAGATGCCATATTTACTGATTAGGCGTTCACCGCCCCGGTGGAAAGGAGAGGGATCAACGTGTTAGCAGCAAGTCAGGTGTCGATGCCCCACACAGCCGTCATGGTTGCACCCGCGTCCCATTCCGCCCTGAAGGATGAGTTTGCACAAACCCTGGCCAATGCAACAGGTAGCGGCATTCAACTCTTGAATTTGTGCCCGAATGGGGACGATTTTGCCTTTGAGACACGTGTCAACGACATGTCCCCCCAGCAGGCCCTGTCCCTTCAAAAAACGCTTAAGAAAACCCTTGGGACGTCTGCGGACATTGCCGTTCTGCCCACGCTGAGCCGGCGCAAGTCGCTTCTGGTCACCGACATGGACTCCACCATCATCGCCGTGGAATGCCTGGATGAACTCGCCGATTTCGCCGGTAAGAAAGACGTTGTTTCCGCCATCACGGAGCGCGCCATGGCAGGCGAACTCAATTTCGAGGATGCCCTGACCGAGCGCGTCGCCATGCTTGCTGGCCTGCCGCTCGAAGAATTGCAGGCCTGTTTCGACCAAAAGATCTTCATGTCCGAAGGTGCGCGTGCCCTGGTGGCGAGCCTCAAACAGTCCGGCGTACGGACCGTTCTGGTGTCTGGCGGGTTTACATTCTTTACCAGCCGTGTGGCGGCCCTACTGGGTTTTGATGACCATCGGGGCAACACGCTCATTGACGACGGGTCTGTCCTGACGGGCGATGTCGACCGGCCAATTCTAGGGCGAGACGCCAAACTGAAGGCGCTTGAGGAAGAAGCGACCGCACTCGGTCTCGGGCTCGAAGACACGCTAACCCTTGGCGATGGCGCCAATGACCTTGCGATGATTGAGGCCTCTGGATTGGGCATTGCCTACCACGCCAAACCCATTGTGGCCGCCCGGGCGCGCTGCGCGATCGACCATACAAGTTTGCGCACGGCACTTTATTTCCAAGGGTATAGCAGCGACGAAATCGTCTCCCTGGGCGACTGAGATGACGGCCTTAGCTGACAGAACGGCTCTACGGCGGTAAGGAACCTGCCCAGCAAAAAGCCAGCGCCATGAAATTCCTCGACCAATGTAAAATCTTCATCGCTTCGGGCACGGGCGGCAACGGCGCCGTCAGCTTCCGCCGTGAAGCCTATGTCGAATTTGGCGGCCCCGATGGAGGCGATGGCGGCAAGGGCGGCGATGTCTGGGCTGTGGCCGTCGACAATCTCAACACACTGATCGACTACCGCTACAAGCAGCACTTCCGAGCCGAACGCGGCGTTGGCGGCATGGGCAAACAACGCACAGGGCGCGGCGGCAAGGATGTCGAATTGGACCTGCCGATCGGCACGCAGATCTTTGAGGATGACCGCGAGACCATGATCGCAGACCTCACCGAACCGGGTCAGCGCGTGCTTCTGGCCGAGGGGGGCAATGGAGGCTGGGGCAATATTCGCTTCAAGACCTCCACCAACCGGGCCCCGCGCCACGCCAATCCCGGCGAGCCTGGCGAAGAGCGCTGGATTTGGCTGCGCCTGAAGCTGAT
>JBCCTK010000189.1:0-2723 GCA_039198685.1 Pseudomonadota bacterium | reverse complement strand
CGCCAGGCCCGGCACGTAGAGCAGGACAGACACGATCAAGCCTACGACCAGTGTGGCCAACATGTTCTTTGTCCACCCTCTGTCCGCGGCAAGGCCCGCAAGCCATGCCATCGCGACAAAGCCGTAAAGGAAGCCCGCTGTCGGCCCATAAAGCGACGGCAAGGATCCACCGTTTGAAAACACCGGCAAGCCCATGGCGCCATAAGCCAAATACGTCACCAGTGTCGCGGCCGCGAGGCGCGAACCATAGGTGAAGCCGATGATCAACACGGCCAAGCCTTGCAAAGACATCGGCACCGGCCACCCTACGCTCAATTGCGCCACAAACGCCAGCGCGATGGAGCCAAGTACCACCAATCCGATTTTCTTGACGATCCCGTCATGGCCAACCAGGGCCTTGCTCAACACCATGTCGCTCATTGCGATCCCCTCGTTCTAGGATGTTTGCCCGTCTTTTTGGTCGCCTGAGAGGCAGAGTCAAGAGAATGCGCTTGATTTCCAAGCAGCGCGGTGAAATGCCCTGCGCCCATGACAGAGAAGATGGCGCAAAAACTCGCACTGATCACAGGCGCGTCGAGGGGACTTGGTGCCGGATTCGCAGAGGCCCTTGCGCCCGACCATCATGTTGTCGCCGTCGGGCGCACAACGGGCGCCTTGGAAGAGATCGACGATCTGATCCAGGCCAAGGGCGGCTCCGCAACGCTCGCTCCGATGGACATCACCGAGACCGCGGCCATGGCTCAGCTCTGCCGCTCGATTTTTGATCGGTGGGGCAAGGTTGATTTGTGGCTCCATTCCGCCATTCACGCTGCCCCCCTTGCGCCAGCAAATCACATTGATCCCAAAGACTTCACGCGCTCTATGAAAGTGAATGTCGAGGCCACGTTACAACTGATCACGTTTGTCGCGCCGCTTCTTGGCGCCGATGGGCATGCGGTGTTTTTCGAGGATAGCAGAGCTCAGGGCAAGTTTTTCGGGGCCTACGGCGCATCAAAGGCCGCACAGATCCAGCTGGCCCGCAGCTGGCAGGCCGAAACCGTGAAGACAGGCCCGCATGTGCACATTCTCGCGCCAAACCCCATGCCAACAGCCACCCGAGCGCGCTTCTTTCCCGGAGAAGACAGAGACAGTTTGGCCAATCCACGCATGGAGGCCAAAAGGCTGCTGGTCGAGCTTCACCGCGCTTGACACCCTTGGGTGGGATCGCGTGCCCATCGCAACCCGTTGCAACCTGTCACAACCTGTCGCGAAAAAGAAAAACGGGAGGCCGTAGCCTCCCGTGAAAGTTTCGCCGCTCAAGCTCCGTTAATGTACCGCCCGGTTTCTGCCTGCGGCCTGAGCGTCGTCAGGGGGCGAGCGCACCCGCCCCGTGTCTCTTCAATCTCGTCGGGGTCCGGGCCTCTTGGGTGGCCACGGGACCCCTACGCATCCCCCAGAGGACGCGATTTCTTTCTACCCTTTTGATCGTCTAGGATCGTAACCGTAGGTGTTTCTTTCTCGGATCCTACCGTTCTCACCCTTGAGGTAGGCTTCACCTTTGTTTTCACGCGCTTTCTGCTTCGAGTACTCCCAAGCTTCGGCCTGAGTTCCCGTCACTTTGGACGCTCTATCCGATCCTTCACGTTTTGATTCCCACTTACCGTCAGGTCTCTTTTGGGTCCAATAGTCGCGTTTGTCTGCCATAGGAATTCTCCTTTTTGTTAACAGGCATCTTATAAAACACATGGATAACCCTCTGGATAACCATGTATGTTTTGGCACGCTATTGATCCCCAGATCAGGGTATAGTTGTTCTCCTTTCATTCGACCGTAAGGCCGATTTGGTTCTTCTCGCAGCGTGCCACGCTTATGCGAGATGGGCCTTGGGGAGGAGTGTTGGCGCACTTCTCCCCGCGCCCTCAATTTTTTCAGCTACACCCGCTGGTCGCCCCGCATGTGTTGCATTTCAAACAAGTTCCGTTGCGCACCATCGTGTAGTGGCCGCATTCATCACAGGCCTCGCCTTCATAGCCCTGCATCCGAGCGATGGTCGCCCGATCCACAGCGGCGGCAGAGAGAGATGAGGCGCCCGACAACACCGGGCTTGCCGCTTTCTCTTTCGACGTTTCCGGGACAAGAGTTTGCAAGGCAACCTCGGGATCGGTCGCATTGCCAAACGCAGTCGCCCCCATCGCGCCGCCAATGATGCCTGCCCCGTCAGCGGATTGCCCGCCATTCAGCACGACCAGTTCCTGCGGCAAACGCTTGCGCAGATAGCCCGTCGAGCTGATTTGCTTCAGAACTTCCAGAGATTTGGCCGCAGAATCGTCGCTCATCTCCGAGATGTTCGAGACGCCCTCTTCTTCACCACGCCCAATATCGTCAAAGGTGGCACCTTCCGGCTTCACATGGGCCAGATCGGTCCGATCGAGATAGCTCACCGCCAATTCGCGGAAGATGTAATCGAGGATCGATGTCGCGTTCTTGATCGAGTCGTTGCCCTGCACCATGCCTGATGGCTCACACTTGGTGAATGTGAAGGCATCAACAAACTCTTCCAGCGGCACACCGTATTGCAGACCAACCGACACCGCGATGGCAAAGTTGTTCATCATCGCCCGAAAGCCTGCGCCTTCCTTGTGCATGTCGATGAAGATCTCACCAAGCGACCCGTCGGTATATTCACCCGTCCGCAAATACACTTTGTGCCCGCCGACCATCGCCTTCTGGGTGTAGCCCTTGCG
>JBCCTK010000188.1:0-2787 GCA_039198685.1 Pseudomonadota bacterium | reverse complement strand
GGATCGAGAATGGCTCCAATCTCGTCGTCGATTTCATCGGGAAGTGGAACGGCGTTGAATGCCGGCAGACAGAGATACTCGGCGAACGCGCCCGGTTCGTTCACGCCAATGCCGCGTGTTTCCGGATCAAGGTGGAAACGACCTGATCGACTTTGCCGCGAGTGCTTGCCAATCAGATGGCCTTCGCCGCTGACGCGTTGGCCGCGCTTCAGGTCTGTGACGTTCTGTCCTAGCTCAACAATCTCGCCAGCAAATTCGTGTCCGGTGATGAGCGGGACAGGAACTGTCTTCGCTGCCCAATCGTCCCAGTCCCAGATATGGATGTCGGTGCCGCAAATGCCGGTCTTCTTGACCTTGATAAGGACATCGTCGGGGCCGAGCTCTGGCACCGGCGTACTGATCATGTCGAGGCCCAGTCCGGGTGCGGTCTTTGCAAGGGCTTTCATTACGTTCGACACGGACGCACCTTATGTTGACAGTGGGCCGGGGCGCTGCTCTGGCCCCCGGGATGTTCTCGCCAAAGAGAAGGATAGCCCAGTCAAATTGCACCTGCCTCTCGACCTGCCGTGACAAAGGCTTCGGCTGCTTGGTCGAGGTCCGACATGCTGAGTGCCGCATTCATCTGAGTGCGGATTCGGGCCTGCCCCTTTGGAACGACCGGGAAGAAAAAACCGGCCACATAGACACCAAGGGCGTCAAGCTTGGCCGCCATCTCCTGTGCGAGCCGCGCTTCGCCGAGCATGACCGGCACGATCGGATGTTCGCCGGGGAGAAGTCTGAAGCCAGCAACTTCAAGGCGTTTCCGCCAGTAGCGCGTGTTTTCAAAGAGTTTTGCCCGCAAGTCTTCGGCCTCTTCGACAAGTCGGATTGCTTCGATACCGGCGGCTGCGACCATGGGCGGCAAGGCATTGGAAAACAGATAGGGTCGGGCCCGCTGGCGGAGAAGGTCGATAACCCGTTGGGATGCCGCAACATAGCCACCGATGGCACCGCCCATGGCTTTGCCAAGAGTGCCGGTAAGAACATCGACTTCGACGCCAGCATTGGCCGGTGTGCCGGCGCCCTTGGGTCCTATGAAGCCAGTTGCGTGGCAATCGTCGACCATGATCAGCGCTTCATATCGGTTCGCGAGCGCGCGGATCTCTTTCAGGTTCGCCAGATACCCGTCCATTGAAAAGACACCGTCGGTCGCAATCATGATGAATCGGGCGCCATCGGCGCGCGCCGCTTTGAGTTGGGTCTCTAGTTCATCCATGTCGGAGTTTGCATAGCGATATCGTCGTGCCTTGCAGAGACGTATGCCGTCGATGATGGAGGCATGGTTGAGCGCGTCCGAGATGACCGCGTCTTCGGGTCCGAGAAGTGGTTCGAAGACGCCACCGTTTGCATCGAAACAAGCGGCGAACAGGATGCTGTCCTCCATTCCGAGAAACCGGGCCAAGTCGTCCTCGAGTATGCGGTGAAGGTCGTGTGTCCCGCAAATGAAGCGGACGGAGGCCATGCCGAAGCCGTGGTTGTCCAGCGCTGTCTTCGCGGCCTCAATTAGGCGCGGATGGTCTGCAAGGCCCAGGTAGTTGTTTGCGCAGAGGTTCAGCATGTGCCGGCCGGCCACGTCAATGCAGCCCCCCTGCGGCGACGTGATCAGGCGCTCATGCTTGGTCAACCCGTCGGCATCGATGGCGTTCAGTGTCTGCTCTAAGTGGGCCTCAAATGCGGTCAAATCAGCCTCCTAGCGGGGCATAGGATTGGTGGCGTGTTTGTAGGGCTGCCAGTCATCGATTTCCGGGTAGAATTTCTTGCGCCAGGCGCGGACGCGTGGGTTCATGCGCCGACGCCAGAGAGGCGGCACCATGGCCAGCGCGCCCATGACGGCATAACCGTAGGGAAGCTGCGGCGCATCGGCCTCGGTCCAGGTTTGGAGCAGTGGAAAACGACGGTTCGGTTTGAAGTGGTGGTCTGAGTGACGCTGAAGGTTAATCAAAAGGCAGTTTGATGCTTTGTGAGACGCATTCCAGCTGTGATGGGGCTGTGTATGCTCGTATTTGCCGTTGCCAAGGTGCTTTCGCGTCAAACCGTAGTGTTCGATGTAATTGACCAACTCGAGCTGCCAGACAGCGAAAAAAGCGTGGGTCACAAACATGGCTAGACCAAGCCAGCCGCCGACCGCAAATGCCAGCACCAGAAACCCAAACTGGAGAGCGCCGTAGCGCCAGAAGGGGTTTGAGCGATGCCAGACCGGTAGGTTTTTCCGAGCCAGTAGCGCTTTCTCCGCGGCCCATGCGGACATCAGACATGCGCTTAGGACCCTTGGAAAGAAGCGATGGAATCCTTCATTGTAACGTGCGGTGACTGGGTCCTTAGGCGTGCCGACATAGCGGTGATGGACCAGCAGGTGTTCGCTTCGGAAATGCCCGTATAGCGTCATTGCCATGAGGATATCGCCCAACCAGCGTTCATGGCGTGTGGGCTGGTGCATGAGTTCATGCGCGTAGACTATCCCAATAGCCCCCGAAAGTATGCCAAGGCCCGCGGCCAAGGTAAAAATTTCCCACATCACCAAGTGATCCGATGAGGTCACGAAGGCGATAACCCCAAACACAGTAAGTCCTTGTACCAGCGGCCAAATCAGGGTGATCATCCAATACCAGAACAGTTCGCTATCGGGCGTGCTGGCGTCGTTGTTCGCTTCGCTTTGCCCTGTCACCAGGTCAATCACGGATACCAGCACCCAACTGCCGAGAAAGACGAGCGTAACCGTCCAGCCGCCATGGATGGCGCCGATCCAAG
>JBCCTK010000187.1:0-2868 GCA_039198685.1 Pseudomonadota bacterium | reverse complement strand
GCGCAATGGGGCAAGATCGAACGCGCCGTTTACGCCATAAACGACCGGTGGATGAGCCACTTACACGGACCGATGGATATGAGCCACATCGCCGTTGGCTGTGCGCTGGCCTATCTGGATTTCCGTCAGCCAGACCGCGACTGGCGATCCAAAGCATCGGCTTTGGCTGAGTGGTATTCAGAATTTGAGAAGCGCGACTCCATGCAGAACACCCGGCCCGAGTGAGCGAGGATGGATCTCAAATTCATTCAGGCGGGCGTTTTAGAGATCGCATATTATGAAACCGGTCCAAGCGATGGCCCGGTTGCGATTTTGCTGCACGGTTTTCCGTACGACGCGCATTCCTACACCGAGGTGATGGCAACGCTGGCGGATAAAGGAATGAGGTGCATCGCCCCGTTCCTGCGCGGGTATGGTCAGACGCGGTTTCTCTCGGATGACACGCCAAGATCTGGAGAGCAGGCGGCCCTTGGCGCGGATGTACTGGCGTTGCTGGACGCGCTTTCCATCGAGCAGGCGACGCTCGCCGGCTTTGACTGGGGCGGGCGCGCTGCATGCATTGTGGCCGCGCTCTGGCCGGAGCGCGTCACGGGATTGGTAAGTTGCGGAGTGGGCTACAACATTCAGAATATCGCTCGATCTAACGACCCCGCGCCCGCCGAGGAAGAGGCGCGATACTGGTACATTTACCTTTTTCATACGGAACGCGGTCGGGCGTCCTTGTCCCATGATCGGTATGGGTTTTGTAAGTTCATCTGGAGGCTTTGGTCGAAGACCTGGGCGTTTGATGAGGCAACCTATGCCCGGTCAGCGCGGGCGTTTGAAAATCCTGACTTCATCGATATTGTGCTTCATTCCTATCAACACCGGTTTGGGGGTGTTGCCGGGGATCCCGCGGTGGCAGATATTGAAGCAAGTCTTGCACGGCAACCTAGCATCACAGTGCCCACGATTGTTGTGCAGGGCACGGATGACGGCGTCGACCCGCCCTCGGCGTCAGAAAGTCTGCGGGCTAAGTTCGCGTCTTCCTATGAACGACGGGTCTTGCAAAATGTGGGGCACAACCCGCCTCAGGAGGCGCCAGATGCTTTCGGAGATGCCGTCTTGCGCGTTGCAGGCTGGTCAGGTCAGAAACTGTAGCTGACGCCGAAATTGATCGCGTGGGTTACGATCTCTGTGCTCAATTCGCCCGGGATTTGACCTATCGCTGTAGGATCGACCGTAAGGTCATTATCCGACCAAGTGAACTGATACTCACCAAAAATGGCCCAGTCCTCGGTCAGATCATATTTCAAGCCCGCCAGGCCACGCAGAGCAAAACCGGTCTGTTCAAGCCCATAGGTCCGGAATGGCGACCCTAGCAGTTGGACATCCACATGCGGCACCGCGATTCCCACACCGCCGCCAACATAGGGCGTCAATCCAACGGTCGCGAAGGCGCCCGGCCAACGCTTCATCGCGTTCACCGTAAAAATGTTGTGACCATCCGACAACTCAAACCGTCCCAACCCAAGTGCCGCGAGGTCTGCGACACTGGCATAGGCTTTGGTATGCGTGCCTTCAACGCCGAAGCCCCAATCTGTTTGGGTCCACCAGATGACACGGCCGCCGTAATAATACGGCGCGTCGAAACTGTCGCCGCTCCAGTTGACGCTGCGGTTTACCGGCACACCGCCGGGCAAGGTCCCGGATACCGTGCTGTCATTGGTTTCTTGCCATCCCAGATAGAAGCTGAGCTCAAGCTCGGCTGCTGCAGGGGCGGCTGTGATGAATAGCGCTGCAATTGCAGCTTGGATTTGGCGAAGCATTTTTGGAGTCCACTTCGAGCTGTTACTATGTGCTTACACCTGCTGTCTTTTGGCTACAAGCGCGACAGATGCGCACTTCTGTCAAATAGTGCTTTTGTTGCACTGGACCCCTTTGATATCCCTGCTAGATACCTTTCTGATGCGCGAGCCGGGTTCGGTTTGTGCCTAGTAAACCGACAAGTCAGCCCACGGGAGAGGGCCAGCAATACGGAGATTTACCAGTGTCACACACTGATCACGAAGAAGGTACTCGTAGAGACTTTCTATATTATGCAACTGCAGGCGCAGGTGCCGTTACGGCTGGCGCCGCGATCTGGCCGCTTGTGGATCAAATGAACCCCTCTGCCGACGTTCAGGCGTTGAGCTCCATCCGCGTGGATGTAGCTGATATTGCTGAAGGCACGCAGTTGACGGTCAAATGGCTCGGAAAACCCGTGTTTATCCGTCGGCGCACGGCTGAGGAAATTGAAGCGGCGCGCGCGGTTGATCTGTCTGATCTTCCGGACAATGACGCGCGTAACGACAACAATCCTGGCGCCGATGGCTCAGATGAAAACCGCAGCATGGATGAGGCCGGTGAATGGCTGGTGCAGATGGGCGTTTGCACGCATCTGGGCTGTGTTCCGCTGGGCGATGCAGGTGATTTCGGCGGGTGGTTTTGCCCCTGCCACGGGTCACATTATGACACTTCAGGCCGTATCCGAAAGGGACCGGCACCCGAGAACCTTCCGGTTCCGACAGCTGAATTTGTCGACGAAACAACGATTCAATTGGGATAAGGAAACGCGCTATGGGTGGTATCCCTCACGATCACTACGAACCAAAGTCCAAGGGCGAAAAGTGGCTTCACTCTCGTCTTCCCATCGTCGGGTTGTTGTATGACACCTTGATGATCCCGACGCCGAAGAACCTCAACTGGATGTGGATCTGGGGCATTGTTCTGACATTCTGTCTGGCGCTGCAGATCATCACCGGCATCGTTCTGGTGATGCATTACACGCCGCATGTGGACTATGCATTCTCGTCGGTTGAACACATCATGCGCAACGTGAATGGCGGG
>JBCCTK010000186.1:0-2910 GCA_039198685.1 Pseudomonadota bacterium | reverse complement strand
CTCGCTTCCAGCCACGCGCAAATTCAAGCGCAACGCATGCCCTAATCAGGCAGGCGCTTCAAGGGAGTGCATACACTTTGGTAACGTCTGTTGCGATTGAGCAAATCACCAGTCCTTCGAACCCGCGTGTGAAAGCCCTTAGGGCCCTTGAGCGCAAGAAAAATCGCGCTGAAACGGGCTTGTTCCTGGCCGAAGGACCAAGACTGGTTCAACAGGGGCTCGAACGCGGGTGGCACCTGAAAACGCTGGCGGTCGCACAGGACAGTTTGAACCGGCCCCACATTATCGATTTGGTCTCGGCAGCACGATTGGCCAACGCTCATGTGTTCTCCGTCCCGGACAGGATCATGTCGAAGATTGCGCGGAAAGAGAACCCCAACGCCGTTGTGGGCGCCTTCACCCAGCAATTTTCCGCCCTTGACGATCTTATTTCAGACGGCAACGGGATCTGGATTGCGCTATACCAGGTTCGAGACCCGGGCAATTTGGGAACGATCGTGCGCACGGCTGACTGCGCCGGGGTCTCAGGGGTCATACTGGTGGAGACGTGCTGCGATCCTTTCAGCTTGGAAGCCGTTCGCGCGTCCATGGGTTCACTTTTTGATATACGGCTGGCTCAGTCGAGCACTGAAGCCCTTTTCCGCTGGCAGCAAACCCAAAAGGTGGCGTTTGTTGGCGCGAGTATGAATGGCACCATTCGCCATGACGCAGCGCCCTTTGGCGAGCGGGTGGTGCTCTTCATGGGAAACGAACAATCGGGTTTACCCAACGATGTCGAGGCCCAATGCGACGCGCTGATCCGCATCCCCATGCGCGGCGGCGCCGACAGCCTCAACCTGGCGCAAGCCACGGCTATCCTGACATATGAGGCCTGGCGCCAAAAAGGATATGACGGAGCAGCGCCATGAAGATGCAGACCCGCCTGCTCATTGCCAATGACTGGACTGACTATGCGCTGCTGGATTCCGGTGCGGGCCGTAAACTGGAACAATTCGCAGGCCAAACGGTTTCGCGGCCGGACCCTCAAGCCTTCTGGACACCGGCAACACCGCCCGACGATTGGCATGCCGATGCCGTCTTCGACGCCAAGGCTGGCGATGATGATCGCGGCGCTTGGCGCCTGAACACGCCCGGCGCTCCGGATCTCTGGCCCATGAAATGGGGAAAGTTGGCTTTTCAGGCGCGTCGCACGCCCTTTCGCCATCTTGGTGTGTTCCAGGAACACTCCGTTCACTGGCGGTTTGCAATGGACCGGATCCGCGCGGCCGGGCGGCCCATTCGAGTGCTCAATCTATTTGGGTATACGGGCATGATGTCTCTTGCCTGCGCGGCAGCGGGCGCGCATGTGGTTCACCTGGACGCAAGCCCGAAATCAAACGGCTTTGGCCGGGAGAACCAAGGACTCTCGGGCTTGAACGATCGGCCGATCCGTTGGATCGCCGACGATGCCATGAAGTTCATCGCCCGTGAGATCCGGCGCGGCAACACCTATGACGCGATTGTCCTCGATCCGCCCAAGTTTGGCCGGGGTCCTAAAAACGAGACCTGGCGGTTCGAAGACGGGTTACCAGCCCTATTGGACGGTGTGCGCGCCTTGTTATCGGACCGTCCTCTGTTTGTGATTGCCACGGCCTATGCAGTCCGGCTCTCTTATCTGGCGCTGGCACAAACGCTCGCAGATCGGCTGATCGGCCTTGGCGGCGAGATGGAGACAGGCGAAATGGCCCTACCGCACGCCAATTCAGATCGCCTATTACCCACGGCGCTCTATGCAAGGTGGCGAGCAGAATAAGGAAATGAAATCAGCGCGATAGCGCATTCAGGTTTCTGAATTGACTCATGTCAGCAGACAAATAAAAAAACGGCGGGCCAAGGCCCGCCGTTTCCAGTTTCAACTTTATTGCGTTCGACTAGAAGCGTGCTGTCGCACGGACAAAGAACGTCCGACCGAACACATCATAGGTCGCCGGATATGTGTTTGCCTGCTCCTGGTTGTCACCAAGAATAGGAGGATCTTCGTCCAACAGGTTATCAATCCCAGCAGTGAGGGTGAGATTATCGTTCACATCGTAGCTGCCACCAACGTCAAAATAATGCTGTCCGTCTATGGTCTCTACAAAAAACACCGTATCGTCATTGTCGTCTTCAACTTCGCCAACATAGCGCCAGAGCAATTGCGCACTGAATGGACCATCCGCCCAGCGCAAAGTTGCACGATGTTTATACTCGGGAACTGGCTCGCCGCAATCAAGACCAAAACGACCGGCACATTCGAGTGGGTCACCACCCTCAAATGGCACAAGCGTATTGTCCTCTGTGAATGTTCCCAGGTAACTTAATGAGAACAGTCCGTAGTCGGAGTCCAGCGTGTATTCCGCCTGCACATCAACACCCTCAAGCGTAAGTAAAGCAACGTTTTGAGTAGTGACAGCGACCTGCGTAATTTGACCGCCGACACCCCTCGTGATGGCATTACAAAAAGGAGATCCCAAACCACCGAGTTCGTCGTCTGAGTAGCAGGTGCTGATGACGTTGTTCGCACCGCCACCAAAGGCAGAAATCACATCTTCCACTTCGATATCAAAGTAGTCGACAGAGAAAGTGAAACCTTCAAGCAAATTTGGAGAGGCCACGAAACCAACAGTGAGGGTTTCCGCTTCCTCGGCTTCAAGGTCGGGGTTACCGCCGGCTAGTTCTCTGACCTGACCGGAAGGTGGATCAATCAAGGCCGACCCTACATTTGCCGGGTCGACGCCTGTAGCAATACAAAGCTGGCGAAGCGATTCATCTCCTGTGAAGTCCGAAGCACATGGGTCGTTTGCGCCAGGAAAGCCCTCAGATTGAGGCAGGAAGAGTTCTGTGATCGACGGGGCCCGAACAGCCGTATTGAACGACGCGCGGAAGCGAATT
>JBCCTK010000185.1:0-3080 GCA_039198685.1 Pseudomonadota bacterium | reverse complement strand
GGCGGTGGTACTGTCCATGGCCGTGTTCCTTGTCGCTTTCGCCCTATTCTGGGTGCTGGCCGAGTATCGCTTTATGTCATCGGTGTTTCTGGCATTTCTCGTGTCATTTCTGGCCGGTGTCGTCCTGCTGATCGGGTTCGGGTCTTCCAGCGCCGTACCCGCGATGGCTGGATCCGGCGCCGCACCGACGGTGCCAAAGCCAGCAACGCCATCCCCCGCACCGGCCGCAGCCGCAGCGCCTGACCCTGTTCAGGATGCGGGAGCGCGCGAGGCGGCCGAATTCAAGGCAGCGGCCGAGGCTGAAACGGCCAAACTGAAAGCTGCGGAAGAAGCGGCCAAAGCGAAAATGGCCGAAGCTGCCCGTATCAAGGCCGAGGAAGAAGTCGCTGCCGAAGCGGCCCGCAAGGCGGAGGCGGAGGCGGATGCGGCATCGGCAGCCGAAGTGGAAAGCACGCCTGACTATGACGGTGATGGCGTCAAGGAAGGTAAGGACGAGGGAACACGTCCGGTTGGTCTGGACGCACCGCGCGACGGGACAGCTGACAACCTTAAGGAGATCAAGGGGATCGGGCCCAAGCTCGAAAAGCTTTGCAATCGGCTGGGATTCTGGCATTTTGATCAAGTGGCCGCGTGGACACCCGATGAAGTTGCCTGGGTCGATGCCAACCTTGAAGGTTTCAAGGGGAGGGTCACACGAGATGAATGGGTCGCACAAGCAAAGGTGCTGGCCACTGGCGGAGAGACTGAGTTCTCGAAGCGCGTCGAGGATGGCGACGTCTACTAAGCTGAGAAGCTTACGCGGACGATAAAGAAAGGATGCTCTCGGGCGGGCCGCAGGCGCCCGGAGCCGCGTTTGGACCCGCCAAACGCTAATCGGGATGGCCTGTGCGTCTAAGTTGTGGAACGGCAATGGACGAACGCGAAGAACGTGAAAGAGAACTGGCTCGATTGGGCCGATTGATCTCAATTGTAATAGCTGGCACGATGCTGCTCTGGATGGCCGCGCAATGGATCGGCGGAGAGTTGGGGTTACCCAGTTCTTACGTGTTTTTGTTCGATCTTTTCGCCTTGGCCGGTTTCCTTTGGGCGCTGATCGTGACAAGACAACTCTGGCGGAAACGCCGCGAGATTGACCGGGCCTGAGGCGACATGCCGCCCGCTTGAATTTGCCGAGATGGGACTGTTCTGATGCTTGACGACAAGGATCGTATTTTCACGAATATCTATGGGATGCATGACCGGACCCTGGCCGGCGCGCGCGCACGTGGCCATTGGGATGGCACAGCTGCCCTGATTAAAAAGGGGCGCGACTGGATCGTCGATGAGATGAAGGCCAGCGGCTTGCGTGGCCGAGGTGGTGCAGGGTTCCCCACGGGTCTCAAGTGGTCGTTCATGCCCAAGGAAAGCGACGGTCGCCCGTCCTATCTGGTGGTCAATGCCGACGAATCCGAGCCGGGTACCTGCAAAGACCGCGAGATCATGCGGCATGATCCGCATACTTTGGTCGAAGGTTGTCTGATCGCATCTTTCGCGATGAATGCGAACGCCTGCTATATCTACATCCGTGGCGAGTACATTCGCGAACGCGAGGCTCTGCAGGTGGCGATTGACGAAGCGTATGATGCCGGGCTGGTCGGCAAGAGTGCCGCCGGATCGGGCTGGGATTTCGATATCTACCTTCACCACGGTGCGGGCGCTTATATTTGTGGTGAGGAAACCGCGCTGCTGGAAAGCCTTGAGGGCAAGAAGGGTATGCCGCGCATGAAACCGCCCTTTCCGGCGGGCGCGGGTCTCTATGGATGCCCGACAACTGTCAACAACGTGGAATCGATTGCCGTAGTGCCAACGATCCTGCGGCGCGGGCCGGAGTGGTTTTCCTCTTTCGGTCGTCCAAACAACGCTGGCACCAAGCTCTTCGCGGTGTCCGGCCACGTCAACAACCCGTGCGTTGTGGAAGAGGCCATGTCGATCACCTTTGAAGAGCTCATCGAGACGCACTGCGGCGGCATTCGCGGCGGGTGGGAGAACCTCAAGGCCGTGATCCCCGGCGGCTCCTCCGTGCCCTGTATTCCGGGCAAGGATATGCGCGAGGCAATTATGGATTTCGATTACCTGCGCGAGCAACGCTCAGGGCTTGGCACCGCCGCTGTGATCGTGATGGACCAGTCCACCGATATCATCAAGGCGATCTGGCGTTTGTCGAAATTCTATAAGCACGAAAGCTGCGGGCAGTGTACGCCTTGCCGTGAGGGTACGGGCTGGATGATGCGCGTGATGGAGCGGCTGGTCACGGGTGAGGCAGAGGTCGAAGAACTCGACATGTTGCTGGATGTGACCAAACAGGTTGAGGGCCACACGATCTGTGCCCTCGGGGACGCGGCGGCCTGGCCCATTCAGGGCCTCATCCGTCACTTCCGCGAAGAGATTGAGGACCGGATCAAACACAAACGGGCGGGCCGTGTGTCCGCAGTGGCGGCGGAGTGATCAATGATTTGGTTGGATGGATCGATTGCATCAGCTTTCATGTTGGCAAGTTTATATCTGCTTTCTCGGGCAGTTGGTTGCAGAGCCGCAACCTCAATTGCTCTTTCAGTTGCGACGATTGCGCTTCCTATGGTGGCTCTTTTCGTCATCTATACAACTCCGGTCTCTGCAAATTTGATTTTGGCACTCGAATTTTTTGCAAAACTGGTTTTGCCCATCGTCCTGTTCGCCCTGGCCATGGCGGTTTCGAAAAAGGTAGGTTCGGATGTGTGAAAGTTACCACCTCGCTGAACTCAACATCGGCCGCTTGCTTGCTCCGACGGATGACCCGCGTGTGGCGGAGTTTATGGCGAACCTTGATCGCGTGAATGGACTGGGCAAACGAATGCCCGGCTTTGTCTGGATGATGGAAGGTTCGGGCGAGCCCGGCACGGGTAATACCGAGAACACCATCGGTGACGATCCGCAGTTTGTGGCAAATCTGACAGTCTGGGAGACAGCGGAGCAGCTTGAGACCTTTGTCTGGGGCACCATCCACAAGCAGTTCTACGAGCGCCGGCAGGACTGGTTCGAAGTGCTGGGCGACATGCACTTTG
>JBCCTK010000184.1:0-3125 GCA_039198685.1 Pseudomonadota bacterium | reverse complement strand
CAGCGCGGGCGATGCCCCAGCCATGGGCGGTATCCCTTTGGGGATAAAGGACCTTTTCTGCACCAAAGGCGTGCCCAGTCAGGCCGCAAGTGCGCTCCTTGACGGGTTCAAACCCGAATATGAAAGCACCGTCAGCCAGAACCTCTTTGATGCAGGCGCCGTCATGCTGGGCAAGCTCAACATGGATGAGTTTGCCATGGGGTCGTCCAATGAAACCTCCACCTACGGCAATGTCATAAACCCCTGGCGGCGCGGCAATGATAGCACGGCTCTGACACCCGGCGGCTCTTCCGGCGGATCGGCAAGCGCTGTGGCCGCGGATCTCTGCCTTGCCGCGACGGGCACCGACACCGGCGGGTCTATCCGGCAACCGGCGGCCTTTACGGGAATCACCGGTATCAAACCCACCTACGGGCGCTGTTCCCGCTGGGGCATCGTGGCCTTCGCGTCCTCCCTCGATCAGGCCGGGCCGATGGCCAAATCCGTGCGCGACGCGGCTATCATGCTCGAGGCGATGTGCGGCCACGATCCCAAAGACAGCACATCCGTCGATCTGCAAGTGCCGAATTTTGAGGCCATGCTGACAGGCGACATCAAGGGCAAAACCATTGGTATTCCAAAAGAATATCGCATGGATGGCATGCCAGATGAAATCGAAGCGCTTTGGCAGTCCGGCACAGAAATGTTGCGCGATGCAGGGGCTGAAATCCGGGATATTTCGCTTAAACATACCAAATACGCCCTGCCCGCTTATTACGTGATTGCACCCGCCGAGGCCTCTTCCAACCTCGCGCGCTATGACGGCGTGCGGTACGGTCACCGGGCGCAGCTGGCCCAGGGCGATGGCATCACTGAAATGTATGAAAAAACCCGCGCCGAAGGGTTCGGGCCAGAGGTCAAACGCCGCGTGATGATCGGCACCTATGTGCTCTCGGCGGGGTTTTACGACGCCTACTACAACCGCGCGCGCAAAGTGCGGGCCCTCATCAAGAAAGACTTCGATGACGTCTTCGCAGAGGGGGTCGACGCCATCCTGACGCCCGCCACACCCTCGGCCGCCTTCGGTTTGGGTGAGATGACAGATGTTGATCCTGTCGCAATGTATCTCAACGATGTCTTCACGGTCACGGTCAATCTCGCGGGTCTTCCGGGCATCTCAGTGCCTGCGGGCGTTGATGCTCAGGGGCTGCCTCTGGGCTTGCAGCTGATTGGCCGTCCGTGGGAAGAAGGTGACCTGCTGAACACGGCTTATGCGCTCGAAAACGCGGCCGGATTTCTGGCCAAACCGGGAAAATGGTGGTAAACTCCCACCAAAATTAAAATTGGCACAGCAGCAGACAGAGTAGCCACCCATGCGCATTGCAATGTTTCCATTGGCCTTTTTGGCCGTTTCAGCGTGTTCGCCAAGCATTCCTGACAGCGCGTCAGGCGTGGGCTTTGGGGATTACAATGAATATCAAGCCCAGCAAGAGGCGCAGGCTCGCGCGAACACCGTGTCCCCTCTACCACCGGCCAATGCGGTGTCGAACGAGGCTTTGGCGTCAGCAACCGTCGGCGTGCCGCTCTCTGCCATAAATGAACAACAGACGATCGCGGACGCGACCTCGGCCACCTTGGCGGCCACGCGCCCAAGTTCCAGCGCGCAGCCGCTGCAGGCCAGCCCATCAAACCCCGCGCCACAGACCGTGGAAAGCTCTACAGGCATTTCGGTTGAGAACGATTTTGAAGCGGTCGACAATGTGCGCTCCATCGAAAGCGATGCCGCGCTTATTCAGCAAAACCGGGCCCAATATCAGGTGGTGCAGCCCACGGCACTACCCGATCGTGTCGATGATCCACGGCCCAATATCGTGGCCTATGCCCTCTCAACCAGTCATCCTGTCGGCACCCGCATTTACAGCCGTACGGGCATCAATCAGGCAGCGCGCTCCGCTCGAAACTGCGCGGAATATGGATCTCCAGATCGGGCGCAGCAGGACTTCCTGGAACGAGGTGGCCCGGACAGAGATCGCCTTAGTCTTGATCCTGATGGCGACGGCTATGCCTGCGACTGGAACCCTGCCCCGTTTCGCAATGCCACAAGCGGTTAATCCCGCGTGAGCCTCAAAACCCGCTGGCACCCATCACCAAATTTCGGGGAGCGGCGGAACGGCTTGCGACCTGAGCTTATCGTTCTCCATTACACCGAGATGGCGTCTTGCGAAGACGCGCTCGATCGCCTTTGTGATCCCGAGGCAGAGGTGTCTTCTCATTACCTTATCTCAGAGCAGGGTGAGGTGCTGCAGTTGGTCACTGAAGAAAACAGGGCCTGGCATGCAGGCCAAGGGACGTGGCGCGGCCAATCGGACGTCAATTCCCGGTCCATTGGAATTGAACTCTCAAACAGGGGCGTGACCCCGTTTTCCGCACCGCAAATGGATGCGTTGGAAGCACTTCTGGCCGAGATCATGCAAAGGTGGAGCGTTCCCGATTACGGCGTGATCGCCCACTCAGATTTTGCCCCTGCGCGGAAAGCTGACCCCGGTCGTCGCTTTGATTGGCGCAGGCTGGCCTTAAGCGGTCTGTCGGTTTGGCCTGATGGGCCGGAACAAAGCGATGCAGACTTTCTGACCAGTGCGTCCGCGTTTGGCTACCCAAAAGACGAAGGTGAACCGGCTGTTTTGGAGGCCTTTCGCCAAAGATTTCGCCCTATGAAAGCCGGAGCAACGTCCGGACCAGACGAAACGGACAGGGCGATCGCATCAAATCTGGCGCGCCGCTTCGGGATTGACCGAACCGATTGATCGGCGTAGGCCAGCCCCGCGCGGAGAACTGGATGGCCGCGTGTTTGGTTCGCCAAATGCGAGGAAAGTCCGGACTCCACAAGGCAACGGTGCCGGGTAACGCCCGGCCGGGGCAACCCGAGGGAAAGCGCCACAGAAATCAAACCGCCTTTCGCAATCTGCTTTGCAGACCGCTACGGGCAAGGGTGAAACGGTGGGGTAAGAGCCCACCGCGGGACGGGCAACCGGACCGGCATGGCATTGCTCCCGGTGGGGCTTGCCATGTTCCAGGCTGTGAGCTGGCAATGTTCGCCATTTCCGCTGAGTAACTAGCCGAGGAAGCTGCGTTCTGGCGAGGAATCT
>JBCCTK010000183.1:0-3149 GCA_039198685.1 Pseudomonadota bacterium | reverse complement strand
TTCGATCGACTGAAACTCAGCCGCGCGCGCCTTGCCTATATAATCGACTCGACCTGTTCGCCCATCTGCGTCTTGATCCTTCTGAACGGATGGGGCGCTTACTTGCTGGGCTTGATGGTCGCAAACGGGGTCGACTCCCCCGTTTCAGTGCTGTTCCAGACCGTGGCACTAAACTTCTACGCTTTGCTCACGGTCGCGGGTGTTTTCGTGACCATTGCGCTTAACCGAACGTTTGGACCGTTGGCGACATCCGACGCCCATTGGACAGACCCTGCTGGCCCCGCTGCGCTACTTCCGGCCAACGATCTGGACGAGATACCGGGACGTGCAATCTATATGGGGATTCCATTGCTCGTTCTGGTGGGCGGAGCTTTGGCCTTCATGTTCTGGACAGGTAATGGCGATATTACCCAGGGCTCAGGGTCACAGTCCATTTTGTGGGCCGTCGTCCTTGCAACCGCGACTGCCTTCCTATTCCTCGCGTTCACGCAGCGCGAGAAGGGTGAACTCGTCAATATCGGTTTTCGTGGAATGGCCGACCTGCTGCCCGCTGTGACGGTGATTTTTCTCGCCTTGGTTCTTGGAGACAGTTTGAGGGCTTTGGGCACCGGGGCCTATATCGCCGGAATTGCTGCGACGATTCCCGCGCCTTGGACCATTCCAGCCATTCTTTTTATTGCTGCAGGCGTCACAAGTTTCTCCACCGGCACCAGCTGGGGCACATATGGAATTCTCGTACCGATCGCAGTGCCACTCGCCATGGGGGCAGGAGTCCCACTCCCGCTCGCGATCGCTGCTGTCATCGGCGGGGGCGTGTTTGGTGACCATTGCTCACCCATTTCCGACACAACAATCATCGCATCACTCGCCGCAGGCTGTGATCATATCGAGCACGTCCAAACGCAGCTTCCCTATGCCCTATCGGCAGGATTCGTGACCACCGTGCTCTACCTCGCCGCCGGATTTCTCGTCTAACGATTGGCCAAGGCTTCAAATCAGGGGTTTACCCATTCTCCAGCCGGGAACCACGGTATCACCGGACCGAGCCGCCTCGAGAGGCTCTATGATGGTATAGCCAGATGCCTCATAGAGTGGCTTTCCAGAAATCGTGGCCATGAGCTCTACACGGTCGAAACCGGCATTGCGGGCAGCTGTCTCGCAGAGTGTGAGGATATAGCGACCAATGCCTCGCCGCTTATGAGCGGGATGGGTATACATGGCGCGAACGCGCGCTGCATCTCGTCCCGGTTCTAAAAGGGTCGGTCTGCGCTGATCTGATGTGTGGTCGCCACCAAACAGTGTCGCACGCTGGCTCCATCCTCCGCATCCGACAATCTCAGAGGACCCAACGTCATTAATGAGAAAATAGGTTTGATCCTCAACGAGTTGGGTATCCAGCCCCATAATCGAGTGGCTGAGGGCAACTGCGCCAGGATCCAGCCAATCCGACAGGTGAGCCTCGATCGCAAGATCCATGAGCACGGCGATCACCGGCATGTCCGCAGGTTGGGCGAGCCGGTGGGTGAATCGGGTCGACGAAACGCTCATCCCATCAACCCCAAACCCCTATTTGAGCCGGCCGAAAACCTTTAGCGCGCCGGCACGACAACGCCGCTGGCGGCCAAAGCGTTGATGGCGTCAGATCGCTGTCAGAATAGACTTGGCAGCAGCATGGCACTTCTCGATTTCGTGGTCGAGCCCGAAGCAGATGCGAGTCCAGTTCGGCAATTCCTGCCAGCGTGCGCCAACAACTCTGACGCCCTTATCCATCATCTTGGACGCGAACTCCGCGTTGGACATGCCCACATCCATGTAGATGAAGCTGCCCTGGGGATCAGGTGCAATCGGCCGGCCGAGATCGGCCGCCATATCGACAAGCATGCCGCGACCGCGAATGGTTTTTGCACGCATTTCCTCAAAATAAGCCGTATCATCGAGGCTGGCGATACCCGCCACGAGGCCGAGATGGTTGACGTTCGACAAACGGCCTGAACGACGCATATCCATCGCCATCTCAGCGGGCATAATGGCGTAGCCAAGGCGCTGTCCGGCCAATGCATAAATCTTTGAGAAGGTGCGTGCGACGACGACGGGACGCCCCGCCGCAACGAACTTGCTCATCGCGCCCGCAGGATAATCGTCGGCCATATCCAGATAGGCTTCGTCAATGAAGACGGGCACCTTGGCTGAAGCCTCTTCAACAAAGGCCTCCAAGAGAACCGGATCGATGGTCTTGCCGGTCGGATTGTTTGGATTACAGAGATAGACGGCGCCGGTCGTTGGACTGATCTGCGCCGAAATTGCTTCCAGATCATAGCCCATATCCGCCATGAGAGGCACGTGTATGACGGTCACACCGGCCTGTTTAGCGACGCGCGGTACGCCTTCGTAAGTGACTGCAGATGTGAGGATGTCGCCGCCCTGGACCGATACCCAGTCGGAGAATGCCGCAAGGATAGGGGTGGAACCATTGGTCACCAAAACCTGTTCCGGTGCGACGCCTTCCATTGCTGCAATCTTTTCGGCAAATTGCGCCGTGAGCGGTCCAGTATAGCGGTACACATTGCCAACCTCGGCCCGCATCGCTTCCATCGCCATTGGCGAGGGACCATAAGGGTTCTCATTGGATGACATGATCGCGATTGCGTCCGGGTCGAAAGCGGCCGTTGCGGGCACTTTCTCGGCGCTGGCTGACCTTGAGCACCCCACCAAGACGGTGGAGGCGCCGAGCGCGCTGGCACCGGCCAATTTGAGCCATGCGCGTCTGGATGGCTGGTGAAGGCTATTTTCCTGTGGATCAGTCATTGCAAATTTCCATGAATTGAAACGCGGCCGGAAGACACGCCACCGGTAGCCGATCTGGGCCTTGAGTGGATCGGTCTCGCGATATTTTGGGCAGCGATTGGGAAAAGACAGGCACAGCGATGAGGTTCCTTTATGACAGGACAATCCGCATCGTTGCGATCAGCGCACGCCTTTGTGCACAGCCTCACTATTAACCAGTTCGCCGATATTGCCCAGCACGAATGCACAAATTCCGCTTTTCGTCTGGCTCCCGACAGGCGAGAACCAAATTTGCCGTCATCACAATAGTGGAATCACACAATTTTCAGGCAGTGCTTTTCCATGCGCCGGTAGTGATCCATCGC
>JBCCTK010000182.1:0-3209 GCA_039198685.1 Pseudomonadota bacterium | reverse complement strand
CCTCGGGCCCAAAGGGTGGCAAGCGCACTTCCTGGCCTGCTTCGAGCCGGGTATTGGCCTTGGCCCGGGCGCCATCAACGCGCACCTGCCCGGTCCGCAGCAGTTTCTCGACTTGCCCCTGACTAATCTGGACGCGCCGCTTGATCCAGCGGTCCAGGCGGATTCCTGCTTCCTTGTGGGAAATGGTTTCCAATACAACACCGCTGCTCATGCCAGGATCCGTTTCATCAGCGCAAAAGACAACATTAAAGCACAGATACCGCCTATCAATGACGCCAGAATATAAGTGCCAGACTGGACATAGCGCCCTTCATTGATGGCGTGGACCACTTCCAGTGAAAACGCCGAAAAAGTGGTAAAACCGCCCAATAGCCCAACGCCACAAAATAGGAATAATGCATTGGTCAGGGCGTTCTGCTCGCGCAGCGTGAGCCATGCCATCAAGGCTCCGATAAGCGCGCTGCCCAGGACATTGACGAACAATGTGGCGTAGAGGCCAGGCGCTTGGGTGAAACGCGAAGCAGCCAACCCTGCGCCGTAGCGACAGCTCGCGCCCAGAGCGCCGCCGAGAGCAACGAGAAGAAATCCATTCATCACGGATGCTTAGCCGGAACAGCCCCTTACGGAAACCATGCAATCGAGCTTGTGATACGCAGCGATCGCCTTGAAATCATCTGGTAGCGGCGCTTCGAAGTGCGCTGGCGCACCCGATCTTGGGTGTGAAAGCGATATCTCAGCGGCATGGAGGGCGAGCCTAGACCCAGGCGCTCCACCATAGATCGCATCACCGATAATGGGAGATCCATGGTGGGCGAGATGAACGCGCAATTGGTGCATCCGCCCCGTTTGAGGCCGCAACTCAATGAATGCGACGGTGCCTGCTCTGGCGTGGATGGTCCACCGGGTCACCGCTGACTTTCCCTGAGGGTGCCCAACTACAATTTGGCTTCGCCCGTCAGTCTCCAGCCGGGCTATTGGGTCATTGAATGTGCCAGAACGTCTTGCTGGAAAGTGCCCTTGGACCAACGCGAAGTAAGTCTTAGTCACATCGCGCTGCTGCAGACTATTAGACAACGCCGCCGCGTCTGGCTGGGTCTGGGCGGCGAGGATGATCCCGCTCGTCCCAACATCCAGGCGGTGCACCAATCTTGGCCGTTTGCCATTGGTTTTCGCAAAGGCCCACAAAAGGTGATCCAGATTTCTCGCTCGGTTGCCCCGCACTTGGCTGGGAAGGCCGGACGGCTTGTTGAATGCCAGGATAGCCTCGTCTTCATGGACAAGGAGACCGCGGATATAGTCGCGATCATGATCAGTGAGATGGGGTATCGGCCGGTTTCGCGTCATCGGAAATCATCCAGAGGCTGGGCAGATCTTCTCCAGGAACTCGCAACCGGCCTTCCCAAAGCGCGGAAGTGCGCCGGGGAGAGTGCAGCGGCGGAACCCAGCCACCCCGCTTCACAAGGCAGTACACTCCCTTTGAGAAACCGTTCGTATGGCAGTCGCTTCGTCAACCGAGCATGTTTAAGACTCATGGCTCGTCGGTTTCGTTCCGCGCTCGGCGCATCCGTGCCCAGTCCTCTAGGCGCGCCTTAATCGGCGCCTCACGGCCCTCGCCTTTAGGTGCATAGAACACCTCCCGGGCCATCGTGTCCGGAAAGTAGGATTGGCCGGAAAACCCATCCTGCGCATCATGATCATAGCTGTAGCCTGCTCCATACCCTTCAGATTTCATCAGATCGGTCGGAGCATTCAAGATGTGTTTTGGTGGCATTAATGAGCCAGTCTGCGCAGCAGACTTGCGTGCTGCCTTGTAGGCGACATAGGCCGCATTCGATTTTGGAGCGGTCGCAAGGTGAATGACGGTTTGAGCCAGCGCCAGCTCGCCCTCTGGGCTACCAAGACGCTCATAGGTACGGGCAGCTTCGCCGGCAATCATCAGAGCTGTGGGATCCGCCAGGCCGATATCTTCGCTGGCCATACGCACCAATCGCCGCGCCAGGAATCGCGGATCCTCGCCTCCCTCCAGCATGCGCGCAAACCAGTACAGCGCCGCATCCGGGTCTGAACCACGCACCGACTTGTGCAGCGCTGAAATGAGGTTGTAGTGCTCCTCGCGGTCCTTGTCGTAAGCAACTGCCCGCTTCTGAACCCAGGTTCCGAGCACTTCCGGCGTAATGGGAACATCGCGGCTTTGAAGCAAGGATACTTGTTCAACCAGGTTCAGAAGGTAGCGTCCGTCGCCATCGGCCAATCCAATGAGCGCTTGCCTGGCCTGATCAGTCAGGGGTAGCGCCGCGCCAAGATGCGCCTCAGCCCGTGCGAGCAACTGCGCCAGCGCTTCGGCGTCCAAATGTTTCAACGTGAAGACGGCACACCGGGAGAGGAGCGCGCCATTCATTTCGAAGCTCGGGTTCTCCGTGGTGGCACCGACCAGAGTAACCGTGCCTGCTTCGACAAAGGGCAGAAATCCATCCTGCTGAGCCCGGTTGAACCGGTGGATCTCGTCTACAAATAACAACGTGCCCTGGCCCGTGGCGCGGCGTGCCTGCGCGGCATCGAATACAGCGCGCAGGTCTTTGACCCCAGAAAACACTGCGCTGATAGCCTCAAACGCCATATCCGCTTCCTGGGCCAGGAGCCGGGCGATGGTTGTTTTACCAACACCGGGCGGGCCCCAAAGAATGATTGAGGAGAGTCCGCCCGCGTCCAACATGCGCGCTAGCGTGCCTTCAGCGCCGATGAGGTGATCTTGCCCCACGACGTCCGTAAGACTCTGGGGTCGCAAGCGATCCGCCAGCGGCCGCGGGGCCGTATCCTGTAAGCCAGCAGAAGCAAAAAGGTCGTTCGACATCCCCACACCGTCTAACGCAGCCAGGCAAGGCTGGCGAGCGCTGCATCCAGGAGATATCTTTATCGCGCGGGTTTCGAGACCGTCTAAAGTCTTACAGTGCCGCGTATTCGGCGGCCATTGCGATCGACTTCGATGGCCCACTGATTGCGAGGTTGCGCAAGCTCCATTTCCAAATCCCGCAAGGTATCGACCCCCTCGCCATTCACCGAGACAATGACGTCACCCGGACGAACAACGCGGCGGGCATAGGCGTTTCTCAGAACACGGGTGACCAGTATCCCTGTATCGAACGGGTCTCGGCCTAATTCTTCAGCCAGTCTCGGGCTGAGCTCTGCCACCTCTGCCCCATTGAAGGGAT
>JBCCTK010000181.1:0-3256 GCA_039198685.1 Pseudomonadota bacterium | reverse complement strand
GGCGGCTTTTGCTCAGATTCCTGATACAGACTTTTATCGAGGAGGACCGCGGCGATGGTCGCTTTCAAATCACCACGCTGCCCGGTCCCAAACACTGTGCCATTATCAGCCTTGAAAAGGCCGGCTTCGAAAGCCGTTGCCACGCGCTCGATATAGTCGGGGGCGGGGCTTGAGGCCGTGAAGCGCTGTATAAGCTGCTTACTGATGAAAGGGGCCACGTTAGGGTGGCTGAAAAGCCGATCCAACGCCATGTCGATGCTCATTTCGCCAGGTGTGTTGGCAGGTATGGTGAAGCCTAAAAAGCTCTTCTCAAGCGTTGAATGGTTTTGGGGGTACACGACCATGAAGTCGCGGGCACCAATAAGATCCGGTCCAGGATTGGCCCAGCGATTGGGATAGGAAAGACCAGTGAAAACGCGGGCGAGGCCTGAAATGTCGTCATTGTCGTAGGTCTCGATGAGCTGCCCATCGCCGTCGAGTTTGGGGGAGCCATCCAGGTTGAGCTCCACCAAGCCGATGGTGAACAATTGCATGATTTCGCGGGCGTAATTCTCATCTGGAATACGACCTGTCGCTGGATCGCCCGCGCGATTTTTTAGGTATGTGAGGTATAGCCCCATATGCGGCGTATACGTGACATCCTCAAGCAGCTCTCGATAGTTTCCAAAGGCATGCTTTTGCAAAACGTCGATATAGAAGGCCACCTGGAATGAGTCATTCGTCGACTCATCAGCAGCAACAACGATTTGCGAGAGCGCAAAAACCATCCGTTGACGCAACTGGTCAGCGCCGTTGATGGCCTTGTCCCAGAAGACGGAGGTATGCGGCTTAAAGCCTTTGCCTTGGGCCTCGGCTATTTCCACCTCAGGTGTATAGTCTTTGGCGGGGACCGCGAATTGCTCCGTGAGCCAATCGGCCGCATCTCGCCCAACCAAGGCATTGACCTCGGCCATTGAGGCACCGAACGAGGCACGGTTCAAAAACTTGGCGGCAGCCTCCGGCGTCTCCAAAAGTGTGGAGCTCGGTCCGGTTGGCAGAGCCGGATCGGGGGCAGCAATTTCGACCGGCGCTTGCTGGTCGAGAGAACCCTCTGAATCAACGGGAACTGGAGCACATGCGGCGACGGCCAACGCCGTAGCGGCACTTGCGAGTCTGAGACCTGTCAGCATACTGGTGATACTATAACGCACACCCTGGTGCTAGAATCACCCCGATAACAAACGATAAAAAATCCGGGTACAATTCGTAGAACCAGCCGCGTGCGGTCATGTCATAACGGGGTAGAAAAATCTATTTCCCGTTGTAGCCATAAACGAGAAATTACCTGGCATATTCCCGTAGACAATTGGAAAAACAGGTTTTTCGGCTTCCGTATAAAGATGCTCTAAAGCGCATCAGATGCTGAACTCAACCAGGCGAGGTAACGCGCAAGCACAAGTAAATATGAAAGAAGTTAAGTAAGATAAACCCTAATAGATAATATCTGTTCGAATCATTTTCAATTTTTATATTCCTGACACATACAGATTTAATCATAATATCCGTTTAAGGAGTATCTGGCATCCATCGAGCAAAGTCGAAACACAAGGCGCCATCGTAGAGCGCAAGAGTTCAAGCCCGATCTAACCGCGCCCAGCGGAACGCCAACCAAGCCACCAGTAAGCCAGCGATGACGTTGGCCAGCGCAATCCCTGCAAAGACCAGCCATGGCGGTCCGAAGATCACCGCAGCGCCAGCCAAGGGGATGTAGAGTATGAAGCTTCTCAGTATCGTGACAAAGAGACCGAGAAACGCGCGGTCTATGGCGTTGAGTGCGGCGCTGGTGACGATCACGATGCCGTATCCAGCCAGCGTCGCGCCCACAAGCTGTAGATAGCTGATAGCAAGGTTCTGCACCGCGCTATCATCCGTAAAGAGATGGACGATGGGCACTGCAAATCTCCAGAAGACCACCCCGAGAACAATGCCGACGGCGGCCAGGAACCAGAAGGACAACGCCAGGCCGCGGCGTGTTCGCTCATCAGCGCCGCGGCCCCAGTTCTGGCCCGCTACTGGGCCAATCGCGCTCGAAAGCGCCAACATCGGCACCGTTGCAAAGCTCTCGATGCGAGTGGCCACGCCGAAGGCGGCAACGGCCTCATTGCCGTAGGACGCCATGAAGGCCGTCACCACACTGATGGATAAGGGGTTGATCATGTTGCTGCCCGCAGCGGGCAAACCAACGCGCATCACAGCGCCAAATGATCGGCGCGCCTCTGACGCGTTGGGCAAGGTTGGGGTGAGGAGCTTTTCTCTGAAGGCAATCAGCGCGAAGGCGACGAGGAAGATGAAGCCGCGGGCACCGAAGGCAGCCCAAGCGGCCCCTTGAATGCCAAGCGAGGGAATGGGCCCGGCGCCAAAAATCAAAAGCGGGTCAAGCCCGATATTGATCAGAGCACCCACCACCATCGCCAGACTGGGAGCGAGGGTATCGCCGTTTGCGCGGATGAGGCCCATCGCGATCAACGACACCACTTGAAACGGGAGCCCCAGATACCAGACGATCATGTACTGCTCGATGAAATCAAGCACGGCGCCATCAGCACCTAAGAGGGAAAAGAAGGGCGCGATGGTGACCGCACCAAGGACGCTGACCAACAGCGAAATCACGGCGCCGATCAAAAGGATATCTGTGGCTGGCCTTTGGGCGTCGTCCGTGCTGCCCGCCCCGATCATCCGGCTCACCACCGATGTCGCGCCTGCGGAAAGCCCAATACCTAAGCTGATAAGCGTGAAGAGGACGGGGAACACGAAGCTGATCGCCGCCAACTCATCCGTGCCCAACTTGCCCAAGAAATAGGCGTCTGCCAGCGAAACGGATATGACGGACGCAACGCCCCACATCATCGGCACACCCAGCCTGACAAGGTGGTTGCCGACATTTCCTGATGTCAAATCACGCTTGCCCGCCAATGTGCATCATCCTTCGATCGCCAACAGCCCCATGGTGTTGGCCGAGGTGATCCTGGGGATCAAGCGATCGCGGAAGAAAACACCTGTGCGCGGGCGGGAAGGCTGACTACGCCGCGGCCGCGTCGGTGATCCACTGCCTGATTTTGGCGAGGATGGTGTCCTGGCGCAGCGGCTTGGCGATGTAATCATCCATCCCTGCATCGCGGCACCGCTTGCGGTCCTCTTCCATCGCGTGGGCCGTGGCCGCGATGATCGGCACACGACCGAAGGAATGCTCTCGCTCATAGCTGCGGATGGCTTTGGT
>JBCCTK010000180.1:0-3367 GCA_039198685.1 Pseudomonadota bacterium | reverse complement strand
TGGCGGGAGACCAGCCAATCTGGCCGGTCAGCGACCATGGCTTCGAGCCGGTTGCGACCCGTGGCGGGGTAGAAATCCACCGCCTTCAGGGCGTCAATGACAAGCTCGCGCAGCGGCGGCGTCCCATCGGTGCCGGGCTGGTCCATGGCGATGAACCATTGGGGCGTGGCGCGGCGGATCACCGGCGCCTTGGAGCGCCAGGAATGGGCATCGCGGATGGTGGTGAGGCCGCGCGCGAGCAGGTTCCCGCTCTCGGCCAGGGCCCTGATCACCTCATCATTGGCCTTGCCGGCCTGGCCGCGCTTCTTGCCCGAGGTCCGCACGATATCGAGGCCCCGGAAGCGCTCCGGCACCTCATCGGTGTAACAGCCATCGGCATCGACGATCTGGCGGATATCTGCCGCGCTGAACCCATTGGCGAGGCAGACGGCGTAGTCGTCCTCGCCATGGGCGGGCGCGGTGTGCACGAAGCCCGTACCGGCGTCATCAGTGACATGGTCGCCCGCGAGGAGAGGGATGTCGTGGGTGAAGAATTCGCCTTCACCAGTGAGAGGGTGTTGCAGCGCTCCTAGGTTTGCAGGATCGACCGGTCCAATTCGTGTCCAATCAGTGATTTTCGCCTCGAGACGGACAGTTTCGGCTAGGGAGTCAGCGAGGACTATTTTTTCACCAACCCGAGCATATGGCGCGAACCCTAATTCTTGCTCGCTCATGACAGCCTCTACCCGATAAAGGCTGTAAGAAACTCCGAAATTGAAGGCGACAGCTTGGTTTGCAGGAATCGTCCACGGAGTAGTCGTCCAAATCACAACTGACGCCCCGGAAATGGCTTCGGAAGTCGAGATACTCGCTGCAAGTTGATCTGCTTCTTCGGTCGTTCTAGGGCCTTCCAATCCCATTCGGACAACCGGCGCACCTCCCGGTCCAACAATAGGAAACTTCACCCAGATCACCGGCACTTTGCGGTCGTGGTATTCCACCTCGGCCTCAGCCAAAGCCGTGCGTTCCACCGGGCTCCACATCACCGGTTTGGCGCCGCGCACCAGGCGCCCGCTCATCGCCACGTCCAGGAACTCGCCCACAATCGCGGCCTCGCTCTCAAACGCCATGGTGAGGTAAGGGTCCTCCCACTCGCCTTCGATGCCGAGGGCGCGGAACTCGCGTTTTTGCACCTCAACCCATTCGGCGGCATAGGCGCGGCAGCGTTCGCGAAACTCCGCCCCGCCGACATCATCCTTGGTGCGGCCCTTGCTGCGAAATTCCTCTTCCACCTTCCACTCTATGGGCAGGCCGTGGCAGTCCCAACCGGGCAGATAGCTTGCGTCAAAGCCCATCATCCGGTGGCTGCGCACGCAGATGTCCTTGAGGATCTTGTTCATGGCCGTGCCCAGGTGGATATGCCCATTGGCATAGGGCGGCCCGTCATGGAGCAGCCAGGGCTCAGCACCCGCGCGGGCCTCGCGCATGCGCTCATAGAGCTTCATCTCATCCCAACGGGCGATGAACTCCGACTCGCGCTTGGAGAGCTGGCCGCGGTCGGCAAACGCAGTTTTCGGAAGAAAGATCGTGTCGCGGTAATCACGCGTGTTTTCAATGGTCATGGATCGGATGCCTTAGGCTGGGCGTGAGTTCTGGATAAGCGCATAGTCCCGGCCGGGGAACGTCGAAAACGTCAGCGCCCGACCGGGCCGCGAATTCGTATGCAGCGCCAAAATGCCATTTCTGCGAACTAGCAGAGGTCTGGTGGAGTGTCACGCCTAGAGCGTGTCTCCGGTTGCGGGTGCAGTGCTCAGAGCAGCCTTTGCGGCTTCGACATCAACGTGCATGCGCGCCACCATCTCATCCACACTATGAAACCTAAGCTCGGGCCGCAAATAGGTAATCAACGCGACTTCCAGCCCTTTTCCATACAGATCGCCCTCAAAATCAAAAAGAAAACTCTCCAGCAGTGGATCACGCAAACCGGTGGTCGGCGTGCGCCCGAAATTCGCGACGCCGTCAATCCAATCACCCTGTCGGTCAATGCGCACGCGGACAGCGTACACGCCATGGCGAGGATGAATCAGGTCCCGCAGGTGCAGGTTTGCCGTGGGAAACCCTAAATGCCGACCCTGTTTCTCGCCATGTTCGACAATGCCGTCTGCCACCCAGGCATGGCTAAGCATTTTTGCAGCCTGGCCGGGTTCTCCAGATCGCAAGGCGTGGCGAATGGCCGTTGAGGAGGCCTTGTCACCACTGTCATTGGGCACCTGTTCAACGATCGTGACACCAAATCCGTGGGCACGGCCGAGGGACGCCAAACGTGGAGCATCGCCCATTCGGCCCCGGCCAAACCGAAAATCAAAGCCCACAGTAACGTGCGACGCGCCAAGGCCTTCCACCAGCACAATCCTGGCAAAGTCCTCATCGGTCATCCCCGCCATGTCGGAATTGAACGGCAGCTCAAAAACAGCATCTGCCCCAGCGGCCAATATCTTCGCGTTCCGGCGCTCTGGCCGGAAGATCCTGAAGGGTGGATCATTGGGTCGAAAGAATGCGCGTGGCGGGGGTTCAAAGGTCGCCACACCAAGCTTTCTGCCGACCAGCCGTGCGGCATCCATGACCGCCAAGTGACCGGTATGGAGCCCATCGAAATTGCCAAGGGCTATAGCATGTCCGCGCGCATGGGGCGGTATGGAGGTGAAATCAGCATAGACGGCCATAGGGCCTATCTAGCGCAATCGCACGCAAACAATAGGGTGTTTAGCCTGAAACGTCAGTGCTCCAGACTTCCCGAACGCGGGCGTCACGGCCACACGCCTGGCGATAGAAATTATACTTTAGAGGCGCTTTGATATGATAGTCTTGGTGGTATGCTTCAGCCGGATAGAAGGCGGATGCCTGCCGGACTGGGGTTACCACGCTCCCTGGCAAGATGCCGGATGCTTCTATATTTTCAATTTCGGATCGGGCAATATTTGCCTGGTCTTCATTAAGCGCGAAAACCGCTGTGGTGTAGGATTGGCCGCGATCACAAAACTGCCCACCAGCATCCGTGGGGTCGATGTGACGGAAGAAGTAATCCACCATCTCTTCATAAGTGATGATATCGGCGTCATAGGTTATCCGAACCGCCTCAATGTGACCATCATACTTGTGGCTCTGGTAGGTCGGATTCAGACTTTCGCCGCCCGTGTACCCCGAAACGGTTTCCAAGACGCCCTCAACCTTATCGAAATCGCTCTCCACGCACCAAAAACAACCGCCGGCAAATATGGCGGTTTCAGTGTTCTCTGCGGTTTGAATTTCAACGGCGCGGCCTTGTGCACCCGCGCTCGTCACAGCAAAGGACGCAAGTGCAGCAAAGGCAGCCAAAATTAATGCAAAC
>JBCCTK010000179.1:0-3631 GCA_039198685.1 Pseudomonadota bacterium | reverse complement strand
GCGGCGCACGCTGTCTCACCACTGACCCGGCCTATTCTGAGACCCTGCATGAGCCCCTGGCGAATTCATACTCCCTGAAAGACTTGGCCAGGCGTTAATGCACCGCGCTTTTCGGGTGGCGCTCAGAATAGACCCCGCGTATGGGCGGAGCCATGTCTTCTGAAACCCGAATGGGCTTGCTTGCCGCGCTTGCGGCCTATCTGATTTGGGGCTTGTTGCCACTTTACTTCCGGTGGCTGGGCCATATCCGGCCCGATGAACTTCTGGCCCATCGTATTATCTGGGCCGTGCCGACGGGGATTGTGTTCGTCGCGTTGGCCGCCCGTTGGGAGACGCTCCGCCGCCTTATAACGGTTAAAACACTCGCCTGGCTGTCACTCTCTGCGTTGCTCATCGGGGTCAACTGGATGCTCTATATCTGGTCTGTCTTCGCTGAGCGGGTCATGGAGGCTTCGCTTGGCTACTACATCAATCCACTGATCAACGTCATGTTCGGCCTCATTTTCTTCGGAGAGCGGCTACGTTGGGCCCAATGGTTGTCGGTGGCCATCGCAGCGGTTGGAGTCATCATCCTTGCTTTTGCGTTTGGACGCCCACCCTGGGTCGCCTTTGTTCTGTGTTTCACATTTGCGTTTTACGGAACGGTTCGAAAACATATTCAGGTCGACGGGCGAGCGGGCTTCGTTATCGAGGCCGCGCTGCTATGTCCGTTTGCCGCGATATGGCTGGGCCAGCTTGTCGCCTCCGGCGCAGCAGGGCCCATGGGACGGGATGCTTGGGACATTCCGCTCATATTCGCCTTGGGCCCGATCACCGCTGTCCCGTTGATTTTGTTCACCGTGGCCGCGTCGCGTCTGACACTTTCAACCGTTGGCATGATGCAATACATCGCGCCGACATTGCAATTTGCGACAGCTGTGTTGCTTTTTGGCGAAGCATTTTCGAACACCCACGCAGTGGCATTCGGGTTCATTTGGGTCGCATTGACCATTTTCACCGCCGATAGCGTTCTCGGTACGGCAAAAGCACGACGTCTGGCACGGTCTGCACGCCTGACATAGCTGGGGTTTTGCAATTTCGGGCAAAAAAAGCCCCGGACGGGAGGGGTTCCGTACCGGGGCTAAGAAAGGCGTAGATGTAAGAGTTTCAAAAAACTCGTATTATTGATTGCACAGGCCGTGCCAAATTCGCCAAACAGGAGAGTTTCGCATTCAGCAAATGCAAAATTGGATTACAGACAGCCGTACAGGGCCGAAACAAGAGACAGCGCCCTTGGGTCACCCTGGAGGATATTGGATTGGCGGTTCATGACATAAGCTGCAGTCAATCCACGGTCTGGATCACCGAAGGCTAGAGATCCTCCCCACCCCGAATGTCCATAACTCGCGCGATTGGGCCCATAGACCTGCTGGGTGTTGCGCATGACACCCGCCGCAAAATCAATCTCATAGGGGAGGACCTTGTCCTGCCCGACTGAGCGTGAGCGTGTGAGCGCAGTATGGGTTTCTCGAGACAGCCCCAGATCAAGTGTGCCTGCGTAGAGGCCGTAAAGGCGCGCTGTTGCTGCGGCTGTTCCATGTCCATTGGCAGAGGGGATCTCGATCCGCTTCCAATCGGCGCCCCCCCGATTGGGGGCTGCCCACTTGGTCAGGAACGCAGTTCGATTGAATTCATTCAACGGGCCAAGCTCCGCCATGGCCGTTGGGCGCTTTAACTGCGCGACGCGGCCATGCTCACTGTCCGGCAATCCGATCCAAAAATCGATGTCGTTTGGCACCGCCACGCGCTCTCTCAGCAGCGTGCCGAGGCTCTTGCCCGCGATCCGAGCCACCAGCTCCCCTGCAAGATATCCCCAGCTGAGGGGGTGATAGCCCGTGCCTTCACCGAGCGGCCACAGCGGCGCCATTTGCGCCAAAGCATTCGCCAGGGCAGGCGGGTCCATCCAAAGATCAGGGTCAATGGGTTCAGGGAAACCAGGCAGACCCGCCTGGTGGGACAGCATTTGCGCAATGGTAACACCTGATTTTCCAGACGCAGCAAATTCTGGCCAGACTGCACTTACGGGGGTCTCATAGGTGATGTCTGGAGCGGCCGCCTCAATCACCATTGCAACAATAGCGGCGCTGATCGGCTTTGTGGTTGAAAAAACTGGGACGAGCGTTGTTTCGTCCCATGGTCGGGTCTTTGCCCTGTCCATCCACCCGCCGTGCAAATCGACGATCAGCTCATCTCCTATCCAGGCCGCAAACCCGGCGCCCAATTCGCCATCGTTTTCGAAATTGTTGAGGAAGGCCTCTCGGATAGGCTCGAAACCCGGTGCGGTGTGACCTGAGATGGGAAACTCTGTCATGATGAATTTGGTCCTTGGGCGTTCCGTACCCAGCATAACTGTTTTACAATCTCATAACGCATCAAGCGATCTCCCCGGCGAAATCTAGACTTAATTGTCCATGGCTGGCATCCCAGCCTGCAAATTGCATCCCACCAAGACATGGCAGATCACATGACCGAAATCGTTCATCGCCCCAGACGCTCAGCGCTTTATATGCCAGGCGCTAACATCCGCGCCCTGGAAAAGGCAAAGACCCTCGCTGCTGATGTGCTCCTCCTCGACCTGGAAGACGCGGTTGCGCCAGAAGCCAAGGTTGAAGCGCGCGAAGCGGTCTGCTCAGCGGTCCAGGCAGGGGGCTATGGCCCGCGTGAAGTGATCATCCGGATCAACGGCCTCGACACAGAGTGGGGACGGGACGATATGGCCGCCGCGGTTGCCTCAGGCCCACACGGCATCCTCGCACCAAAGGTAATTGATGGCGGCGACATCGATCGTTTGAATGATGCAATGAGCCGGGCTGGCGCACCGGACTCAATGGGCCTGTGGGTCATGATCGAGATGCCTAAATCGCTCTTGAATATCCAGGACATCGCCGAAGCCGTTGGGCACACACGCCTGGCTGGTTTCGTAATGGGAACTAATGATTTGGCCAAAGAGCTGCGCGCCCAATCCACTCCTGACAGGGCAGCCTTCCAATATGGTCTCGGTGCGGCGGTCACGGCGGCCCGAGCCTACGGCCTCGTCGCCCTCGATGGCGTTTTCAATGATATCGGAAATGCAGACGCTTTAGTCGCCGAATGTAAGCATGGCCGTGCCATGGGATTTGATGGCAAGACGCTGATCCATCCAAGCCAAGTCGAGCCTTGCAATAGCGTTTTTTCTCCCGACCCAGAGGAAGTGGCCCAAGCGGTCGCCATTATTGATGCCTTCGCGGCACCTGAAAATACAGGCAAGGGCGTCCTTAAAGTGAATGGTAAGATGACAGAGTTGCTACACCTTGAGGAAGCGCGTCGTCTGGTCGGCATTCAGAAGTCCATCGATGCCTTCGCAAGGACACTGTGACCGGACTGGATGTAAAAGGAAAGTTGTCAGGCGGCTGTGATACAAGCGCCCCGAGGGGCTGGGGGGGCTGATGGGTCCGGGGTGCTTGTTAAGTACCGCCGCCTGACAACGAAGAATTTGGCTTGGACAGAAGGCGTTTGCAAGACCACAATGTGATCAATTGGGGCATTTTAGGATTAAAAGACCGACACCTAAATGCCACAGTCAATGACGACCGAAGTGGAGCCATCAAATTTC
>JBCCTK010000178.1:0-3663 GCA_039198685.1 Pseudomonadota bacterium | reverse complement strand
CTGGAGCCAGGGTGTCGATCTAAATTTCCTAAATGCTGCACTGAAAGACCAGCGCCATGACGACATGAAGGGCTTCATGTACGGCATGAATGACGTGTTCTCGCGCCTGCTGCTGGCCCCGTTCCCTGTCATTGCCGCCATGAATGGCCATGCGTTTGGCAATGGCGCGATGCTGGCCTGCGCCTGCGATTTCCGCTTCATGCGCGCCGATCGCGGCTATTTCTGTTTCCCTGAGGTCGACATCTCTATCCCGTTCATGCCAGGCATGATCGCTTTTGTGAAAACTGCCGTCCCGTATCATCTGTTCAATGACATGAAGCTGACGGGCCGCCGCGTGACCGCCGAAGAACTGGCCAAACACTACGTGATCCAGGAAGCCTGCGAAGACGCGAAGGACACATTCGACAAGGCCATGGAGTTTGCCGCGACGTTCAACAAGGCGCGTGGCATTTTCGGAGAGCACAAACGCCGCCTGCACGGCCACATCCTCGACGTGATGGAAAACGAAGACAAACCGCTTATTGAAGCACTCAAACTGATGGCCTGAGAAAGGAACCAATCCATGACCATGACATTCGATTTCTCCGGCAAAAACGTGTTCGTCGTCGGCGGCACCAGCGGCATCAACTACGGAATCGCGCAAGGTTTTGCCCGGTGGGGCGCCAAGCTGATGGTCGCCTCACGCAAGCAAGACAAGGTTGATGAAGCCGTTGCGGGTCTCAAAGAGTTGGGCGCGGAAACCGGCGGCACGACGTTCGACGTACGCGACTACGCCGCTGTGGAAGCAGGTTTTGAAGAGGCCGCAAGATTTTTCGGCGGCCCAATCGACATTCTCATCTCTGGCGCTGCCGGCAATGTACCAGGCCGCCTGATGGATCTATCGCCTAACGCGGTGAAGGCGATGGTGGAAATTGACCTCATGGGCACGTTCCATGTGATGCGCGCCTGCTACGCGCATCTTGCCAAGCCCGGCGCAAGCGTCATCAACATCTCCGCCCCGCAGGCCTTCAACGCCATGAGTCACCAATCGCCCGTATGTGCCGCCAAAGCTGGCGTCGACATGGTGACCAAATCCCTCGCGCTGGAATGGGGCTCCGAGGGCATCCGCGTGAACTCGATCTCACCGGGTCCGATTGATGGCACCGAAGGCATGGCGCGCCTTGCGCCCACGCCCCAGATCCGCGAGGCGGTCACGAAATCCGTGCCAACAAAACGCATGGGCACCACCGATGACATCGCCAAGGCGGCAGGATTTCTCAGCTCCGATGCGGCCGATTACATCTCTGGCGTGGTTCTTCCCGTAGACGGGGGCTGGGGCGTCTCCGGCGCGTCTGTGGTGATGACCCATGCCGCAAGCTTCATGGACAAGCTCAAAGGCGGCTGACACACCACTCTTTCAAACATATCCGCCTGCGGCTTCTTTCTTTTCACAAATACCCCGGGGGAGACGGCGAAGACCCAGGCTTCGCCGTTGGGGGCAGAGCCCCCATGCGGTCTCAATATACATCCCGCTGATAGCGTTTCTCATCGCGCAGTTTCTGCACGTAGGCTTCTGCCGCATCGTCCGTAACTGCACCATGGGTCTTGACGACCTCAAGGAGCGCAGCATGCACATCCTTGGCCATGTGACCGGCATCCCCGCAGACATAGACATGCGCCCCCTCCTGCAACCACTTGTATAGCTCTGCACCCTGCTCAAGGATGCGGTGCTGGACATAGACCTTCTCTGCCTGATCCCGGCTGAAGGCAACATCAAGGCGGTTCAACAAGCCTGACTTAAGATACCCCTGGAGCTCCACCTGATAGAGGAAATCCTGGGTGAAATGCGGATTGCCAAAGATAAGCCAGTTCTTTCCGCTTGCCTCTTGTGTGTCCCGCTGCTGTAAGAAAGCCCGGAAGGGCGCAATCCCGGTGCCAGGCCCTACCATGATCACTGGCGTATCAGGGTTGGCTGGCAATCGGAAACTGTCATTGCGTTCTACGAACACGCGCAAAGCGTCACCGGAGCCGGAGCGCCTGGCCAGATGGCCAGAGGCACCGCCCGCATGGGCCTGTCCAAACGCGTCCCATTCTACAACACCGATCGTCAGATGCACCTCGTCTTCCACCTCCGCCTGACTTGAGGCAATGGAGTAAAGCCGCGGCTGCATCTTGCGCAACGCATCGACAAGCCCTTGCGGCGCAATCGGTGCGGCGTGTTCGCGGATGATGTCGTAGATCTGACGGTTGGCGATGTAGTCACGCATCGCGGCCTTGTCCTCCACGAGCGCCAGCAGCGTCTCGTTGGCCGTCGCCTCGGCAAAGGCCGCAACGAAGCCGGGGTAAGATTGTGTCAGCTCCAGCTCTTCGATCAGCGCCTGCCGCAGACTGCGCGTTTGGTCAGACAGCGTGATTTGGGCAGAACTGTCCAGGTCGAGGCAATTGAGGATCTCATCCACCTCGACCGGGTCATTTTCGAAATAGACGCCAAGGGCGTCGCCCGGCTGATAGGTCAGGCCGGACCCTTCCAGAGAAATCTCGATGTGGCGCACATCTTTGGTGCTGTCCCGCCCGGTGATCTTTTGAACCTCGGTGATTTCCGCCTCGAACGGGTTTTTCTTAGTCCATTGCGACGTGGCGACGGGCACTGCACCGGGCGCAGCCAACGTCATCTGAACAACATTCGCAGATCCAGCCTGCGCCTTAAGTTCGGGCTCAAAGACATCCAATGCGCCTTCGATCCAACCGCCGGTGTGATCATCATAGTCCACGTCGAAAAGCGCTGTGTCGACCGCGACCTTGGCCCCCAGCGCTTGAAACCGCTCGGCGAAATCCGTGGCGGTTTTGTTGAAAAACTCGTAGCTGGAATCGCCCAAACCCAGCACGGCCACCTGAACACCGTCGAGCTTTGGCGCTTTCTTGGAACCTACGAAATCGTAGAGTTTCTCGGCCCCTTCCGGAGGCTCGCCTTCGCCATAAGTCGCCGTGACGATCATGACAAACTTCTCGTTTTTCAGCTGATTGGGTTTGTAATCGGCCATATTGACCAGTTTCACATCCAGCCCACGCGCTTTGGCCTCCTCTGCCAGATCGCTCGCGACATGCTTTGCGTTGCCAGTCTGTGACCCGTAAAGGACCGTCAAGGGAGCAACATCCGCCTCCGTCACCGCAGTGGGCGTGGCCACGGCACCCGCACCGGTTTGCGCAGTCGCAGCAAGGTACCCGCTGATCCAGGCCTGCTGCACAGGCGTCATGGACCCAGCCAGTTGCGCAAGAGCTTGCGATTGCTCCGCGCTCAGTGGGTTAAACCCTTGTGGTATCTGACCCATCATCATGACTTGCGTCCCTCGCTCAAATGCAGCCCGCACTCGCGGCCCTGGCCAAAAAATCGTGTGTCTTCTTCGCGCATCCCGTCTTCCAGCTTGCGCGTGGTGTGCGTGTCGCCGACGCTCACATATCCTTGCTCCCACAGAGGATGATAAGGCAGGTCATGGTCCTTGAGGTAGACTTGCACGTCACGGTTGGACCAATCGACGATCGGGTGAAACTTCACGCGCCCACCCTGAAATTCCAGGATCTTGCGACAGGCGCGGCTTTCCGACTGGCTGCGGCGCAGACCAGAATACCAGGTACCCGCCCCGACCGAGCTCATCGCCTTCTGCATCGGTTCGACCTTGTTCATCG
>JBCCTK010000177.1:0-3686 GCA_039198685.1 Pseudomonadota bacterium | reverse complement strand
TCCTGTCCTGACAGGCGCTCAGATCGGCAGCGCGTTGGTCTCTTTCACGTCTTCCATGACGAAACTGGCCGAGACATCCGCAATCTGTACCTTGTCGATCAGGCGTTGGTAGAAGCGGTCATAGGCGGGCACATCCGCCACCCGGACCCGCAGCACGTAATCAAGATCCCCGGTCATACGCTGGGCTGAGATGATCTCTGGCATCTCGCGCACGGCGGTTCGGAAGGCCTTGAGCCAGGTGGCGCTGTGGTCGCTGGTGCGGATCAGGACAACGACCTGAAGGCCCAACCCGACGGCAGCCGGGTCGAGAAGAGCCACCCGCTTTTGCACAATCCCCTCAGTCTCAAAGCGTTTGATCCGCCGCCAGCAGGCATTGCGCGACAGGTGTACGCTTTGGGCCAGCGCATCGACGCTGAGCGAGGCGTCCTGCTGCAAGAGGCTCAAAAGCTTGCGGTCTATACTGTCCAAATCAGCGCTCATACTTGGGATACTGTCCACAAGATAGGCTGTTTTGAAACCCATTTTGAGATAATTTCTGATGTATCACGGTGTAGTCTGCGCGTGCTCCAACAGGAAGGACAGCCCATGACACGCACCTGGCAGCGCATCTTTGTCGACCACCCCAGCTCCGTTGATGAGACCTATTTTGAGCATATGCGCTTTGCCGCGTGGTTCGCCCTGCGCCTTGGTCTCGCCGCAGGGGCCGCACTCATCCATGCCCTGATCCCTTGCCTGTTTGAAAAGACCGCCCGGCGCATCATTGCCCAGATGCATGAGCATCTGACCCAGCACCGCTGATGTGTCGGCTTGCCGCCTATCTGGGGCCCGCGCGGCCCTTGGCAGAGATTGTGATCGACCCAAGCCATTCCCTGATCGCGCAAAGCCAGGAGGCGTTGGAGGCAAAGCTCTCTGTGAACGGGGACGGGTTTGGCATGGCATGGTATGGGGCGCGCCCGGATCCGGGGCTTTATAAGGACATCCTGCCCGCCTGGTCCGACAGCAATCTCTTGAGCCTGTGCCGCCACATCTCCTCGTCCCTGTTTCTGGCCCATGTGCGCGCCTCCACCGAAGGGGAGACGGCGCGGGCAAATTGCCATCCCTTCGCCCATGGCCCCTGGAGCTTTATGCACAATGGTCAAACCGGCTCGTTCACAGCCCTGCGCCGGCCGTTGGAGGCAAGCCTGCCCAATGCGCTCTATGCCCTGCGCCGGGGAAGCACGGATTCCGAGCTTTTGTTTCTGCTGCTGCTGAATGCAGGGCTTGCGGAAGATCCAGACCGGGCCTGCCGCACCGTGATTGCCCAACTGAGTGAGACCGCCCGGGCGGCCCAAGTGCCCCCCTTCTTCCGCCAAACATGGGTCTTTTCCGATGGCAAAAGCCTGTTTTGCCTGCGCTATGCCAGCGATGGCCGCTGTCCGACGCTCTATGTCTCACGGGCGTTTGCCGGGGGCGGGCTGGTGCTTGCCTCCGAGCCTTTGGATGGCAGAACTGGCCCCTGGTCAGAGGTCCCACCGAACCGCCTGGTGCGGCTGGATGAAACAGAGCACCGGATGTTTGACGCGCTCGCCGCGTGAGCGAGTGCGCAAGAGGGCTGGCCCGGGGCTTTCCCGCGCCCGATGTCTTCGATAGAATCGGGTGTTCAGGCCAGCGCGCACAGATCTGGCGCTTCAGGCAAGAAAGGACACCCCCATGACACGGGCCTTTGAGGACCCTGCTGTTGCCCGCGTGTTTGCGGGGTTTCCAGACGAGGTGCGGGCCGGTGTGCTGGAGCTGCGCGAGATGATCCTGGATGTGGCCGCGCGCACGGAGGGGGTGGGCGCGCTCCAAGAGACCCTGAAATGGGGCCAGCCTGCTTACCTGACGCCCGAGACGAAATCGGGCTCGACCTTGCGCCTTGGGGTGCCTAAAGGGGGCGGCTTTGCGCTCTACACCCATTGCCAGACCCGGCTTTTATCAGAGTTTCAGGCTCTCTTTCCCGATGAGTTTGCCTATGAGGGCAACCGGGCGATCCATTTCGCAGCCGGGGCAGAGCTGCCCTTGGACCGCCTGGAGCTCTTGGTGCGCAACGCCCTGACCTATCACCTGCGGTGAGGCGGGTGTCGGGGCACTCCCGCCATTGCCAACCAAAATGACCTGCGGACATAAAGGGCTATGGGTGTTTTTGTCGTTCCTCACGATCCGAATTGGGCGATGGCGTTCAAGGAGGAAGCCAATGCGCTTGAACGGGCGCTGGGGCCGATATCGATCCAGCTCCATCACATTGGAAGCACCGCGATACCAGGCATTCTGGCCAAGCCCATCATCGATCTTCTTGGTGTGGTGACGCAGCTTTCTGACGTGGACGCTCGGGCGAACATGTTCGAAAGCCTCGGGTACGAGGTCATGGGAGCCTACGGCATTGAAGGGCGGCGCTATTTCCGGAAGTTCGATCGTGATGGCACGAGGACGCACCACCTCCATGTTTTCCAAGAAGGGTCACAGCACGCCGAACGTCACCTGGCCTTCAGAGACTACCTCAGAGCGCATCCCAAGGTGGCAACGGAATACTCCGCACTGAAGGAGCGCCTGACACGCGGCGATGCGGTCACGTGGGACAGGTATCTGGACGGAAAGGACCCGTTCATCGCCCGTGTCGAACCACAAGCCATCGCGTGGTTTCGAAACCACAGGCGGTAGGTTTGGGGCCCAAAGCCACCCTGCGCCCCTCCCGCGCGGGACAAGGCCGCAGGCCGCCGCGCGAACGCTAGACTACGATAGCTGAGTTTATGAATGTGATCGAAAACTAGTCCCGCTGTTGGTGGTTGATGGTGCTCTTTTAACCCAGTCCATATTAGATTACGGCGAATTTGTGGCCGAAATCCAACACACCCTTTGTGGCAAACGGCCATATATTTGGTCGCCTTATAAGTGTGCTGGCTTGCTAAGGCGCTGATTCAAAAACGGTTTTGAACTGACCGTATCCAATACGCAACGTTGTCCTAGCGTCTTTTTGTTCACTGCGATCAAAAGTCGAGAGATTGCAAGTCGGATATCAGCCTATACGTGCAAATGCAGAACGGTGGCCCGACGTGCAAATCAAACCACCGTTCAAAAAGAGTGTGATGCATCGTGAATGCGGCGCGGTGGCCACGGACAATGCCTCAACGGTAATGTACCTTAGTCATTGCACCCAGCGCAACGATAAAGCGCAACCATGAAGTGTCACTTGGGAGGAGTGGGCTGATCCGCTCGCTAACAAGGAGTACAATGCATGACTACGAAAAAAGCAGCAAAACTGGCGGTGATTGTTGGCCACAACAACCGCGCACAGGGCGCTTTTAGTGCGTCTCCATTGAATATGACGGAGTATGTGTTTAACAAGTCAATCGCCCTTGACATGGAGACCATGTCTACACCTGAAATGGAAATCGAAGTATTCTTCCGGAAGGCCGGTCTCGGCTACCGGAAGGAGATTGCCGAGGTCTACAGCCGGGTTGATAAGTGGATTGGGAAGTCTAAGGGCGCTACCATCGAGCTTCACTTTAATTCCTTCAATGGTTCAAGCATCGGAACCGAAACATTGTCTTCCGGCACTGTTGAGTCGCTTGCTTTCGCCGAAGAGGTTCAGGAAGAACTCTTGTCAGTCCTGGCTCGTCGCAAAAAGGCTGATCGTGGCGTGAAGATTCGGGGTTCTAAGGAACGTGGTG
>JBCCTK010000176.1:0-3686 GCA_039198685.1 Pseudomonadota bacterium | reverse complement strand
TCGAAAGCCGACCAGTCATCCGTCTTCGCGATTGGTTCCCAGAGCGCTTCGATGTCCTCGATGACGAGCCTTACGGGCGCGGCTGCCCTGAAATAGTCGCGCTGAAGCCTTTCGGGGCGATCTGGCTCGAAAGCGTGCAATTGCCCAAGCACGCTGGAAAAACTCTCAGTTTCATAGACGCTGGACTGGCGAGTGGCTTTCGGATCGAACGCCCGTGCAGACCCGCCAAAGAGCTCGAAAAAGGTCAAGGGCCAGCTTGCGCCAGACTCGGTCATCCATGCATAAAAACTCTGCAGGAAGGTCAACACTTCGGACTGATGGGCGGGTGGCTTGACGCCCAAAAGGAAAAATGTGTGCTGCGCAAACGCGTCCTGATAAGTCGCTTCAAAACCTGTCAGTGCTTCTGCGAGATCTTCTGATGTCGAAAGACTCAAGAGGGCGCTGCCCAGTTGCTTTAGTGCCCAAAGCGCCTGAGTCGGCTGGCGTCCAAACCGATAGAGACCCGTCTGGTCGAAATAGGCAGCGACGAAGTTCGGGTCGCTTTCGGCAAGGAAGCGGAATGGCCCGAAGTCGAACGTCTCGCCCGTGATATTAAAATTGTCGGTGTTCATCACCCCGTGAACAAACCCCGCCGCCATCCATTGGCCGACCATGCGGGCCGTTGCGTCGCTCACGGTGCCCAAAAACGCGCAAGCAGTCTCGGACGTGGTCCCTCGACGCGCGCCGGGATGATAGGCGTCAATGCAATGCTCAAGCAGTCGCTCAAGCCCTATCACATCCTCCAAATAGGCCAGCCTCTGGAAGCTGCCAAACCGGATATGGCTATGTTGCAGACGCACCATCACGGCACTGCGCGTCGGGCTCGGTTCGTCGCCCCGGTGAAGCGCTTCCCCGGTCTCAATCACCGAAAACGTCTTTGACGTATTGACCCCGAGCGCCTCCAAATAGCCACTCGCCAAGATCTCTCGAACGGCGCCTTTCAGGGTCAGGCGGCCATCGCCCTGGCGGGAATAGGGCGTTTGGCCGGACCCTTTTGTGCCAAGATCCAGCACGCGGTCGCCAGGCGCAGGAAGTTGGGCAAAAAGGAACCCGCGGCCATCGCCGAGCTGGGGATTATAGGTGCCAAACTGGTGGCCGTGATATCGAAGCGCCAAAGGCCTGGGAAGATTGCCGGGAAAGGGTTCAAAACGGGCAAAATGGGCGATCCATTGCGCATCGCTGAGATCACCGAGCCCGACGAGCTCGGCCCATTTCTGATTTCTGAACCGGACAATCGATAGGGGAAACGCCGCCGGGTCGACCGGATCTCCGATCACATCCAAAAGCGACAAAATGGGGGGCGAAAACTCCATAACCGGTCAGGTAGACCTGAAACCTGTGGGCCGCAAATACATCGCGATGAAAAGCGTATCGGCTTGCCCTCTGATGTCACAGACCAAAGCCTCTGCAGCTCGGGAAACGACAGGGCACTTCTTGCAAACCAGCTCCTGGGCGTGTGCCGCGAACGCGGTGTCTGAGATGATCAACTAAGAATTCACGAAATCGCCGCGCGCCACCGCAATTTCCAATAACACTTCGATAGATGTGACTGTTGCGCAACACTTATTGCGGCGCACAATAAAAAGGCACTATTCAGCAGCAGTTATTGCGCATTACACTGGACATCCATGACGTCGAAAACGGCGCACTTAAACTGGGAGGAAAATCAGTTATGGGTTTCAAGACAGTACTTGTGTATTCAATTTCCGCAGCGGCATTTGCTGCAGGTGGGATAGCCGCTGCGCAGGAAACGGATGAAGAATCCCGCCAGGATACCGTTGTGGTCACTGGTTCCTTTATTGCTGGCACGCCGGAAGATGCTGCCCTTCCCGTGGATGTTCTCACCGCAGATGACCTCAAACTTGAGGGGTCGCCGACACTTACGGATTTGATCAAGAATCTTGGCGTTTCATCCGGCACGGACGGCCGCACAAACCAGTTTGCCTCAAACGGTCTAGAGGGTACCGGCAACGTGAACTTGCGTGGTCTCGGACCAGGCAGGACGCTCGTCCTGATCAATGGGCAACGCCAGACCTTCTCGCCATTCCCGATTGGTGAGCAGTCCCAACTCTTCGTTGACACAAACATGATCCCGTCAGCGGCAGTTGGCCGGATCGAAGTACTGAAAGACGGTGCGGCCGCGCTTTATGGCTCCGACGCCATTGCCGGTGTTGTGAACTTCATCACGCGAACGGATCTGGATGGCCTGGAAATATCCGGCAGCTTTCAGCAGTATGATGGTACCGACGGAGAATACGAGCTGTCCGCTGCCTATGGTTGGCAGGGCGATGACTGGAACTTCCTCATCTCCGGCGGTTATCAGTTTGAAAATGAAGTCCCCCTGGTGGAAAAGGACTGGGCGATTTCGGACATTACCGAAAACCCTGTTGGCGGCTTCTCATCTCTGTCTAATCCAGGCCGCTATGTCGCACTCGGTACAACCGGTGTGATCGGAGCTCTCAACCGGGAGGCAGGCTGTGAAGATGTTGGCGGCATTGTTAATCCCGTCAACGATCAATGCTTCTTCCAATTTACCCAATTCGACAACTTGGTGGAAGAAACCGAGCGGTTCCAAATCTTCACTGAGTACAATCGCGAGTTTGCAGGCGGCACGACCCTTCACTTGGAAGCGCTCTATGGCAGCACGGACGTTCCAGAATGGAAAACCTCGCCATCCTTCCCACCCCAGGAACTCGCAACCCAGGTTGTTCCGGTCACAAACCCTGGATTTCAGCAATACATCGCTGATAATCCCGGTGATTTTCCCGATGGAACGCTAGCGGCACTCTTTATCGGCCGGAGTTTCGGCTGGGGCGGCTTCCCGGTCACCGGTGGCGCGCAGGAGGGTGAACGCAAGGGTGAGACATGGCGGGTCTCTGGCGGTATCGACGGTGCATTCAACAATGGCATCACCTGGGATCTCGACCTTTCATATTCCACCGCCGAAACTTCCAACCTGACCAATGACACCTACATTCTGGGCTTTACCGCTGCACTCAATGGGTTTGGCGTGTGTACGGATCCTGCGACGGGTAATGACCCTGCCACGGGCACCCAACCCTTCGCTCCGGGCTATACTGGCACCCTGATCGCCGGACAGGGGGCTTGTGAGTACTATAACCCCTTCTCGAATGCGATCCAGGCCAATGCGATCACAGGAGAAGCCAATCCAGGGTTCGTTCCAGGGCTGGAAAATTCCGTCACCCTGGCAGACTGGCTCACGGATGGCGGCACCGACCAAACGCGGACCACTGAACTGTTGGTGTTTGATGGTGTCATGTCCGGTCAATCTGGCATTCAGGCTGGTGGCGGGTCCATCGGATGGGCCGCTGGTTTCCAGGTGCGCCAAGAAGGTTATGAGCTCGACCCAAGCGACCTCACCAATCTGGACATCACGCCCGGGCCCGGCGGAACTGGTGTCTTCTCCTTCCTGGCGGGGACCAATGCGCAGGATGAAGAACAGACCATCTATGCGCTGTTCGGCGAACTCCAGGTGCCACTTTATGAAGACTTAGACCTGCAGGTTGCCATGCGGTATGAAGATTATGGCGGGGAAGTAGGCTCTACGTTCGATCCGAAAGTGGCTGCAAAATGGCAAGTTTCAGACGCATTGGCCCTGCGGGGATCAGCGCAGACGTCCTTCAAGG
>JBCCTK010000175.1:0-3690 GCA_039198685.1 Pseudomonadota bacterium | reverse complement strand
GCTCGGTTTCAGCGCTGCTGAACGCCTGCGCCCGGCAGCCGCTTCCGGCCATGGACCCCAGCCTGCGCTGGGGCCTGCGGAATTTTGGGGCCGGGCCCAATGCGGGCTGTTTCGCCGAGCTGGGCCACCTCAATTCGAGCTGACGGCGCCCTTTCTGATCAAACCCAGCCCCCATGCCGCATCCCACCGGGATCGCGGACACAGGTGCAGCCCTCGGTGTGGGGCTTTATGCACGGGCCACGCAATTCAGCGGCGACAAAAGGAGACAGCCTTGAGCGCGATCCATCGCGAAGCAAAGCGAAGCGGGGATCAAAGGAGAAACCCGGTATCAGCCCTCGCCTTCGACTTCTTTGAATCCGCGGATTTCAAGTAGGGGGTCAATGACCGGATCCGCCCCGCGGAAATTGCGATAAAGTTCGTCTGCCGGCAGCAGGCCGCCGCTTTCATAGACCCAGGTCTTCAGGCGGTCAGCCAATTCGGGGTCCCAGATATCGCCAGTTTCCAGGAAGGCATAAAAGCCGTCAGCATCCAGAATTTCAGACCAGAGATAGGCGTAATAGCCCGCCGAATATCCACCTGCGAAGATATGGGAGAAATAGTTCGAGCGATACCGCGGCTCGATTTCATCAATCAGGCCATAGCCCGCCAGCGCCTCCTGTTCGAAAGCGCGGGCATCGGTGATTGCCATGGCCTCCTCATAGGACAGGTTATGCCAGGCCAGGTCGAGCAGCGATGCGGCGATGAACTCAGTGGTCTTGAAGCCCTGGTTGAAGGTGGAGGCTTCCAACATCTTATCGACCAGTTCGCCCGGGATTACCTCGCCGGTTTCATAGTGGCGTGCATAGATCTCAAGCATTTCGGGCTGGCTGGCCCAATGCTCCAGGATCTGGGCCGGGAACTCGGTATAGTCACGCGGGCCATCGACCCCAGAAAACGTTGGGTAGTCGATCTGCGTCAACAGGCCATGGAGCCCGTGGCCAAATTCATGGAAAAGGGTCTCGACCTCATCGAACCGCATCAAGGTCGGCTCACCGGCGGGCGGCTGGGTCAGGTTCATATTGTTGTTGATGATCGGGCGGATCGGCTCGCCATTGATGTTGGATGTGTTGCGGAAAGAACTCATCCAGGCGCCGCCGCGCTTGGAATCGCGGGCATACATATCGGTCATGAACAAACCGAGATGCGCGTCGGTTTCGAGGTCTTTGACATCGTAGCTCACTACGACCGGATTCCAGCCGTCAACGTCGACTTCCGTAAGCTCGATGTTGAACAGGCGCTTGGCCATTTCGAAGGCGCCGGCCTTCACTGCATTCAGCTCAAAATAAGGCTTCAGGGCATTGTCATCGAAGGCGTAGCGGTCCTGGCGGACCTTCTCGGAATAGTGCCACCAATCATGGCCGGCAAAGGTGAAGTCGTCACCGATCAGGGCCTGCATATCGGCGCGTTCTTCCTTTGCGCGCTCCAGTCCAGGGCGCCAGACGCGAAGCAGGAAGTCTTCAGCCCCGGCTGGCGTCTTCGCCATGCGCTGCTCAAGTTGGTATTCTGCATGGCTGGCATAGCCCAAGAGCTCGGCGCGTTTCGCGCGCAGCTGGGCGATCTCGATCAGCACGGGTCCATTGTCGTATTCGCCTTCAGACGCGCGCAGGCGATAGCCATTGAATGCTGTCTCGCGGTGGGCGCGATTCTCCGACTGAGTCATGAATGTCTCATAGACCGAGCGATCCAGCGTCACGACCCAGGTCTCTTCTCCCTCGACCTTTATCGAGGCGGCAAAATCGGGCGCCAGCCCGGCAATATCCTCTGGCGTTGTCAACTCAAGACGAAACGCCTTGGTGGAAGCCAGGAGATTTTGACCAAACTGGGTGGTCAGCCCCGAAAGCTGGGCATTGATATCAGCAACTTGGGTCTTCGTCTCAGTATCGAGGTTGGCACCGGCCCGGACAAATTGCCGGTGTGTCAACTCAACCAATCGCGCCTCTTGCTGGCCAAGCTCGAGCGTATCGAGTTGGTCATTGACTGCTTTGACACGGTCAAAAAGCACCGGATTCAGGTTCACCGCGCTTGTTTCCACCGTCAGCATCGGCCAGATTTCACTCTGCAAAGGGCGCAGCTCATCGTTGAGCTCCGTAGCAGTCACGCCAGAAAATGTGCGCGCGACCTTACCCAAAAGCTCACCAGAAGTCTCAAGCGGTATGATCGTGTTTTCAAAAGTAGCCGGTTCTGGATTGCTGGTGATGGCGTCGATTTCAGCGCGCAGGTCGAGAATGCCGCGCTTGATCGCAGGCATGTAGTCAGCCTCGGAGATCTGCGAGAACGGGGGAACGCCATAGGGGGTGTCCCATGTTTCCAGGAATGGATTGCCAGCCAACTCCGCTTCGGTCACCACGATCTCTGGCAGACTCGCCGCTGGTGTTGCCTCAGCGGTCTCGACCACCGTCTCGCTCTCGACAGGGTCGCCCTGTCCACCACAGGCTGCTAGGGCAAAACTCATCGCCAAAACGCTCGGTGCCAGCATAGATTTTACGGTCATCGACAGATCCTTGTTAAAAAATGTTGCGCCTAATAAGCGCTAATGCCGTGTCATGGCTAGTGTACCTTCTTGATCCAAGCGGACGAAAAGTCCTGCGCTGAGCAAAATATCAAGCTTACTCAATACGTTTCACGCTCAAGCTCGCGCCAGACAAATAACCACATCCAGCGCAATGAAAAAAGGATGGGTGGGCGGCGTGCCGTACCCAATTTCTCCAGAAAGGAGAATTGGCACGCGTTTTGTAAACCCTGGGGCGAAACCGCAGTGTTTGGGCTGAATCTGAGACACTTCCGCCCGGATTGTACAAAGGAACGCCCAATGGCCGTGACGCCAAGTGTCCGAATACACTCTTTATCTGCATCTGAGCAGCAATTGGCGCAGTACGCGCCTACTGTCTCACGAGCCGGTTCCAGCGCACGACAAGCCCACTTGAAAACAAGCTCTCCCAAGGTGGAGCCGCGCAAAGGTGTTCGCATTCCTCTGGAAATCGTGAATGCAGCCATGCGCGGCATCGATGCATTTTTGGTATCGCTGATCTGCATTGTGGCAGTGGACGCGAGCGAAATCTCGCTTTTCACCGCCACGATTGGGAGCCTCGTTCCTTTTATGGTGGCCGGCACGGCAGCGCTTGCGGCGATCTCGGTTTCTGGCGCCTGGCACACCGAAAATCGCATGGCGCATCCTTGGGTTTGCATGCGCGCCGTGTTGAGTCTGGCACTGTTTGCTGCGCCGTGGGCTTGGTACGAATATCTCGTGGGACTCCCGTCAGCTGGCGTATTGCCCGTCGCACTCTGGGTCATCTTGAGCCTGGCGCATATTGTCTACGGCGCCGTCATACAAAGACTCATGGCAGCAGGCCGACTGAGCGAGAACATCATTATTGTCGGCGCCACTGAGAATGCACGCAAGATGATCGCTCGCAATGGAAAGAGCAACGCCCTGAATATTGTTGGCGTGTTCGATGATCGCCTGTCGCGAGCGCCCAACAATATTGACGGTATTCCTGTGCTCGGGAGCCTCGAGGACTTGATGAACTGGGAACACCTGCCGGAGATGGACCGCATCGTCGTCACGGTTACCACCGATGCCAAGGACCGGGTTCGCAACCTTCTCGACCGGCTCAGGGTTCTACCGCAACGCGTAGTTCTCCTGCTGGATCT
>JBCCTK010000174.1:0-3757 GCA_039198685.1 Pseudomonadota bacterium | reverse complement strand
GCGCATTGAAGGCCACGAGTAGCAGGACCGGCAACACGAAGAACCAAGCTTTCTGGTTTTCGGTCCTCATGGTCGAAATTCCTGTGTTTTGGGAATGCGTGAGGGGCTTCTGCCACCGCCACCCACTTGGATATTTTGCCCAAGGCGAACCATGCTGGATTTTACACACCTGTCACTCATGAGCGGTCCTCCGTCGCAATCCATCCGTCACGGTAGATGCGGGTTTGATTGGGCCGAAACGCCAGGTGAATTTCGGCACCTTGCTCAATGTCTGCGTGATCTACGACCGCCTTTATGGGTGTGTCGCCGATAATGGCTTCGATGACTGCGTGCCGTCCGACGTCTGAAACCTTGCGCACCCTCGCGGGAACGCCTGTTTCGGCCAGTGTCACAAACTCTGGGCGAACGCCCAATTCGGTTATCCCACCGTCACCAGTGATCGCCCCTTCGACCTCGATGTCGACGCCCTGGAAATGCACTCGTCCATTCTCGACCGATACAGGAAGGATGTTCATTCCGGGCGAACCAATGAAATGGCCGACAAATGTATGCTGTGGGCGTTCAAAGAGCTCAATCGGCGTTCCGATTTGCACCACTTCGCCATCCTGCATCACAACGACTTGGTCGGAGAAGGTCAACGCTTCTGTCTGGTCGTGGGTAACGTAGATCATCGTTGCGCGCACGCGTTGGTGCAATTCCTTCAGCTTCGACCGGAGTTTCCACTTCAAATGTGGGTCAATGACGGTCAGCGGTTCATCGAACATGACGACATTCACATCGTCGCGTACGAGGCCGCGCCCCATGGAAATTTTTTGCTTGTTGTCCGGTGAGAGGTTCGCTGCGCGGACGTCGAGCATTTCCTCGACTTCCAGCATGACTGCAATTTCGGCGACCCGTTCAGCGATTTTAGTTTCTGCCACGCGGCGATTGCGCAAGGGAAACGCCAAGTTCTCGCGCACGGTCATCGTGTCGTAGATTACAGGGAACTGGAACACCTGAGCGATGTTGCGTTGGTCGGGAGACAGGTCTGTCACATCTCGATCATCGAACAGAATGCGGCCTTCGGACGGGTGAAGCAACCCTGATATAATGTTGAGGAGCGTCGACTTTCCGCAGCCGGAGGGGCCAAGAAGTGCGTACGCACCGCCATCCTGCCAGTCGAGGTCGATTTCTTTCAGCGCATAATCTTCGCGCCTCTCCGGAAATGGTAAGTAGGAGTGTTTGAGATTGGAGAGTGTAATCCTCGCCATCAGGCCACGAGCCTTCCGTCTCCAGCGAAGTAAAACGCCTTACTTGCATCCATGAAGAACTGATGATCTTGGCCCACATTATATCGATGCACGCCGTGTGACAGCGACACCCAACCGTCATTGCCCATCTGGAAATGCGCGCTGGATTCCGAACCTGACAATTCAGTCACTTGAACTATCCCGTTCAAGGCTATGTCGTCGTCGCCATTCTTAGTTGGCAGTACATGATGCGGGCGGATTGCGACTGTATACGTGCCGTCCGGCAATGTGGCGGCGTCCCCTTGCATGGTCCAAGAGACCCCTGTGCGCAGTTTTGCCTGATCTCCGGTCTTGGTGATCTGAGCGGCGTTAATCGGCGGGTCGGAAAAAACCTTTGCAGCGGTCAGCGTTGTCGGATTTCGGTAGATTTCTGCAGTTCGGCCATATTGCGCAACCATGCCGTCATCCATAAGGGCGGTGTATCCGCCTAACAGTAGGGCTTCTTCAGGTTCTGAAGTGGCGTATACAACAACGGCGCCGCGTCCAGCGAAAAGCTCAGGTAGCTGCTCGCGCAGTTCCTCACGAAGCTTGTAGTCAAGGTTGGCCAAGGGCTCGTCGAGAAATACGGCGCGGCTTTCCTTTGCGATCGCTCGCGCCAAGGCAGTGCGCTGTTGTTGCCCGCCAGAGAGTTCCTGTGGGCGGCGTTTCAGCATTGGTCCGAGTTGCAAAATATCGGCCGCTTCCTGAACGCGGCCTTCGATTTCCGACTGGGCCATGCCGGCGACCCTGAGAGGGGACGCGATGTTCTCGAAAACAGTCATGTGTGGATAATTCACAAAGAACTGGTGAACGAGACTTATGTTTCGCCTTTGCGTGTTCAGCTTCGATACGTCTTGGCCGTCCATTAAAATCTGACCCGCGGCCAAAGGATCGAGGCCAGCCATAAGTTTTATCAAAGACGTCTTGCCTGCGCCGGTCTGCCCCAGCAGCACATTGAAATGTCCTGTTTCCAAAGTCAGAGATGTCGGTTTCACATGGGTGATGCCGCGCACCACTTTGCTAGCCTCTTTCAGCTCAATAGTCATGTGATCGCCTCAAAAAATCCTGGCCGCCGCGTGGATTGTGAACCCGTCAGCAGAACCGGCCCCGATCAGAAGCGGGGCCGGTTGTTTGCATTACTGGCTCCAGCGCGCGACCAGATCGTCGTAGTTGACGGTCTCACCTTGCGGTTTTTCGTTGGCCAGTTTGGCTTTCGGAGCGCCGGGCTGGCTCAGCCAGTAATCGGCGTCACGCTCTTCGTTCAGACGTGGTCCGCAACCACCGTAGACGTTGGCGCCTTCGTCAGCTGCCTGCATCCGTGCCATGGTAATGTCCATTTCTCCGGCCAGACGATCCATGGCTTCTTGCGGCGTGAACGCGCCCGAGTTCACATCACCGATCTGCTGCCACCAGATCTGGGCAAGCTTTGGATAGTCCGGCACGTTGATGCCGGTCGGCGACCATGCAACGCGGTCAGGTGAGCGATAGAACTCGACCAGACCCCCAAGCTTCGGCGCACGTTCGGTGAAGCTATCGTGGTTCACTGACGAGTCGCGGATGAACGTCAGGCCCACGTGGGATTTCTTCACGTCGACCGTCTTCGATGTCACGAATTGTGCATAGAGCCATGCTGCCTGTGCGCGGTCAGACGGCGTCGACTTGAGGAATGTCCATGAGCCTACGTCCTGATAGCCAACCTTCTGTCCTTCGGTCCAGTACGGGCCATGAGGAGAAGGTGCCATCCGCCACAACGGATTGCCATCAGCATCGACCGTGTTGTTGCCCTCCGATTGCGGCTTGACCATATCGGCGGTAAAGGCGGTGTACCAAAATATCTGCTGGGCCACATTACCCTGGCTGAGCGCAGGTAGCGACTGGTAGAAGTCGTAAGACGCTGCACCCGGGGGTGCATAATTCCGAAGCCATTCGTCCCACTTGCGGATTGCGTAAACGGCTGCTGGGCCATTCGCCGCGCCACCGCGCGACACAGAAGCGCCGACCGGGTTACAGGAGCCAGCTTCCATCCGGATGCCCCATTCGTCAACTGGAACACCATTCGGCTCGCCAACGTCACCGGCACCAGCCATGGAAAGCCATGCGTCTGTCATCCGCCAGCCAAGGTCAGGAGCCCGCTTTCCATAATCCATATGGCCATAAATGCGCACACCGTCGATTTCCTGCACATCGTTCGTGAAGAACTCGGCGATATCTTCATATGCCGACCAATTTACCGGGACGCCAAGCTCATAGCCGTACTTCTCGCGGAAGGCGGTCTTGTTTGCTTCGTCATCGAACCAGTCTTTGCGGAACCAGTAAAGGTTCGCAAACTGCTGGTCTGGTAACTGATAGAGATTGCCATCCGGGCCAGTTGTGAACTGGATGCCCATGAAGTCCTCTAGGTCAAGCGTTGGCGACGTTGTCGCTGCCCATTCGCCAGCCATCATCTCGGTCAGGTTGTACGCAAGCTGAAGACGCGAATGGGTTCCGAT
>JBCCTK010000173.1:0-3822 GCA_039198685.1 Pseudomonadota bacterium | reverse complement strand
GCCGGGAGAAGCGGGCCCAAGCCAAAGCCGACACTGAAACATATCCATTTCCTTCGTTCCGATTCACCAAACCTCAAGTCAATCATGAGAGGGCATTGGAATAACAAGACCGGGAGAGACCCATGGCCAAGGCACTGTTCCACAAGAATCAACGCGTGTTTGTAAAACCCGTAGGGACCTACGCCCTTATTGAACAGGTCATTCCCCATTGGGTTAAGGATGTTCCTGAGCCTTTGCGGGTTACATATGATGTTGGACTTGGCCGCGAGTTTACGGGCGGAGAGCTTGTCTCCGAAGCAAAGTTGAATGAGCGGAGCGGTCTAACCGGCGATGATGTCGAAGCTGAAGAGTGGCGCATCTTCCGTATGAAGAACCGCTGGCAAGCCACCGGTGAAGACACTGGTCACCATCCCTATCCAGGGACTTTTCCAATCGTGATGACCGATGAGCATGACTGGGGTGGCTGGCGTGTGCCTGGCTCAGAATATGACCGCGATCCCGGCAAGATTGAGCACCAAGCCCGTCTCATCAGCAATTCACCGCATATGCTGCGCCAGATGCGTCTGTTTGTGAAGTTTGCCTCAGAGAACCCACACGACCTACCTGAAGAAATGCTTCGTGTGGCAAAACAATGCGCCGCGATTGTCCGCGACGTCTACCAGGTGCCGCCAACCGCGAGAGACAATACCGCTGTCGCTGCCGAATAGACCCTTAAGCGCCAAGATATTTCTGGGCCAGCAATGCCAGACCCCATGCGGCAGCGACGCCAATCGCATTCGCAACCAGATCGCCGAGGCTGGGCTCACGTCCAAAGGGCATGAGCCCTTGGGCAACTTCGATGGAAAGCCCCAATCCCAAGCAACCCAGTACAAGGCGCAGGAGATACACTCCACGCAGTGCAACCCAGCCCAGGCTGAACAGCAGCGCAAACGCGCCCGCATGCATAAGCTTGTCCTGACCTGCAAAGCCCAGCGAACCTGACGACGGTTTCAGCGCTAGAACCGTCAGGGATACCCCGTAGCCCGCAAAGACCACCCAGGCTGCCACGGCCACCCTCTTTGATCGCTCACCTATTGGTCTTGTCAAAGTGTGCCTTTCGATCCCAAGTGATGGGCTCATCGATCGTCCCGTCCAGAGGCCTTGCATGCGCACCGATACACCCGTCCCCGTCAAGCTCTCCGCTTACGCGCCCTATCCTTTCGAAATTGAAAGCGTCACCATGCGCTTTGATCTGGATTTTGACACAACATGCGTGGAAAGCACCCTTAAGGTGAAACGCCTGGACATAGGCGACATGGTGCTTGATGGGGTCGGGCTGGTTCTGCGCTCAATAGCAATTGACGGGCACGCATTGAGCGAAGGCGCCTATACCGTCAGTGAAGAGACTCTGACGATACATGACACGCCCGAGCAATTCGAACTGACCATTGTGGTGGAGAATCAACCGCGCAAGAACAGCGCCCTTTCTGGCCTTTACGTTTCAGGTGGGCGGCTTTGCACGCAATGCGAAGCCGACGGATTCCGACGCATCACCTATTGGCCTGACCGCCCGGATGTGATGAGCCGGTTCGAAGTCCGGCTCGAAGGCGACAAATCGGCTTTTCCATTTCTATTGGCCAATGGCACGCCGGGTAATTTCGGAGACATAGACGCCGGGCGCCACTTTGCCGAATGGGACGATCCACACCCTAAGCCAAGCTACTTGTTTGCCCTTTGCGCTGGCAATTACGATGTTTATCGCGACCAATTCACCACCATGGGCGGTCGCCACGTTGACCTGGCAATTCATGTGGACAAGGGGGATGCGGACCGCGCCGCCTATGCCATGGACAGCCTGAAACGCTCCATGAAATGGGACGAAGACTGTTTTGGGCGCGAATACGACCTTGGTGTTTTCAACATCGTTGCCGTTCGAGACTTCAATTTCGGCGCCATGGAGAACAAAGGTCTGAACGTGTTCAATTCAGCCTATGTCCTGGCCGATGAGGCCAGCGCAACCGACATGGACTTCGAAGCCATCGAATCCATTGTCGCCCATGAATACTTCCACAATTGGACGGGTAACCGGATCACCTGCAGGGACTGGTTCCAACTCTGCCTGAAGGAAGGGCTTACTGTCTTTCGTGACCAGGAGTTTTCCGCTGACATGCGCGCGCGCGCCGTGCAACGAATCAAAGATGTGATCCGGCTACGGGCGCGCCAGTTTGCAGAAGATGGTGGCCCCCTCGCACACGCCGTGCGGCCGGATCAGTATGCCAGCGTCGACAATCTTTATACCGCTACAGTGTATGAAAAGGGCGCGGAACTGATCCGGATGCTGAAAACGCTGCTTGGAGAAGATGTTTTTGCAGCCGGTATGGATCTCTATTTCGAACGCTTCGATGGTCACGCAGCGACCATTGAAGACTTCTACAGCTGCTTTTCGGAAGTGAGCGGACGCGATCTGACCCATTTTATGGCCTGGTATGGACAACCGGGTACGCCAACCGTCAAAGTCACCCATAGCTTCGATCCAGCGACCGGCAAAGGCAAAGTGGATTTCACCCAGAGCAACCCCACCACTCGTGTGCAACCCGCCCCAAAGCCTCTACCGATACCGCTGAAATGGAGCCTGCCCGAAGCCGGAAAGGCTGAAGAAGTATTCCTTCTGGAAGGCGAGGCAGACTCGATTTCGTACACGGTCAATCCAAACGGGACGCGCCCCCTGCTCAGTGTCAATCGGGGCTTTTCGGCACCGATCCATCTGGAAACAGACCATTCTGATGAAGAGCGCCTGAATCTCGTCAGAAAGGATACAGATCCATTCAATCGCTGGGATGCACTCCAAACCCTTTTACAGCGCGAATTGATGGCCCTGGCCTATGATGGCGCAGCAGCGCCAAAAGCCAGTATTATTTCTGCCATGTGTGCAGCAGCACGCTCCACAGCTCAGGATGATCCAGCTTTTGCAGCCTTGTTGCTCGGTGTGCCCAGCCCCATCGAGCTGTTCCAGGTCAGAACACCGGCCGATCCTGCCGCATTGGCAAAGGCCCGGAAAGCGCTGCGCAGCGGGCTTATCGCACGCCCCGAGATGGCGGACTTTGCTTATGGCCTGTTGGAGGCACCCGCACCGACACCCTTTACCCCTTCTGCTGATCAGGCGGGCATTCGCGCCCTGCGCAGCGCAGCGATTAGTCTCCTCGGCGCAGCGAATACGAACGTATCGGAAAAAAAGCTCGAAGACTTATTCAGAGGCGCGACCAATATGACCGAGAAACTTGCTTGCTTGCGCGCAATTGGAGAGCGTCACGGCCCGGACGCAGCCGCGTTCAGCACCTTCCATACGGCCTACCAGGATCAACCCTTGGTCATCGATAAATGGTTTCAGGTCGCAGCGATCAGCGCCGCCTCTGCGAGCCACCTCAAATCGTATCTTGCACACCCTGACTTCAACTTGACCAATCCGAACCGTGTTCGATCGCTCGCCGGTGTATTCGCCATGCAGAACCTTGCCGCGTTCCACGCCGATGACGGCTCTGGCTATGCTCTTATTGAAGACATTGTGTCTCGATTGGATCGCTCGAATCCGGCTGTCGCAGCGCGCCTGATAACTGCATTCGAGCAATGGAGAAGCCTGGAGCCGCTTGCGCGTTCGCAAGCAGAGGCCCTTTTGCAAAGGCTTTCTGAAAGCGACCTTTCCAAAAATGCACGCGACATTGTTTCCCGCGCTTTGGCGAACAATGATGAGAATGCTTAAAAACGGTTAACCACGTTAACATTCAGTCAAGACTTACACCCCAAGAAAAGTCAGTCAGGGTGCTTGTGTGCGCCGAAGAACGAGTG
>JBCCTK010000172.1:0-3883 GCA_039198685.1 Pseudomonadota bacterium | reverse complement strand
GCCCACATCCAGCGTGGCCAGATGCACGCGGCGGGCGCGGGGCGCCAGCGCCGCATCCCAAGCCGGGCCATCGGGGTCCACCACCCGATCAATCCGGATGGCGCCCCACCAGGTCACCTCATAGGAGATCAGGCCCTCGCCGCCGCCGGCCTCGATCCGCAGGCGCATGAAGCGCACAAACCGGCGCAAATTCCAGAAAAAGACCGGCCAGAACAGCGGGTACACGATCTCACGCCAGTGCAGGAGGGGGCTTTGCGGGCTCATCGGGCAGAGCCTGACACGATGGCGATACCGGTCGGATAAGTCCTGGGCTCATTCCAAAGGAATGTCCCGCCCTCCGGGGGAAGAGCGGGACGGATGGTTTGGATCCGGGCGTGGTTACCGCTCGATCAATACGGGCCCTCGCGCCTGTAGGGTTCCCGAGCGCGCGGCTTCGATCTCTTCGATGAGGGCGTTCAGGCGCGGATCGTTGGCAAGTGCACCGAGACGAGCAGCAGAACCTGCGGCTTGCGCGGATACGCCGAACACGTCTTCCAGCGCTTCGAAACCGGTCTGTCTGGCGGGATAATAGATGAGTTGTACATCATCTTCCGGGGGAAGGCCTGCTTCGCTCTTTGCCACATCAATCGCTTGTCGAAATCCACCGATTGAATCGACCAGCCCGCGTTCCAGGGCATCGGCACCGGACCAGACCCGCCCGCGCGCCTGTTCATGGACTTCCGCTTGGGTCATGCCTCGGCCTTCGGCAACGATGCCGGTGAACCGCTCATATCCTCTTTCCAGAAGCATAATCATGTCGGCGCGTTGATCGTCGGTGAACCGATCGACTGAAAACGCGTCCGTCCACGTTCCGCCAACGGTAACGGATTCGACATTCACGCCGATGCGCTGGAGCCCCTCACCGATCGCAAGCTTTCCTCCGAAGATGCCGATGGAGCCGGTAATTGTTGTGTCATTGGCGAGAATATGATCGGCGCCAGCCGACACATAATATCCCCCTGACGCAGCGACGGAGCCCATGGATACCACAACGGGCGTTCCATCTTCCTGGACCTGTTCGATCGCGTTCCAAATCTGGTCCGAGGCGGTTGGGGAGCCCCCTGGGCTATCGACCCGGAAAACAATGGCATCGACGCGATCATTTTCGCCCGCGTCCAGGATTGCCCTGGCCACACGGTCTGAGCCAAAACCCACAGTGGAAGCAAAGGGATCATTGCCGCCGCTGCCAGTGATGATGGCGCCTTCGCCGCCGACCACGGCAATCATTGGAGCCCCAGGACGCCCGGTTGGCGCATCATAGGAAGCCAGGGAAACAAAGTCGGCATCGTCTGCGCGTGTCTTTGCAGCCGCACGGGCGTCTTCAGGCCAGCCCAGCGTGTCCACCAGGCCGCGCTCCATGGCGGTTTCAGCAGGGATCGGTCCCGCTTCAAGCAAGGAGCGCAAATTTGCCGTTTGAAGACCGCGGTCTGTCGCAATGTCATCAATGGAAACGGACCAAACCGATTCGGCCAAGGCTGCGAGCGCCTCGCGGTGCGGGTCGGTATAGGTCTCGTTCTTATAGCTGTTGGGAGCATTCTTATACTCGTAGAGCGCTTCGATTTCAGCGGTGACCGATAAATTATCCAAAAGGCCCTTGAGGAACTGAGTTTCGAAGGACAGGCCTGTGACCGCCAGGTCCGTGCCCGGCTGCATCCAGATTTCGTCGGCCGCTGAAATGGCGCGGTATGCCGACGGCCCCGAAGACAGCAGCGAACCCTGGGTGTGGGCCACAACGAATTTTCCACTTTCACGGAAGTCGATGAGTGCGTCACGCAATTCTTCGGCCCGGGCTGACCCAACGGCGCCTTCGCTGCCCCGAATGAAAAGGCCTTTGACATCGTCATCATCCCTGGCCGCGTCGATTTTGACGAGCAAATCGGTGAAGCCCTGTTGATTGGAGAAGGCTGCAAAGCCTGAAACAGGCGCCTGGTCGGTGAGACTCTGACGCAAGTCCAGGGTAAGGACCATCTCATCGGGCAGGGTGTCGCTGCTGGCAGCCGCACCGATCAGTACGCCCAAAAACACAAAGCTAATGATAATGAAAAGAAATATGGCCACGAACGCGCCGGCCATGGAAAGAAGGAATGTTTTCACCGCTTGGGAGCTCCTTATCGGTTCTAGTCCGAAAGTTTGAAATCATATTTATCGATAAATGATAAAGGTCGAATGTTCAATTTGTAAACCCCGTTGATGCCGACAGCGCAGATTTATCTTATGGATTGCGATACGCACAGGTGGGGTGCTTGCAAGGTGGGCTGGGTTTGGCTATGTGGCGCGTCTCCTGTGTTGGGGCGTCGCCAAGTGGTAAGGCACCGGTTTTTGGTATCGGCATTCCCAGGTTCGAATCCTGGCGCCCCAGCCACGGGAAGTTTGAGACTGCCTGCTTAGAGATTTCACACACAGATTGCGCTTTAGCACCCTGAATTTCCGGGGTATTGCGCCGCACTATGCAACATCACTGTTGCCATTTCGTCGCGGTCTGTTCAATTACCTGAAGGATTGTTTAAGCGAGTTGATCCGCCCGGCCCCTGTTGTTAGCGTTGCAGTGTCGCAGGGGTGATCCGTTTTTTGACGGGTGTTGCGGTGGAGAAGATAAGACGTGGGCCAAAGAGCCTCGCAATCAATCCGGGAGTTGACGGGCGCTTAGAGGGCGCCGTTCGCTTTCTAAAACTTGCAAGGTCACGCTTTTGTGTGCGAGTGGCCAAGAGGGGCGGTTGCCGACGGCAAGCGTCTTGAAAGAGATTTCCGCAGGTTCATGCGGGCTTCCCGGGAGAGGGGGCCTCATAAATTTGCGTCGGCTTTAGAGAGTGAGTGAGAGGCAGACCTCATGAGACAAGTCCTGACCCCGGCCCGCAGTGTGTTTGCGGCCGTTCTGATAGCAACTCTGGGCAGTACCGCCCAGGCACAGCTCGGAACCGCGCTAGACACGGGCCAACAGGCCACGACCCGTGCCCAGCAGGTCCAGCAGCAGATCAATCAGCTCGATGATGAGCGCTCTGACATGGTGCGCGAATACCGCACCTTGCTTCAACGACGCGATGCAGCCGAGCTTTTCGCCCGCCAGCAGGAGCAAGTGGTCGAAAGCCAGCGCCGGGAGGTTGAAAGCCTCACCGATCAGCTTAGCCGGATCGACGAGATCACCGCTGAAACGGTTCCAATGCTGATTGACATGATCGCGGACATCAAAGCCTTCGTGTCGGCCGATCTTCCGTTCAAATCAGATCTGCGCCAGGCTCGCATGGATGGTTTGGATGCCGCAATGGAAGACCCGCAGGTGTCTACGGCTGAAAAGTATCGCCTCATCATCGAAGCCTACCAGGCGGAGATGGAATATGGCTCCACGATCGACACGTGGCAGACAGAGCAAGCTATCGACGGAAATGCAACCACGGTCGACATGTTCCAGTATGGCCGTGTGGCCTTGGTCTGGCTGACGCCAGATGATCGTCGCGCTGCCCGCTGGGACCGTACAACGGGCGCATGGGTTCCAATCACGGATGGCGGTATGCGCGCCTCGATCCGTGAGGCCATCCGTGTGGCGTCGGGCCGTAAGCAGCAAGAAGTTCTTTTTGCACCCGTCGTTCCACTGAATGTCCAATAGTCCGGCTGAGAGAGATTTGGAGAATATGAAGATGAGCAATCGCTTTTCCATCAAAGCTCTCGGCGCTGCTGCGCTGCTAGGGCTTTCAACCATCGTGACGTCTGCGCCTGCTGTGGCTCAGGCGTCTGACTTGAATGAGATCCTGGACCGGGTGCGCCGCGACAGTTCTGAGCTGAGCGCTGACAACGAGCGCCGCTTGCGCGAGTTCCAACAGGCCCGTGACGAACAGTCGGCCCTCTTGGC
>JBCCTK010000171.1:0-3900 GCA_039198685.1 Pseudomonadota bacterium | reverse complement strand
TCTCATGCCGCGCCAGAACAAACTGGATGCCCACTTTGTTGAGCGCATCCAAGAGCGTCAGCACCTCGCCCCCTGGCATCCCAAAGGCCCAGCGGCAGCCCGCCTCATAAAGCCTCTTTGCCACTACGTCTGCTGAGCGCATCTGAACCTCGCCGTTTCTGTGGTGCGGGTGGTGCAATAGATCATGCGTCCGCGCAACAGAGTGCACGGACTTGTCATCACGCCGTTGGGCTGGTGTGCGGCAAGTCTTTGTACCTGGCCGCGAATGCGCTTATTTTCGCGACAGCGGGCGTTTCCGCCAACTGCAACCCGCTTTTGTAGACCGATACATCGCCCCAAAGGACCGGATATGAGATTCCTCGATCTGACGCGCTGGCCCACACTCCTCATATTCGCCTTTGCCGGTGCGGTCGGGGCGACCTTTGCCCTGATCACAGTAAATCTGTTCAGCCAGGCCATGGCGAGCTTAGGGTTTTTGCGGAAGTTCGGCATTGAAGCGATCAATCACGGTGCTTTGTGGCAGGTGGCGGAGCTTTTGGCCTGGGGCACGGCCTCGCTTGTCTGCTGGGTGGCCTTCAAGATTTCGGAACACGCGTTGGAAGAACGCTATCGCGCCTGGGGTCGACGCCAACGCCTTAAGCATCGGCGCCGACAGGCTTCGATCCGCAAGTCCGACCCTACGACGGACAAGGCCGCGTCATAGGCCTGCCACATCCAGGCAACACACAGAATTGAGCGAAGAGCGTCGCCGCTTGGCATTGCATTTGATGCGGCGCGCAGATCTTAAGTTGCGGTATAAGAAGGCCCACGCTGCGGCAGACCACGCGTCCGAGGGAAAATGATGTTCAGGCTTATTCTCTTCGCTGCGCTCTGGCTCGCTCTTCAAACCGCCAGCGCAGCCGCTTGCTCTGGGTCCACCGCGTGCCCCATTGGGGACAGGTCTTATCATGTCCGCGTGCCGGATAAGTGGGACGGCGTGTCCCCGCTTCCGGTTCTCTTGCACTTTCATGGCTGGGGGCGCCAAGGCAGCCTTGTCGTCCGGCACGGACGGATCGCCACTTTAGGCGTCGCAGATCATGTCTTGCTGCTGGCGCCGAATGGCTTGAATGGCAGCTGGTCCTTTCGCCGGAACGGCTCTCCGGACACAGCGTTCGCACTTTCGGTCATAGAAGATGCCGCGAAACGCTACCCGATCGATCGGTCTAAGATCTTTGTCTCGGGCTATTCCTGGGGTGCAAACATGGCCTGGCGTTTCGTGTGCGAACGGGGCGACCAAGCTGCTGCGCTATTGGCCGTATCTGGCACGCTGCCGCAAAACGAAACTTGTGTCAGTGCACCTGGCGAGGTGCGGCAGGTTTTTGGCCTGGATGACGGTGTCTTGAGTTTTCCCATGGGTCCGGGCGGAGACCAGACCTACCCCGTTGCCCTTTGGCGCCAGAAGTTCGGCTGCGGAGGAGGGGTAAGCGAGGGGCCTTGGAACGCGCGGCCCTTCCTGACATTCCAGCGAACGCGATGGGAGTGCCCCGGCGGGCGCGTTGTGCTCGATGTGCATCCCGGCGGGCACTTTATCCCGCATGATTGGATCCCGCTTCAGGTTTCGGAGATTCTTGCGCGCCGTTAGTCCAGACCCCGGCATCATCTTGCGCTTGGTCGCTTCATGCCAAATCGCCGGATCTGCTGTGTTACGGTGAGCGATCCAACGTGTCCAGGCGCGCCGCGTGTCCGCCGAAAAAGTGGCTCTTAAAGCCCCCGAGAGTCGTGCTCATCATGATGCCATTTTGTCATTGAGTGTTCATCGTCGCGGAGAACCGATCTTGTTCTTTCGCAGAGCTGACCGCAAGATCGCCAGTCAATGCGCAGAAGCAGGTGTCACCGAAGCAATTTTGCGATAACCACCACCTCAATCAAACATCCCTCGTCGAGATCGACACCAACGCAGGCGCGCTGCGGCCAGTTGTCTTCCGGCCCGATCCAGTCGATCCAAACCTCATCAAGTGCTTGTTTCTGTTTTACATCCTTGAGGTAAACGGTCGCTTGAAGCAGCCCGGGCTTGCCGCTGCCGGCGCTTTCGAGAACGCGTTCAAGCTCTGCGAGCGTGTTCTTTGTCTGGGCCCGTATATCAGGTGCCAATACCGGATCAGTTGCCACGGCATACACCAATCCGTCCGAAGCAACCGCCTTGCTCCGGCCCAATCCTGGGTAGGGAAATCGCTTCGGTGGCAGCGTGTTCGATCCCAATTTCAAATTGCTCTAAGGGCGTAGCGTATCCGTTTGCGATCAGAAGTGTCGATCACACAACCGGATATTGCCAGCGCAATCGCAAAGGCAAGCGATGTCTCACGCATATGGCGCTGACCCATCGTTGCGATTGCATTCAGGCGGGTTGGCTTTGCGAAAGCCGATAGTGGGAAACACGTGGGAAAAGTTGATAACTCACTTGCATCAAGTTCGGGCTGACCCTAAGCACGAGAACTTGTGGAGAGGTGCCGGAGTGGTCGAACGGGGCGGTCTCGAAAACCGTTGTCCCTTCACGGGGACCCAGGGTTCGAATCCCTGTCTCTCCGCCACGAACACGCTAGAAATAAATAATAGTTCCGATGCGTCGATCAATGCGCATTCGGCTGGTCTCCCCAAGATACGCTTCCACACCACGTCCGCGAAACTGCACATTGTGAGAGGCAGGGTCGCATTGGCGGACAAGCACGCGATTCTGGGTGGCAAACTCCATCTTTGCCAGTGTTCTGGAGGCCCAGTTCGGTGGTGTTCGGTTTACCTTTGTGGAAAATCCATCGGGTGGACGGACGCAGACTTCGCTCGGGTGCGGGCGACCGGCCCCGGAAACCAACATTCGGATGGACCGAAGGCCTGTGATGCAGTCACGTTCACCTGCACGCACTCAGAAGCCGCTGATCACGGCGGATCGACATGGGCTCTGATGTGAAGGTCAAAGACCCGCCCGCGCGCGGCTGTCGACGCTAGATCACATCGATGTCCACGACGATCGAGCCGGTGAGCGAAACCTCGTCCCAATCGATGACATCGTAGAAGCCCTGAGCCGATGGATTCGCCGTGGCGTCATTGCCGTGGGCCGCATCCGCCAATGAAACCTCATCCCAATGCAGGGCGTCATGGACTTTCATGCCATCTTTTTCGGCAAGGTCTCTTATCGCGTTTTGACTGTCGGATCCGGGCAACTGGGCCGGTTCGCCTGCCATGGCACTTGCCTGGGCAGGATATTGCACATCGACATCAGGCAAAGCGGAAGCAGCCTCAAGCCCGGGTTTATCGTTGAAGACAAATCCGTCTGCGCCAGTCAACGCGATTCCACCGTTGATGATGACACCGTGGCCGTCGTCCAACTCGATACCACCCGTAACTATGACCTCTGCATCCAGGGGCGCGGTTAGGACGGCCTGTTGACGGTCGCCTTGTGCGGTGCCGTCGGCACCGGTTGGCGCGTCTATGGCTGAGCCTTCTTCCGAATGACCGTGTTGGGTGCCCTTTATCTTGAGTTCAATCCCTCCAGTTTTGGCAACGTTACTGAGCTTTTCCTCCATTCCGGGCGCGGCGGCCATCGGGGTCGTCGTTGCGCTTTCGCGATCTGAGTTGAGCGGATGGTCTTGATCGAAAGTCAGGGTTCCTGCCTGTGTGCTGACGCCCAAATAGCCACCGTCGGACTTTGCCTCAGGCGCGCCGAAATACGGGTTTACGGAACCAGCGTGGATCGTGTCGGGAATGAGGATGTCGTTGACGTGTTCGTTGTGCTGCATCTGGGGTCTCCTGAAACTGCCATTCATGCGCGGCATTGATCGAATGGCGCCTGGTTAGACCCGTCATGTTTCAGCCGCTTTCCGGCGGTGGTCGGATTGTGTTTCAATTGTTGTGTAACACCGCCCGGGG
>JBCCTK010000170.1:0-3902 GCA_039198685.1 Pseudomonadota bacterium | reverse complement strand
TGCGGGAGAACATCTCGCCCTTGCTCAGCGCCTCTTTGACGCGACCATTGTAGCCGTCAATGTTGCGCACGCCCATTTTGGACATCTTGCGGTAGCGCTCCTCCATCTCGCCAACGACCCATTTCAGCGCAACAACCGCCTTTTTAGGGTCTGTTACCACGGGAGATAGAAGGTGGGGGATGCCGTCATAAACACTGAGTTCCAGCATCTTCGGGTCGATCATGATCAACCGGCATTCCTCGGGCGTCAGCTTGTAGAGAAGCGACAGGATCATTGTGTTGATAGCGACGGATTTACCGGAGCCGGTGGTGCCCGCGATTAGCAAGTGAGGCATCTTCGCCAAGTTCGCCACGATGCTTTCGCCGCCGATATCCTTGCCAAGTGCTAGAGGCAGCTTTTGCATTCCATCGCCGAAATCGCGCGACGCCAAAATTTCGCGCAAAACCACCATTTCGCGTTTTTCATTGGGCAGCTCGATCCCGATGACAGAGCGGCCCGGCACGGTGGACACACGTGCTGAAAGCGCAGACATCGAACGCGCGATGTCGTCTGCCAAGCCTATAACACGAGAGGCCTTCAAGCCCGGCGCTGGCTCCAATTCATACATGGTGACAACTGGGCCTGGACGTACTGAGACGATCTCGCCTTTAACGCCGTAGTCATCCAGCACGGCTTCCAACATGCGCGCATTTTCTTCCAAGGCCTCGTCAGAGAGCACATGTCGTTCGACCTTGGCCGGGTTGGACAACAGGTTCAGCGGAGGAAGCTCAAAATCCGATTTCTCATCAAACAGTGTTGGCTGCGCCTCTGCCTTGGCGCGCGTCGACGGTGCAGGCGCTTTACGAACGGGTTGTTGAATGACAGCCTTTGGTTGCGGCGTATAAACCGGCCGCTCTGGTTGGGCAGCAAACTCGCTCTCATCAATGTCCACATCTTGGACCGGTTCAGCTTGAGAAATATGCAACGGGTCGGGGCCACGACCGCGCGTCAGCTGCGGCTCCGACCGCATCATTGGCTTGCTGGTGTCCGCCTCAAGGACGGGAACCCGACGTGCACGGTTCTTGATAACATCGGTTATTCGCGACTTGATCCGGTCTTCGGGGTTAAGCTCATGGATCATAACCTCGTCCAGATCAGGCTCTAACTCTGGCTCTGTGACGCGTTTTACAAGACCAGGCATCCTTGCAAAAAGGCCGGGTTTCGGATCCTCCTCAACACTCAATTCGGGCTCGGCAGGGCCGCGAAGAGAAGGGCCCGCAACGGGCACATCCGGCAAGGCCTCTGCACTGAGGCGCGCTTCTTTTCGCGCAGAACGGGCCGCTGACGCCTTTTGCGCCGCGAGAACGGTCCCTTTTGCAGCACCGCGCGACGCCATGCCGAACACCTTAGCGATGCTGGCATAAAGCAAAATCACACCGATAAAGGCAAATCGTGCCGCCGTGCGCATTTCTTCCTTGTCGAAGCCCAGCACGTAGAGCGACAGCACCAAAAGGGCGAGGAATACGATGCCAGCTATAACTTTCAGGCCGAAAACCGCATTAATCGGCAAAATGCCCAGAATGGCCCCCAAGACCGTATCACCGAACAGCCCCCCCAAACCGAAAGAGTGTGTCCACTCGCTAAGCGGCACGTAAGAGGACGCGTAGATGGAGGCGAAGGCGACAGCCAACGGCGCAAATAACAAACGGCTAAATGCGCGCTCTTCCCCGCGATGCAGCAAAAAGCGCATGCCCCAGACGATCGCGACGGTTGGGATCGCCCAAGCACCGAACCCGACGATGACAAACAATGGCGAGGCAAGGGAGGCGCCGAACCGACCGAGCCAGTTTTGGGCCGGCTCATCTGTTGCCGAAAGCCAGCTTGGGTCTTCAGGCACATAGGAGGCGAGCATCAAAGCCACGAGGACGCCAAAACCAAGCATCGCAAGGCCAAACAGCTCTTTGCCGCGCTGTTCGATTGCTGCTTGCATGTCGCGGTCCAAAAACGGGTCGCGCTGCCTTGCCTGATACGCCATATGCTTGTTCCTCACCTTAACCGTAGATGCAGTTCTTCAGGGCAATGAGCCCTGGCTGCACTTCTTCCATTGGGGCCACGAGCGCGGCCCTGATATATGTCTCGCCTGGGTTTCCGCCGTCTGCGTCGCGGCCCAGATAGGCACCCGGCAGAACCTTAACGCCTGTCTCTGTCCACAGCTTCACGGTGGCTTCTTCCCCGTTGCTGACAGGCAGCCATAGAAAAAACCCGGCCTCAGGCGCCTCGAACCCTTGGATGCCACCAAAAAGCTCATCTGCGAAATCCAGCTTCTCGCGGTAGAGCGCGCGGTTTTCTTCGACATGGGCCTCATCGGCCCAGATTTTCTCGGCCACACGCTGCAATGGGAGCGGGAGTGGGGCGCCCGCGTAGTTGCGCAAGCCCTTCATGCGTTTGATGTTTTCAGGGCCAGAGGCCGCAAGGCCAGACCGCAGCCCCGCCAGATTGGATCGTTTAGAGAGGGAGTTGAACAAAACACGCGCTCCGGATCAGCACCGAGCTCTGCCGCCATCGTCAAGGCGCCGACCGGCTGATCTTTGCGATAAATCTCCGAATAGCACTCGTCGGCGAAGACTTTGAAATCATACTCTTCGGCCAGCGCGAAGAGGTCCGCCCAATATTCGCGTGAGGCGACGGCACCTTGCGGGTTGGACGGGGAACAGATGTAGCATATCGCAGTCCGGTTGAGCACATCTACTGGCAGGCTTCGGAAATCGGGCAGGAACCCGGTCTCCCGCGTCGCGGGCACATAAACAGGGTCGGCCTCGACCGCGAGGGCCGCGACAGCATAGACTTGGTAGAATGGATTTGGGGTCAGAATGACGGGTTTTTGGCCATTCTTGCTTTCGGGACACAGCGCAAGGGAGGCGTTGAACAACCCCTCCCGTGTACCGTTCAACGGAAAGACTTGCGTCTCAGCGTCATAGTCAACGCCATAGCGCCGCTTGATCCAATCAGAGATCGCAGAACGTAGCTCGGGTGTCCCGTCATTGGGCGGATAACCCCCGAAGCCGTCTGTATTCTGGGCGATGATATCGGTGATCCAAGCCGGAAAGGCGTGCATCGGGGAGCCAATCGTCATGTTCACAGGCGTGCCGCCCGGCTCCAAACCGTCGAGCAACGTCCGGAGACGCGGAAACGCATATGGGGGCAGGTTCGAAAACCGCTCTGGATAGGTCATGGGACCGCTTTTACTGCCTCAAGGAACGGGATCTTTTGCCCCGTTTTTTATCAACCTACCCAGCGGCCCCCTCCTGGTCCAGAAAAACTCCGGTCTGTTGGCCAAAGCGCCATTGTGATTGTGGCTTTTTAGCCCAAGGCTGCTTCGGCCGCAGCGCCCAACCTCAGCAGCCTTTCTTCCGAGTGGGGCGCGGAGAGAAACATGATGCCAGCTGATGGTATGCCCGTTGGCAGCGTCAGCCCGGCTACTCCCATAAGGTTTCCGATTCGGGTATTGCGCAAGGCGAGAAGGTTCTCGGTGACGTAGTATTCGCTATCTGTCATCAGCCGCTCAAGATTTGGGGGCAATATCGGGGATGTCGGCAAAATCACGGCGTCAAAGCCAGCGGTTTTCTCAGCCCAGACCTTCTGAATAGACTCTAACTTGGCCCAAGCGGCCAGAAAATCGCGTGCCAGCGTGTCTTTGCCTGACCGGAATCGGTTCAAAATCTCGGGGAACATGGCCTCTGGATTGGCCTCAATCTCGGCCTGCCACTGCGCATACGCCTCGGTCGCAAACAAAATGCCAGACAACGCAAGCGCCTCCGACACTTCAGGAATCTCAGCGTCAATGATTTGCGCGCCCGCTTTCTCTAAGCTGTTCCGTGCCGTGTCAAAACCTGCCTTTGGTTGATCGCGAATGTCATCAAAAG
>JBCCTK010000169.1:0-3949 GCA_039198685.1 Pseudomonadota bacterium | reverse complement strand
CTGCACTTTCCTGGGCAGAAAAGGCCACCTCAACTTCATCAGCAAGCCACGCATCGACATCGGCATAGGAATCTTCAAGCAGGGTCTGTGTGGCGGCAGGCATGGCGTAAAGCTCACCCGTTGGAAAATCGAGAAGCGCCAAGTTCGGAGAAGTCGTCTGCGTGCGCGCATCCGTTTCACCAGCCCAACTGGCCGCTGCGCCAAGTCCAACAGGTTTGCGATAGACACCGGCAGACGTCTGACGGACCGTCGCTATGGAGCGCATAGGCGATGCAGCCTGCAACCGCGCTTCGATAAGCCGGTCCAGTTCGGGCGGGGCGACATACCCTCCCTGCTCATCGGTTCCTGTATTGAGGGATTTTGTATCCATGCGCGCCAGACCGCTTTCATCACCGCTGCGAAGATAACGGTGCCAAGCCTCTGTTTGCGCATTGTCCTCCTCTGATTGGAAAGACGGGTCTGCATGTGGCGCCGACGCTTTCAGACTCAGCGCTTCAAGCCGGCGGTCGATGCGAGCCAGGCGCTCATCGGTCAACGGATCGGCATCACTGCGCCGCTCAATCTCTGAAAGCCTTGTCTCATTTGCCTGCTTGTAGGCTTCGAACGTGGCCAGGATGTCTGCATCGGCCGAAGATGCGGACGGTCTCATTTTCGTTTCTTGGGTCATGGGAACTCCTGTTTGACCTTGGGATGGAACTCACGCCGCCCGGCGGACAGCTTGCGGGACAACAAATCGCGCCAGAGGCTGCATGGGGTTTGCCACCAGGGAGATCTCGACAAGTTCGAGATCGATCAGCATGCGGCCTGACGCCGATAGCGGCTTTGCGATGCGGGCACGGAATCCGATTGAGAGTCCATCAAGGCCTCGTTCAATCATAGAGCGTGCGCCAGGCGCATCGACGAGACCACGAACGAATAACCCCCGCCCGTCTTCCACGATCCGCGTCCAGCGACCTGCAATTGCTCCGCGGCGATGTTGCAACAGCATGGGTACAAAAGGGCGTCGGCGAAGAGATCTCGCAAACGCCCCGGCACGAACGGTGTCACTTGCAGCATCGGAAATACCAAAAAGAGAAGCATAGCCTTCGATCAAGATTGGCGGGCTCATGGCTGATCCTCCAGGCGCGCTTCAATCCGGTCGAGTTGCTCGCTAATCGACTCGACACGCGTTTCGACCCTTGCCAGCAGAACGTGGTCGTCCTGGTAGATTGAAAGCGCGCGTTCAAGGGCCTCAATTCGAGCGCCCATCTGTCCAGCCCAAATGAATGCTGCGGCCATCTGGACGCTGACAGCGAGCGCCAGGCCGAGGGTCAGCCTCCGCTCAGGCGTCTGCGCGTTGCCACCGCTCATGAACTTGTCTCCTGAAGTGGACCGAGGCCGGCGATGGCACGCTTTTCATCTTCAGTGAGAAAGCTCGCCTGATCGAGACGGGCAAATAGTTCAGCACGCTCTGTGGCCAGGGCGGGCACAGCATCAACCCGGCACGAAATCGGCGCTTCTTTGGGAAACCGCGGCACAAGCCAGTTGGACAAGGCGCTGGCAACACGCTGCGCCAAGGGAAGGACCGTCATCTTCCAGAAAGCAGCGTTGGCTTCTCGGTAATTGGAATAGGTATTGTCACCCGGGATCCCGAGCAACATGGGGGGCACACCAAAAGCCAGGGCAATTTCCCGCGCAGCCGAATTGCGCGCAGATTGGAAATCCATGTCCGCTGGCGAAAGCGACATCGGTTTCCATTCAAGGCCGCCTTCCAGAAGCAGCGGACGACCGGCATTACCAGCCCCGGAATGGGCGCTTTCAAGCTCATCTTTCAGTCGAGAAAACTGCTCGTCGGTGAGATGAGCACCATCCTTGCCATAGACTAATGCCCCGGATGGTCTGGCCGAATTGTCAAGCAGTGCCTTCTGCCAATCAGCGCCGCCAGAGTGAAGATCGAGCGCTTTGCGGGCCGGGCTGAGAGGGGCAAGGCCGTAAGTATCGTCTCCAGGGTGGAAGAGCTTAACGTGCAGGACAGGAAGCCAACCATCCCCTGTGCGATCGATACGTCGACGGGTCCGGCCCACCTCATAAGTCCACCCCTCGATCCAACCATTGTGTCCGGTAATGGCCTTCATCCGATCCGGCCGCAAAACAAAAAGGGCGCCGGGTGGCTCATCATCCGCAAGTGTCACCGCCTCAAGATAAGCATTGCCTGAAATCTGGAGATGGGCGTGGAGAGCGTGAAGCAGGCTCATTCCATCCATGTCTGGAAGCGGTCTATCGAGCAGCCGCGCCATCTCACCGTTCCCTGCATCAAGGGGAACACTTGCTGCTGCTTCAGCAACCATGCGCACGCACCGATAAGCCACTGCATTGGAAAGATATCCATCTCGCATCAGGGCGGCTGTGCTACGCGCGCCCCAGCGGGGCTGACCCAATTGCGAGAGGGCGACCAAGGGTGAGACGGCAGACTTCGTGTCCGCCTGTCGGGAAAACGGCCAGGCCATGGGCATCGCTCCGGGTTGGGTTGGATTTCGACAATGCCTGTTTTTAGCCTGAACCTATTTCCCGTCGGATTGGGCCAGTGGTAAGCCTAAGCGCGACAATGGTTTGCGGCGAAAAACGCATGGAGAAGTTCGAAATTTCCCTCGTTTTTCGCCGCGAATTCGGCTGGCCACGCTTGAAAAACCTCGATACGCAATCGCCTTGGAACGAATGAGAGAGGACAAGAATGTCCGGAAAAATAATTTCGATCGCCAATTCCAAGGGCGGAGTCGGTAAGACAACAACTTGCGTCAGCCTTGCAGAGGCTTTCGCTGCGGAGGGACGTCGCACCCTGGTGATCGACCTCGACATGCAGGCCAATGCCTCGATGATTATTTTTGGGCGCGGCGGCGATGAGCGGCTCTATGAAGCCATCTCTGGCCATAAGACCTTGACGGACTACCTCGACGAGAATTTCTTCGGCGAACGACTCATGCGACTAGGTGAATTCATAACGCCGCGCGCCAGTGACGTAACCCATACAGGCCGGGCCCTGGATATCTCTCTCGTGGCAGCCTCGCCCGGACTGCGGCGAACAGAGCGCGCTTTGATCTACGAACTCACCTCCCAAGGTTATTCGATGCACGCCATTGAAGGCAGGGTGGGGCAACGCCTGACTCAGGATTTGGAAACTCTGAAAACCGAATTCGACATCATCTTGTGCGATTGCCCGCCCGGGATATCCGCTATGACCGAAACCGTTCTCGCTATTTCGGACGTCTTGATCGTACCGACAATTCCTGACTTCATGTCGACGCTGGGTTTGGACCTTTTCATTGGTGATGTGGTCCCACAGCTCAATCGCGACTCCGGGGAAGGTCTGCCCCATGTGCTTGCAACCCGGTTTACCGCATCGGAACACCAGAGAATCGTGCTCAACGCCATGTGCGAAGGCGCAGAAGGCGGAGAGACCGAGTATTCCATGCTCAACAGCATCATCCCTGCCACACCCGATTTTGCCGTAAACCCGATTGAGCTTGGCCACACACCCACGCTCGCTCAAAAGTGGCCTGGCGAAGCCCTTGGCGTGTTGGACTCTTTGCATAAGGAAATTGCGGAGCTTTTAAGATGAACCTCTCCGTCGATGGCCGCCACGCAATGGAAATCATGGTGACCTCCCCTGAAGTTTTTGCCAGGATAAAACCCGAGCAGTGGTCGGCTGCAGCGATCAACCTGGTGAAAAAGCAGCTTGTTGCCGGTAAACAGACCCGCGAAGACTATCTACGGATCAAGGAAGCGCTTGGAACTGCAGTGTTCGACAAGGCCTTGGACGCTTTGAAACCCCTGCATTTGAAGCAAATGGCACAGCGCATTGACCGCGGCGTGGACATTGAGAAAGTCAAAACCGGCGCAAAGGCCTTATCTCATATCCGCGAAGTCCTGTCCCCATCGTGGGATAAACCTGATACCGAATTGGCAACAACCG
>JBCCTK010000168.1:0-4026 GCA_039198685.1 Pseudomonadota bacterium | reverse complement strand
CTCGGCTGTCCAACCCCGCGCAGCGTCATAGCTCGATCGTGCGGAGAGGGCCGCTAAGGCAGCCAGGAAGCACAGGGCGCTGACCACAAAGAACAGCGCCGCTTCCCGAGCATCCTGCTGTGGGAGCAGCGGGGTATCGCGTCGGCTCATACGGCTTCAGCTCCATATTCCACATCACGCACCAGGAGGCCGTGTTGCAATCGCAAGACGGGCGCATTCACCTTCCGGATCAGTCCGAGGTCGTGGGTTGCGATTAAAACCGTTGTCCCTAGCCGCCGGTTCAATTCCATGAAGAGGCGCATCAGACGCTCACCCATCTCTGGATCCACATTGCCTGTTGGTTCGTCGGCAATCAGAAGATCCGGTTTGTTGACGAGGGCCCGCGCGATCGCAACGCGCTGTTGTTCCCCGCCCGATAGCTGTTCTGGCCGGGCATCGAGGCGGGGGCCCAAACCGACCCAGCGCAGTAATTCTTCCACATCGGGCCGGTAGTCGGTTTCTCTCTGGCCAGCGACGCGGAGGGGCAATGCTGCATTTTCGTAGGCTGTCAGATGCTCCAACAGCCGAAATTCCTGAAAAACGACGCCGATCCGTCGGCGCATGGTGGAGAGGGCCTTTCGATCCAAGGTTTGCGTCCTTCGATCAAACAGTGATACCTCGCCGCGCGACGGACGAAGCGCTAAATACAGCAATTTCAACAAGCTGGTTTTCCCAGCGCCCGATGGCCCGGTCAAACAGGTGAACGAACCCGTCGCCAAAGTCAGGTCGATCCCCGACAAAATTTCCTCACTGGAGTCGTAGCGCAGGGCCACACCGTCCAGGCGAACGGCGAAATCTGAGATCATATCCGGCTTGCGCTTAGTCATTTCCGGCGAGATACACCCTGAGACCACCTAAATGCACGTTAACAGAACATTGAGTCCCTTGGGTGAAATAGCGAGTCATGATTGTTACCTGCCCCGCCTGTGAAACGTCCTACTTCGTTGAGGATAGCACCCTTGGCCAAGAAGGGGCACAGCTCACGTGCATCTCATGTGGCCATGCCTGGTTTGAACAGGTCGAAGGTATAGCCGCCACCGACGAGGCCCTGACCCGCGGCGCCCATGAACGATACTTGGAGGCTGTACGCCTGCGTGGACAGCGTCGCTCACGCTTTGTCGCGGCCAGCATTTGGATGGTCATGGCGGTTGTGTTCGCGGGCGGTATCGTGGCGTCGGTTGTCTGGCGTGCGGACGTCGTTCGAGCCTGGCCCGAGTCGGCGAGTGCGTATGAGTGGGTCGGTCTGGACGTGAATCGGTTCGGGGTAGACTTTGAAAACATTGAGCGCTCGCGAAAGCTGCGCGGTACATTGCCTATCCTTTCGGTTTCAGCCGACGTTCGCAATGTTACCGACGAGACCCAAATTGCGCCGCGCGTTCGTATTGGTTTGCTGGATGAATTCGATCGCGAAATTGCCCACATGTTTGCGCAGGTCGACCCGACCACGCTCGCGCCCGGACAGGTTGGCCGGTTCAGTGCTGTCCTGGAAAACCCGCCTGCCGATTCCTATAGCCTCGATTTGCGATTTGTGCCCGTTTCAGAGGCGCCCGCCAGGGCTGACCAGTCTGCACAAATGATCGGTGTCCAGCCATGAGTGAAGATCTGTCGACCCTCACCACCCTCGTGGATGAGGCGACGTTGGCCAGGGAGGTCGAGGCTCTGGCAGATCGACTTGCACCCCACCTAACCGGGGATTGGACCGTCGTTTCCATCTTGATTGGTGCCGTGCCGTTTACGACAGACCTCATGAAAGCGCTGGCGCGCAGGGACATTCATCCCGTGCTGGATGCACTTTGGTTGGAAAGCTACCGGGATGCCCAGGAAAGTTCCGGACGGGTCGTCGTGCGGGCAGACCTTTCCCGCCCAGTTGCGCATCGCGGTGTGTTGATTGTCGACGATGTCTTTGACACCGGCCGCACACTGGATTTCGCCCGCACCCATATGGAAGCCAAGGGTGCTTCCAGGGTGATGACCTGTGCGCTTGCGCGCAAGCCATGGGCGCCTGAGACAGGCTGTGATTTCCACGCCCTCGATACGCCCGGGCGGTTCCTGGTTGGATATGGCATGGATGTGAAGGGCCGTTTCCGGGGGCTGCCCTTTATTGGAGCGCTTGACTGATGGCCCAACAAACCCTCGCTGCAGTAACGATCGTTGTTCCCGACTATGATGTGGGACTTGCTTATTTCACCGGTGTGCTTGGCTTTGAGTTGGTCGAGGATACCGATTTGGGCAATGGCAAGCGATGGGTCCTCATTGCGCCGCGCGGAAGCAAAGCCTGTCGCTTGCTGTTAGCGCGCGCCACGAGTGAGGCACAGGACACCGCCATTGGAAACCAGACCGGCGGACGCGTGGCATTTTTCCTCTATACTGACGATTTCGACGCAGACTATGCCGTCTATACCGAAGCTGGCGTCGATTTCCAGGAAGAGCCGCGTGAAGAACCCTATGGAAAAGTCGTGGTGTTTCGCGACGCTTTCGGAAATCTCTGGGACTTCATCCAACCCAAAGGCGTGTAATCGGTATCACGGATAGACCTCGTCGAACGATTGGCCATTCGCCCTACCCCAGACACGCAAATTCTGCTCAAAGACTTGGCGGAGCACCTTGGCCGACACCGGCATCTCGTGCGGTAATACGGCTGGAAGATCCGTCGGGAAGGGCCGCTCGGTCGCCATGACAGCGCCCAGTTCCATCAGCACATTGAGGCGCTCCATCACCCGCTTTGGTGCGCCCGTTTCAAGCGTTGGCAAAAGGTCTCGCTGTATTGTTTCCGGCGCCGCAAATTGGAGTGTATCGAGGTCTCGTCCCAGTTTTGCGGCGAAGGGGCGTCCTGCGTTCAACATATCCTGGATCGTCATCGCCAAGCGGCCTGCGGTTAGCCAGTAAGTTCGGCCAAAGACAGGTGCTCTGAGAATAGATTTGATGGCTGCTGCAATATAGTCAGCCGGAACAAAGTCACAGTGCGCTTCTGGCTCCAAAGGAATAAACGGCAGGCGTCCTTTCAAGATTGCCGTGATAAATAGATGAAAGCCCTGAAAACTGGCGATCTCGCCTGTTTGCGAATGGCCAACCACGATAGATGGGCGCAGGATGGTCCAGTCGATGGCGCTCCCGCGTACAATGTCTTCTGCGGCGCGCTTTGAGCGAATATAGGCCGATTGGACAGGCGTTTTGGGACCAACCTCCCGGGAGCAATAAGCCGTTGAGACAAAGTGCAGCGGCACGCTGGCTTCCTTTGCCAAAGTTGTCATGTGCCGCGCGCCTGCGACGTTGGTTTCCATGAGGTCGTCGCGAGCACTCTTCATGTCGGTTACGGCAGCGCAGTGGACTATGGCTGAAATTGAATCTGCAAGGTCTGAATATCCGGTCCGGTCCAGTCCAAGATTGGGCCGGCGAATATCGATTGAAACTTGACGCGCTGGTCCTTCGGGCACCGCCCGGTGTCTTCCGAGGAGGAGGTGATCGGCGGGAAGGCACTTAACGACTTCGGTACCGACAACACCACTGGCGCCGGTCAACAGTGTATGTTTGGGTTGTGCGGCAAATGTCATGAGGTGGGGTCCGGGAGATATGGCTCCTTATGACCCAGGGCAAAGGGCCCGTCATCGCCGCTCCCCAGATCGTGACCATGAATTGACCTGTGCACCCTTGGTAGCCCGATCGCGCGAAGGAGCCCTTGGAATAAACGCCTTACGCCAAAGCGAGGACTATGGCTCTAAGGAGCGAGTCTTTGAGTTTTTCCATTTCAGGCAAGTCTTCGAACGGCACCAGCATCGGATGGGTTTTTTTTTGCTCATTCTTCGTTTCGCCATAGACCCATCCATCCCGGCGCTTCTGTTCCATCCATTGGTCATGTTGCTTCAAATCGTCGGCGCTGGGATGTGCGAGTACAAAATCGACGCTCTCGCGGGTCGATTCTTTCATCCAACGCGGGGCCATGCGCCAATGGGGGGCGGGTTTTTGGCCATGGGCAGCACTCCAGGCTCG
>JBCCTK010000167.1:0-4206 GCA_039198685.1 Pseudomonadota bacterium | reverse complement strand
GCTCTGTCAGGCCCAATTGGATGAGCGAGGGCCACGCCTTTGTAATCAGATCCCTTGACAACGCCTCAGCGCCCTCGCCAGGATCAAACCCGCGCACAGCAATACCGCGCGCAATCATCAACGCCGCCCAGCCCGAACCGACCGAGCCAAGTCCAAGGACTGCCGCCGTTTTTGGCTCTTGGGAGAGATCGTTCGGCATCAGATCAGTCCACGCCAGCGCTAATGGGCAGCCGCAGTGCGCGGCAAACCCAATATCTCGCGGGCTTCAGCAGGCGTTGCTGGCTCCAGCCCCATCTCGCGAACTTGCCGGACCAAGCGTTCAACCAACATCAGATTATTCGCCAGTTTGCCGCGCGAATAGTAATAATTGTCTTCCAAGCCGACCCTTACGTGGCCACCCGTCAAGATGGCCCCCATCGCTGCCGGCACTTGAGCCTGACCAATGCCTGAAACGGTGAATTCAGACCCTTCCGGCAGATAATCGACCATGGCCTGGAGTGTTTTAATCGACCAGGGCATACCGGTTTGGATGTTCTTTGCCCCCAATACAAAATTGAAGATATAGGGCGGCTCATCGAGCCCTTCTTCGATCAATTGGATCGGATCCAGCATCTGACCGACATTGAAACACTCCCATTCTGGCTTGATACCACGATCCTTCATGGCTTGAGCCAGTTCACGGCTCCGGCCGATTGAGGCGTTCATTACCACGACAGGCCCTTCGGGTGGGTATGTGTTCGCGCAGAACGCATCGTGCGTACAAATCTCGGCGCCGCCATCAACACCTTTCAATCGCTGCTCCCAGAGCATCTCTAAATCGCCGGTCTCAACGCCTCCGGCCGTAATCGGCCCAACCATTTCACCCGTCGCGCCGCCACCCGTAGAATTATTAATGACGATATCGCACCGCTCGCGGATGCGCGCATTGATATCCCGGTAAATCTCTGAATCACACGTCGCGGTGTCATCTGGGCGTCGCGCATGGACGGCAACGACACTGGCGCCCGCTTCACAGCACCGAACCACATCATCTGCAATTTCTTGGGGCTGGGTTGGAACAGCGGGGTTGCCATCCTTGCCGCCAACTCCGCCCGTTGGCGCAACTGTAATTATAATTTTACCGGATCTCATTGTGGAATCTCCTTTTACGCTACCGTCTGCCGGGGCACACCCAACAGCTCACGCGCCTCGGCTGGTGTCGCCGGCTCGAGACCCATTTCGCGAACTTGGCGAACCAGACGCTCTACGAGTTGAACATTGGTCGCAAGCTCGCCGCGCGAATAATACATATTGTCTTCAAGACCGACACGAACGTGACCTCCCGCGAGCAATGCTCCCATCGCTGCTGGTACCTGGGCTGGCCCAATACCCGAAACCGTAAAAATCGATCCCTTTGGAAGTTCGTCGACCATCCTGTCGAGGGTTTTAAGCGTGAACGGCATGGCGCCTTGAAATCCCTTATGGGCGCCGAGAACGAAATTGAAGATATAGGGTGGCTCGTCCAACCCCTCCTCAATAAGTGTGATCGGATCAAACATATGAGAGAGTGTAAAACACTCCCATTCTGGTTTGATTCCGCGCTCCTTCATCATGATCGCCAAGTCACGGCTTTGGGAGAGTGTGGTTTTCACCAGCACACTTTTCTTGTTGAAATTGCCAACGATCGTGTGAGCATCATGGGTACAGATCTCAGCGCCACCATCGACCCCCTTGATCCGCTGTTCCCAAAGAATTTCGAGGTCGCCATTTGCGTCTTCGGCGACCATCTCACCCGTGACACCGCCTCCGGTGGAATTGTTTATTACGATGTCGCATTTGGCGCGGATCCGCTCATTGATATCGCTATAAATCACCGGGTCGCATGTCGCTGTGTGGTCAGGGCGGCGAGCATGGACCGCCACCACGCTGGCGCCGGCATCGGCGCAGCGTGCAACATCGTCTGCAATCTCCTGCGGCTGGGTCGGTAGGGCCGGATTCATTTCCTTAGAGCCCATCCCACCCGTCGGCGCCACTGTGATGATCACCTTATTCTTCGACATTCTCACCCTCCTCAATGCTGTATTCGACGCCTTAGCCGGCGTGCTCGTGTGTTGTTTGTGCCGTCGCTAAATGATGTTCCAATAGGCGCGCATCGCCGGCGCGCATCCGTCCATCTTGCTCCACGAAGAGCGCTCGGTCCTCATAACCCTTAAAGGCCGGACGGGCTCCCACGTCTCCAGAATAAGCCACCCGAAACCCACGCTCACCCCAGTCAATATCTGTGATCGTTACTGTCAGCGCATTGCCATCCACCAGAGGCGAGCGAAATCCGCAATGCGCCTCGACCAGTCCCACGCCTTTCAAGCCGAGCGCGGCACAAATCGCGCCATGGCCACCGCCCGCCTCACGGAGGAACCCGTGGAAGGTCCTATCGAGCCAGGCAAAAATGTTCGGATAAAATACGATACCTGCTGGATCACAGTCGCCGAAGCTCACCGTATAATCAGCAGAGAAAACGGCAGTAGACGCGGGCTCAGACATCACTGCGCATCCGGTTGTTTGCTTGGTGCGGCATTGGCGAACGCAGGAAGAGCGTTGCAGGCCTCATAGATGCGCACGAGGTTGGGCATGGCTGAGACGTCGACCTTAAATCGGTAAGCAGAAAAAACCTGCGGAACGAGGCAAATGTCAGCCAGGCCCGGTTCAGCCCCAAAACAGAAATCCCCGCCGCGGTCTTCGCGGACCACATGTGCCTCGCAAGCGGCTAATCCATCGCCGATCCAGCGCTGGCACCAGGCATCTTTCACGTCCTGGTCCGCATCAAACTCGGCCGCTAGATATTGCAGGACTCTGAGGTTCTGCAGAGGGTGGATGTCACAAGCGATGGCATAGGCAAACGCACGAACTTTCGCACGGTCATTGGGATCACCTGGGAGTAGCTTGCGCTCTGGATACGTGTCCTCCAACCATTCTATGATGGCCAGGGATTGGCTCAGGCGAAAACCGCCATTCTGCAGGGTTGGCACCAAAGCCTGTGGGTTTTTCTCTCGATAGTCCGGTGTCTTCTGCTCACCACCATCCCGGGTTAGGTGCACCGGAATGGAGTTATAGGCGAGTCCTTTCAGGTTTAACGCTATTCGCGTTCGATAGGACGTTGAACTCCTGAAATACTCAAAAAGTTCGATCATTCGGCGGGCCCGATATTGAGCTCAATCCCGCCAAGGCTATCAATTCCGCCCGTGATCTTGTCGCCAGCTTTTACCGCATCCACACCAGCCGGTGTGCCGGTCATGATCACATCACCGGGCTTCAAATGGTAGAACTTACTCAGATCGCTAACGATCTCATCGACTCTCCATATAAGATCGGACAGATGGGCGTCCTGCTTGGTCTCGCCGTTCACCTCAAGGTGAATTCTCTGGGGACCAATCGCCTCCACCGATTGCGCTTTAACGAGCGGCGCAAACACGGCAGATTCCTCAAAGTCCTTGCCGAGGTCCCAGGGCCGGCCCTTTGCCCGCGCAGCCAATTGCAAGTCACGCCGGGTCATATCAAGGCCGCATCCATACCCAAAAACCGCTGAAAATGCTTCTTCAACGGAAATCCGAAACACTGGTCGGCCAATGGCAACGACCAGCTCCATTTCGAAGTGATAGTTTTCAGTGCCGGGCGGATAGGCAATGGTGGACCCAGACGCGATCGTCGCATCCGCAGCCTTGGAAAAATAAAATGGCGCTTCACGGTCAACTTCAACGCCCATTTCAGCGGCATGGGCAGCATAATTTCGTCCCACACAAAAGATGCGACTGACAGGATAAGCCGCCGCTTCGCCATCGACTGCGATCGTCTTCACCACTGGGGCATCGAATAATAGTCCGCTCATCGTGCGCGTTCCTCATAATAGGCTAGTTTTTCTTGTAGTGGCCGATCATGCACGATGATGACGAAGGTCTCTGCATCGGCAGTCACCGAGATCTCTGCAAACACCGGCACAGACAGAGCGTCCTTCGCGCTATATGCAAATCGATGGCCATTGATAGTCACTGCACCTGATCCGCTAACAATATGAAATGCGGCTGAAGATGATTTGAGAGGGGGTTTGAATGATTGGCCTGATGTGAGCATGATCGCAGTAAAACCGAGGGTTGGCAAAACATCCTGGCCGGTCTCCGGGTTCACATAATCGATCTCAGCAACCTCATCGCCGCCATAGGTCGCCATATCCCG
>JBCCTK010000166.1:0-4225 GCA_039198685.1 Pseudomonadota bacterium | reverse complement strand
CTACATCCTGGGAACAATTGCTGTGGAGGCGCTCGGACACAACCGCACCCTTGCGCGCCGAGACGGTTGCGGACACCGAACAGCGCGGAATCGCTAAAAGGAAGACTACCGCGCAGGGTTTCGTGGGCAGAAACGGTCAAGCCGCTCGGTTTCTCTTTCCGCTTCCCCTGCTTCGGGGCCTTTTTCGGCTGCCGTGCTTTTCAAAGACGCGTTCGGCTTCTTCTTTGGCTGCAGGGGTTTTCTTGACCGCCCAGATCTTTTCACGCGCCGCTTTCGCGCTCGAGGCATAGTCGACTATGGCGTCGGGGTAGTCTTTCTGCTGACCGGCCTTCCAGGGCTCATGGATGGAGCCGCCATCCAGATGGGCCAACTCCGGCACCCATGTCCGCGTGAAAACACCATCAGGGTCCTGATCATGACCCTGTTTGACGGGGCTGTAGATACGCAATGTGTTAATGCCGGTCTCACCTGACTGCATCTGGCTTTGGGTCCAGTGGATGCCAGGCTCGTAGTCGCTGTAATAGCGCGCTGTGATGAGACCGCTTTCCTGCCAGGGCAACCACAGATTATAGCTGGCGAAGCTCTGCAACATGGCGCGCATGCGGAAGTTCAACCAACCCTTCGCGCGCAAGTAGCGCACGCAGGCATCCACAAAAGGATAACCCGTGCGCCCTTCTGCGAAAGCGGCGAGCTTTTCGGCGTCAATGCCCGCGTCGCGGATACCCGCATAGGACCGCGCCATGGGCCACCACTCCAATTGTGGTTCAGCCTCAAGTTTCTGCATGAAGTGGCAGTGCCAGTGCAGCCGGCCGATGAAGCTCTTGAGCGACCCCTTCCAACCGGGTGGTGCGCTCTCAACCCCTTGCTCCAGAGCGTCGAGGCGGGCCCGCGTGGCCTGGTAAATCTCTCGCATGGAGAGGCTGCCATAGGCCAGGTGGATCGACAGCCGTGAACACGCCGACTCGCCTTCGATCGGCGTCGACATTTCGCTGCGATAGTTTCGTCCACGCTCATAGAGAAAGGTGTTCAGGCAAGCCATCCCGGCCTCCCGCCCGGTCTCCTGCATCCAAGTCAGGCCATCGGGTTTCAGGCCAAGCTCTTCCGGCGCCGGCAAGTCATCGGAAGGTGCGCTGGCCCATGCCACATCGCGCGGCAAATCGCAGACGGGATCGTCCATCATCGCATCCCAGGATTTTGCCCATTTATCCCGGTTCAAGCTCGAACCGCGGGCGATGCCGAACGTCATGGGCTGATGCCAGACAGTACCCGTTTCGCGCGCCCAGGCGGCAACGGCCTTGTCGCGGGCGAAGGTCCACAAATTTCCGGTTTCCTGGTGGGACCAAAGCGTGAAAGGCCCGACCTGTTTGCAGAGCGCACACAAGACCTCAGGAGCGAAACCAACACGCAGGCAGAGGCCAGCACCCTGTTCACGAAGTCTGTTGGAAAGATCTTCGATGCCCGCTGAGAGATACCGATAATGGCGGTGGCTGGTATCATCGCCCATCCAGTATCCCGGCTCGACAATCACCAAGGGCAGCACCCGGCCGGCAAGCGCAGCGCGCACCAGGGCCGGATGGTCTTCAAGGCGCAAGTCACGTTTGAACCAGACAATCTGGAGTGGGATATCGCTCATGGATCAGGAGATGTTGCCCAGAGCCTGCCCGGCAAGTCCGCAGATGCCGCGCTTGGCCAAAACCGAGACACTCGCAAAATGGTACCGCCTCTCCGGTTTGAACGGAGGACCTCTGGTTCCACAAACCAGCGCTCTAACCAGCTGAGCTAAGGCGGCAAATCCAAAAGCTGTGCATACAGCGCCACACCTGACCATTCAAGGGTGGTGTATTCGGCCTAGGAGATTTTTTCCACCTGATCGTATTCGAGATCAACCGGGGTGGAGCGTCCGAAAATCGAGACGGACACTTTGAGGCGCGCATTGACCTCATCCACTTCTTCCACGGCCCCTTCGAAGCCCTGGAAGGGACCTTCATTGACGCGAACCTGTTCGCCGGTTTCAAAAGTGATCGTCGGACGCACGCGTTCCGTCACAGTGCCATCCTCGGACGTGCCCAGCATGCGGTCGACTTCACGCTTTGGCACCGGAAGCGGCTTTTTCCCGCCATCCGCTCCAAGAAATCCAGACACTTTCGGTGTGTCCTTCACCAAGTGATAGACATCGTCGGTCAGCTGCGTCTTCATAAGGACATAGCCTTGGAGCATACGCTTTTCGACCGTCTTCTTCTTCCCGCGAACCACCTCGACCACCTCCTCGGTGGGCACCTGTATGTCCTCAATCAGGTCCGAAAGGCCTTTGCGTTCTGCCTGTTCAACAATAGTGGCCGCCACCTTCTTTTCGAAGTTGGAGTAGGCGTGGACGATATACCAACGCGCGTCAGACATGGCGCAGGGCGCTCCTTATAAAATGCTGGACCATCAACCGAGCCCGGTAATCATACGCACGGCCGCGCCGATGATCTGGTCGGTGAAAAACAGAAACAACGCAACGACAATTGACATGATGATCACCATGATTGTCGCTGCAATGGTTTCTTGCCGTGAGGTCCAGGTGACCTTGTTGCCTTCTGCGCGCACCTGGCGGGTGAAGGTAACCGGTCCCACGCTCTGCTTTTTGTCCTCAGCGGCCATTCCAGACGTCCGTTTTTTTGGGTGAAAGTGTCTGGTAGACGATCTTTCGACCTTTCACAACGCCAAAAACGACGTCGCCTCTGCTTCACAAGTGTAGGCAGCCTGCAGCGAAACAAGCCCGCCGCTGAACAAAAGAAATGCGGCGCGCCCGGAGGGGATCGGCGCGCCGCACCGGGCGCCGGATGTCCGGCGTCCCGGCCGATGGCGGGATGAATTCCGGGCGGGCGCCCGCGTTCCAGCGACGACGCCACGAGAGGCTCGCCCGTAGTGATCCCGGGTCTGGTGACGTCCTAAGAGGCGTCGTCGCCCGGCGCCGCCTCCTCTACCAGTTCGGTGACAGTCGTCTCCGACTCGGTCTTGGTGGAGGCTTTCCAATCATCGGCCTTTTCCTGGACGGCCATTACAGCTTCGAGTTCGCCGATGGTCAAAACGCCATCATCGCCTGCCATCACGGCAAATTGCAGCTCGGCTTCACCGGACTCCTCGCCCTTGGACGTGGCGTACGTGGTAAACTCCGTCGCTGTCACAGAGCCATCGCCGTCGGTATCCATCATTGTGAATGTGTCGGCGGGATTGCCGCGTACTTCAGCTAAAGCCGCGCCAGCAAGCATGAACGCTGTCATGACACCCGTTCCAAATAAAGCACTTTTCATCACCAATCTCCTTGTCTGGACCCCGCGAGGGACCGGGGTCTCGTGCGGTGGCACACGCCCGTCTTGGCATGTGGGAGACGGTGAACCACGAACTGGGCGAAAACACTCGTGAACTGATCGCCAGACTCGCGGCGAAAACACGGCAGGACAAGGGCAATCAGGCGCCCACGGATCTAGTGCGTTGTATTTTATGGGGAGCCGTTGGCGCTTGTGCACCCAACTGCCTCTCCAAGATTTCATGGGCGCGCGCCGTCCAGCACTCGAAATATGGCGGCGACCGTCAAAAGACGGGGCCTATCCTTTGGTGCGACCCGGCCACATCAACTCAATAATGGCCGAAAAATCCATCCCGCCCTGCCCCACTGCCGAAAACAGTGCATAGAGCGTTTCGCCTGCCGTGATCTGCTGGCACCCGCATGAATGATGATCTTCGATATCAGAACAAGCAAGGCACCAACCGGATCAAAGTCTCACACCTCCCACACCACCATAAACGTGAGCGAACCGGCATGCACCGCCGGCATCGCACCGGCAGCCAGAGCATCGGCGGCGCGAAAACCGGCATCGCCCGCGACGGCCCGGACCGTTGAGCCGTCAATCGTGGAACAATCAAATGAAACACTAAGGCCGAGTGAGCGCCCAGACCCCGGACAGACCTCCAAAAGAGACATTCGCGTGCCCACCACCGAAGGGCTGGAAACGCCGATAGTGTTGAAAAAGTCCTCTGAAAAGAACGAATAAGCGCTTTCAGCGGTTAAAGCCTAACAACGCAGTCTGATACAATTGAGAAAAAATCCCCGTAAAGTCTGTCCACTGAATAATTTTTGCATTTTTGGGAATTTTTCAACACAATCCGCCGCAAGCCGTCACTCAAATAGATAGTGTCAGAGTCCGAAATGGGGCGAATTTAAGCCGCTCAAATATTTCCG
>JBCCTK010000165.1:0-4318 GCA_039198685.1 Pseudomonadota bacterium | reverse complement strand
CCTCAGACTCAGGGGCCTATTTCGCCGGGCGTGGGTTTGGGGGACCACCATTGAGTGCCGACAGCCCCAACAAGACGTGGAGCGGGGCTTTTGGAGCCGTCATCTGCTCTGTTCTGGCGGGAGCCATCGCTGCGGGGTTGCTCAAGGCCGACCTCCTGGTTTGGCTTGTATTTGGCGCAGTGCTTTCTGTCGTGGCGCAATTTGGCGACTTGTTCGAATCACAGATCAAACGTCAGTTTGGTGTAAAGGATGCATCTGGGCTCGTTCCTGGCCATGGCGGGGTGATGGACCGGGTTGACGGATTGGGCGCAGTTTGCGTTCTCGCGGTGGCAGCGTTTTTGGCCTTTCCTGGGCTGGTCTCCACTTTGGGATTTTGAGAACAGATGACGGATCCAACCCGCATTTCAATCATGGGCGCAACCGGCTCAATAGGCCTTTCGGCTGCCAATGTGATTGCTGAAGCCAATTTTCAGGGTGACGAGCCAGTTTTCGCCATTGAGGCCTTGGTGGCCGGTCGCAATGTCGATGGGTTGATCGCCCTTGCCAAGTCGCTTTGTCCACAGATTGCTGTCATTGCCGATGGGGCGCTTGGCCACCAATTGGCTGAAGGATTGGCGGGTACAGGCATTGAGACAGCCTCTGGCGAATTGGCGGTCATCGAAGCGGCCACACGTCCCTGCGACAAACTCCTCGCCGCCATATCGGGCTCAGCAGGGCTGGCCTCAACGCTGGCGGCGGTGCAGCAGGGCACGACGATCGCCCTGGCGAACAAGGAAAGCATAGTTTGTGCAGGCGGGCTGATCTTATCGGAGGCGGAGAAGCACGGGGCGCAGATCCTGCCTGTTGATAGCGAACACAATGCTATTTTCCAGGTATTGCAGCGTAAGGAAGAGGTTGAGCGTCTAACAATTACGGCCTCTGGCGGGCCCTTCCGTATCTATTCCAAGCAAGCAATGGCGACTGCTACACCCGAGCAAGCCAAGGCCCATCCCAATTGGGACATGGGCATCAAGAATTCGATCGATAGCGCCACCTTGATGAATAAGGCGCTTGAATTTATTGAAGCGGCTTATCTTTTTAACATCCCCGCTGATAAGATTGACGTGGTCGTCCACCCCCAATCCATCATCCATGGGATGGCCCATTATATTGATGGATCGGTGCTGGCACAGCTGGGCATGCCTGATATGCGCACACCCATCGCGCATGCCTTGGCCTGGCCCCGCCGCGTTCCGGTCGATGTTGCGCGGCTTAGCCTGGCTGAGATCAGTCAGTTGGATTTTGGACCGGTGGATTCAAGCCGATTTCCAGCGGTTGCCTATGCACGCCGGGCCAGCGCTTTGGGAAATCCCGCCGCCACAGTGTTAAATAGCGCTAATGAAGCAGCTGTTACTGCATTTATATCAGGCGCTTGCGGTTTTCTCGACATAAGCTGGGCGGTAGGACAAATGCTCGATAGGTTCGAAGCATCAAATTTCGCTGGGCTGACGTGCATGTCGTTGGAAGAGATCGAGTATTTGAACACACGAGTGCATGATCTCACCCTGTCTGAATTGAAAACGACGCCAAATGGCGCGGGAGTTTAACCTTGGACAATGCGGTCGTTCAGACGCTGATATTCCTCACGTCGCTAATCACAATGCTTGGCGTTGTCGTGGTGATCCACGAGTTGGGTCACTATTGGGCCGGGCGCGTATTTGGCGCTGCAGTGGAGTCTTTTTCCGTCGGGTTTGGGAATTCCATCACCGAACGAAAGGACAAAAACGGCACCCGGTGGCGCTTAAACTGGATACCGCTCGGTGGTTTCGTGAAATTTGTCGGCGAAGCCCAGGGACCCAGGGATGTTGGTCAGGTTGAATCAGGCCCTGTTGGCAAAACCTATAATGAACTCACACCCTTGCAGCGAATTGGGGTCTCTCTGGCCGGGCCGTTCGCGAATTTTATCCTGGCGGTTCTTCTGTTCACACTCATCGTTTGGGCGAATGGCACGGCGCGGAATCAGATCGTGATTTCGGAGGTAACGGATGGAAAACCTGCCGCAGAGGCCGGTCTGCAACCCGGCGATGTGGTCACGCATATTGATGGGAAGCTCATTCAAAATACGAGGGATTTTCTGATCCCCATACAGCTTGGCGCTGGCGATGCCCTGCCAATTACCGTTCGGCGGGATGGTGCAGACGTTCAACTGTCCGTGACCCCGGAACGCCGACGGCGCGACAATGGCCTTGGTCAGATGACCGATTTGGGAACAATTGATGCGCGCTTCGAACCTTTGCCACTGGAACCGCGCAGTTACGGACCCGTCTCAGCATTTCAGGCAGGTATTAGCCAGACAGCCGAAACAATCGATATGACGGTCAACATGATCGTGCGAATCGCGACGGGGCGGGAAAGCGTCAGTACGCTTTCAGGCCCAGTAGGCATTGGCGATGTATCAAGGCGCGTCGTCAATCGGACCATGGAAGTTGAGCAAATCCCTTTGGGAGATCGTCTGTCCTCATTGGGCTGGACGGCACTGCAACTCTGCGCCTTGATCTCAGTTGGTATTGGTCTTTTCAATCTCTTGCCATTTCCGATCCTGGATGGTGGACATGTCGTGTTCCATGCTTGGGAAGCGATTACGGGCAAAGCGCTGCCTGAGAAAATACAGGAGGGCGCGCTGACAGTGGGCTTCTTCCTGCTTATAGGGCTGTTCGTCGTCGTCACGTTTGGCGACATTCTCGAAACCGGTGTGTTCACCGCGGCGGACAGCTAGCCAGTAAAGTAGAGCTTCCAGTATGCCGAATTCAAAAAGGTCGTCGAAGATGCGTTCGATTCTCTCTGCGACAGCGATGGCAGCTGCATTCACTGTCATTCCCAGTCTTGGGCTCGGTGGCCAGGCTAGCGCGCAGGAAGACCTCCTGGCGGGAACGATCCGAACAGTCATCGTGGAAGGCAATCAACGGATCGAGGCGCGCACCGTCCAATCCTACCTGCTTTTGGAAGCGGGTGACCCTTTCGATGCGGACCGTATCGATCTTAGCTTGAAGACGCTCTTCGCAACAGGTCTGTTTGCCGACGTGGCAATTGACCGGCGCGGCTCGGATTTGATTGTTCAGGTGGTCGAAAACCCGATCATCAACCGTGTGATTTTCGAAGGCAATCGGGCGCTTGATGATGACAAGCTCCGCGAAGAGATTCAGGCTGCGCCGCGGGGCATATTTACCGCAGCACGTGTTCAGTCTGACGTACAGAGGATCCTTGAACTGTATCGCCAGTCTGGCCGGTTCAGTGCCAATGTGGAGCCTGAGTACAAGCCCCTCGATCAAAACCGCGTCGATCTCATCTTCAAGATGACCGAAGGGCCGGTCACGGGCGTGCGCGCGATCAATTTTATTGGAAACGAAATCTATTCAGACTCGAGGCTTCGCGACGAAATCGTAACGAAACAATCGCGTTGGTGGCGCTTCTTTTCATCCAACGACAACTACGATCCGGGCCGCCTCGACTTTGACCGAGACGTCATCCGGCGATTTTACCAAAACCAAGGTTATTATGATTTTCGCGTGGTGTCTGCCGTCGCCGATCTGACACCCGACCAGGAAGACTTCTACATCACCTTCACAATTGATGAAGGTGAGCAGTATGAGTTCGGCGAGATTGAAGTTGAAACGGTCCTTGAAAAACTCAGCGCGGATGGGTTGCGCCGCGCGGTGGCGATTCAGGACGGTGACCTTTATCAAAGTGACCGCATCGAAGACACAATTGATACGTTGACCTTTGCGGCAGGTGTGGCGGGTTACGCTTTCGTAGACATTCGCCCTCGGATCGAGGCGGACCCAACGACCAACAAAGTCAATGTTACTTTCGCGATTGATGAGGGCCCCCGCGTCTATGTTGAACGCATTAATATTGTTGGGAATACGCGAACCCTGGACCGGGTTATTCGCCGCGAGCTTCGGATTTCAGAAGGCGATGCGTTTAACCGCATCTTGCTCGACCGATCGCGGAACCGCGTGCGGGCCTTAGGGTTCTTCGGCGGCGTTGAGGTGACCGAGGCGCCCGGCAGTGAGCCCGACCGTACCGTGGTGAATGTTTCTGTAGAAGAGCAGGCGACGGGGGAATTGTCTTTTGCAGCGGGCTTCTCCTCGGTCGATGCATTCTTGCTGGATGTCTCCGTCACGCAGCGCAATCTGCGTGGCACAGGTCAGTCCTTGGTGGCGCGCGCGTCCGCGTCTGATACCAACCAGCTTATCGATTTCAGATTTACTGAGCCCCGATTCCTGGACCGAAATCTCGCTGCGGGTATCGATGTCTTTGCAACCCGGTCTGATTTTAT
>JBCCTK010000164.1:0-4356 GCA_039198685.1 Pseudomonadota bacterium | reverse complement strand
TTTGACCCGCTCTCTTTAGCGATCGCAACTGCGGCCTCATAGATCGCGCGGGCTTGCGGCGCGCCTGTCATTTCCACGCGGAACCGATAGTTCAGCCCGGCCACCACCTGGGTTTCCAGCGCGACGACGTCTACCAGCGCACGCGTGGGATACTGATCATATATCGCCTGCTCAACCATCTGATAGGCGACCTTGGCCCCCGGTTCTGCCGGATCGCCCGGACCATAGCCGCCGGGCAGGGGCTCATAATCGGCAGCATCAAGCTCAACAAATGTCGGCCCGGAATCTTCACTGGCCGCCTGAGTGCGTTCATTGGCGTTGGACTGGACCGCGCTGCAGGCGGTGAACAAGGCAAAGGCGCTAAGCGCGACCGGAAAGGTGGTGGACAGATTCATTGGACACTCCACTCTGCCCCAGCATTCGTGTCATGCCACCGCCGGGGCCGTGCGTAAACGCCCCAAATGGAGTCATTCCGTGAACGCTTTCCCTCGACAGGATGAGCCCACCGCCTATTCTGGCGACCAGAGAACACGAGGGAGCGGGCCGGGATGACCGACACACTGAAGCAATGGGTGCTGCAGCGCTATTGTGAGGGCGTGCCACAGCTTGGCGATTTTGCGCTTGAAGAAAAGCCGCTGCCAGCCCTGCGCGAGGGCCAGTTTCGCGTCGCCCATGCATTCAACTCAGTTGATCCCGGCACACGCTCGCGTCTTTCCGGCGGAGACAGCTATGCAGCCGCGCTGCCCCTTGGCAAGCCGATTGACGGGTTCAGCGTCGGCACAGTGGACGCCAGCCAGAGTGAGGTGTTTCCGGTCGGCACCAAAGTCTTCTGCGCGGGTGGCTGGCGCTCCCATTCTCTGCAAACGGGAAGGGGCTTTATCGGCGAAGTGCCCGATGTGCCCGGCATTCCCCTGTCGCTCTGGATCGGCATTCTCGGTGTGCCCGGACTGACCGCCTGGTTCGGCACCAAGACGGTTGGCAAGTTTCGCGAGGGCGACCGCGTTCTGGTCACCAGCGCGGCAGGTCCCGTGGGCGCGACAGCAGGCCAGCTTGCCAAGGCCTGGGGCGCGAGCCGAGTAGTCGGGGTGGCGGGCAGCGATGCCAAATGCGCCTGGCTGACAGAGGAAGCCGGCTTCGATGCGGCGATCAACTATAAGGGCGCGAGCGACTTGGGCGCTGCGCTCCGCGAGGCCATGCCGGACGGCGTGGACCTTTTGTTCGACAATGTTGGCAACGCCATGGTCAACCGTGTCCTGCCGATGATGCGTGAGCATGGCCGTATCTGCATTTCCGGCCAGGTGGCGGACTACAATCTGACGCCAGAAGAGACCCCTGGCATCGTCAACACCAAGCCCTTCATCACCCACCGGGTGAACATGGCTGGCTTGGTCGTATTCGATTTCGCCCGCGCGTTTCCCGAAGCGCTCGACGGCATGGCGCGCATGATCTCGGGCGGACAGCTGAAATACGCCGAAGAGCGGTTCGAGGGCATCGAGGCCATGCCAGACGCGTTTTGCGGCTTGTTTCGGGGAGAGAATTTTGGGCGACGTGTTGTGGGGGTTGGGAAGGACGCTTGATAATCCTGAAGACTGTTCTCAACACTTCGGTATTCCTGATGCTCACGGCGCTATCGCAAGTGGGCGGGGTGGCCTATCTCGCGGCAGTTCTCGGACCAAAGCTCTCTCATTGGAGACGCGCCGGAGTGTTTGTGGCAGCGTATGCGGCACTCTGGATCGCCTCTATGGTGGTGGCCCCCTGGTTCGGACGTGTTCCAGTTTCCTGTGGATTGCAGGAGACGCCCCATCTCGAGATGCAGTCGCCTTTATATTGCGCGTTGAATCGACATTACGTAACGCCAGAATTGAGGCAGATCGCCCTTGATCTGGCTTCTCACGTGAACGCACGTCATCCTGACACAACCACCATTGTTCTGGACGGAAGCTTCCCGTTTTTTGACGGCTTCCCACTCTTGCCTCACTTGTCTCACGACGACGGCCAGAAGCTGGATTTCGCATTCTATTATTCTAAAGATGGACGCACGAAATCCCCTATTGGATACTGGGCGTTCGAAGACCCGGACCAAGGCGACAGGCAACCGTGCACGGGCTTAGCGAAAGTCGGAATGCGTTGGGATATGGAGTGGTTCGCAGTGTTTCACAACGACCTCGAGTTTGACGAAGCGCGCACACGCACCGCGCTGCATTGGTTAGCTTCGGAGGGAAGTGCACGCGGCGTGGGCAAGGTATTTGTAGAGCCCCATCTCGTGGATCGTTTGGGCTTGTCTGGCAACGTAATCCGGTTCCAAGGCTGCCGTGCTGCGCGCCATGACGATCACATACACATTCAACTCGCTCGATGAAGTTCTGAAAGAAACGAGACGGTACACCATGACCCAAGCCTTCGACATCACCGCTCAGCCCTATACGCGCTTCAAGTTCTCCCGCGATGGGGCCGTGCTGACGGCTACCATCTCCGGTCCCAATCCTGTCAACGGTGTCGACGCGGCGATGCATGACGAGCTTGCCCAGGTGTTCACAGACCTCCAGCGCGACGCGACCAGCGACATCATCATCCTCACCGCCGAGGGTCGGGCCTTCTGTGCAGGCGGGGATTTTGACTGGTTCAAGGAACAGATCGAGAGCCCTGAGAAGTTTCGGTCCATTGCCTGGGACGCGAAACGCATCGTTTCAACGATCTTGGAGATGGAAAAACCGATGATTTGCAGGATGAACGGCGCTGCGGCGGGCCTCGGGGCCACCATTGCGCTACTCTGCGACATCATCATTGCCGACGAAAAAGCCCTGATCGGCGACCCGCATGTGAAGGTTGGCCTCGTGGCGGGCGATGGCGGCGCGCTGATCTGGCCCCAGCTCATCGGTTACGCCAAGGCCAAGGAATTATTGATGACCGGCGACCTACTCACGGCGGTCGAGGCAAAGGCGCTGGGCCTTATCAATTACGCTGTGCCCGCCGGCGAGCTCGATGCCAAAGTAGACGAACTGGTCGCTAAACTTCAAGCGAACCCGAAATGGGCCGTGCGCTGGACCAAGACGGTCACAAACATTCCCCTGCGCGCCCTGGCTGCCCAGTTGATGGACGCGTCGGTCGGCTGGGAAAGCGTTTCGAACTATCTCGATGACAGGGTCGAGGCGGTGGCGGCAACCCTGGAAAAGCGCAAGCCACATCTGACAGGTCATTGATGCGCGTGGACCGAGCAAACGCGGGCGATGCCGGTGCGATAGCAAACATTTATAGACCCTATGTCGAAGAGAGCTGGATTTCGTTTGAAGGCGACGCGCCCGATGACAATGAGATCGCGCGCCGTATTGAATCCGCGGGCGACAAATATCCGTGGCTGGTGGTGCGCAACGCGAAGGGGGAGGCCGCTGGCTATGCTTATGCTGGTCCCCACCGTTCCCGGTATGCCTACAGAACTTCAGTGGATGTTGCCATTTATATGAGCCATGCCGTCCAAGGCAAAGGCCTTGGAAAGCGCCTTTTCGGCACCCTGTTGGATATCCTTACCGGGCAGAATTTCATTATGGCCTATGGAGGGATCGCCCAACCCAATCCGGCCAGTATGGCGCTCCATTCAGCAATGGGTTTTGAGGAAATCGCCCGATATTCAAATGTGGGCTTCAAGCAGGGCGCCTGGCGCGACACCGTCTGGATGCAGCGCCCCCTGGCCCCGTCCCGCATACCACCTGCAGACCTTCTACCCGTTCCCGGAACCATTGACCTGCGCTGGTGAGCCTGACCTGGGACCCCTTGGTCCCTCATTCATTTCGAGGGTTTCACCCTTTCATAGTCGAGGGTTTGAGGCTTGGCGAGCGCGTTGGGAGCGGTGCCCCCATAGAGCTCGGGCAACCGGCTCCACTGCTGGTCTTGCCATCCTGCGGGCGTCTGGGGCGATCCTCTCGGCCACCCGGGAAGATGTCCTCCTCGGCCACCCTCGGCAAAATTTGCGGCATAGCCCGCCGCCGTTCTTTGGTCTGCAGGTGTGCTCAAATGATAAGCTGCTGTGTTTATAACTCCCCTAATCGCAGCCCCAACAGCCACCTATACCCACTCTTCAGTAGGATCAGTCAAATTCACCGGATCACCTCCGACATACGCATACCGGTTGAAATACCCAACGCCGCCTTCGGTGAAGCCGACGGGGTCTTTGCTGAGGAAGCGGCCTATGACGGGATCGTCGTATCGCGCCTGCATGTAGGTCAAGGCCGGTGGCGGCGGCTTGGATGTGGCCGGTACTTAATAGCCGGTCGCCGTGCGATCCATCGATCCAGTGGATCGATGGAAGGCGAAGAAGGCCATGGCAATGGCCGGTCTGGTCTTCATTCTCAGCCGGGCTCT
>JBCCTK010000163.1:0-4361 GCA_039198685.1 Pseudomonadota bacterium | reverse complement strand
GCAGGCGCCTGGTACCGCCTGGCCCCGACCAGGCCATGCTCCAGCGCGCACTCGTGGCAGGCGCGACCCAGGTCGCAGAAGACAATGGATTCTCCTCGCTCCACATCAACTTCCTGACAGAGCCCGAAGCCGACGACATCACTGCGCAGGGCTTGCTCGCGCGTACGGACCAGCAGTTCCACTTCATCAATGAGGGCTATCGAGACTTCGACGCTTTTCTCGCCGCACTGTCGTCATCCAAGCGCAAAAACTTGCGGAAAGAACGCGCGAAGGCCCAGGACGGGCTCGAGATCCGTCACCTCACTGGGGAAGCCCTGACCGAGGCAGATTGGGATGCCTTTTACGCCTTCTATATCGACACCGGGAACCGAAAGTGGGGCACGCCCTACCTGAACCGGGAGACATTTTCGCTGCTGGGCCAGCGCATGGCCGAAAAGCTGTTGCTGGTTATGGCGTATGAAGACGGCGAGCCCATCGCCGGTGCCTTGAACTTGATAGGCTCCGATACACTGTTCGGGCGCTATTGGGGCTGCACCGTCCATAAACCCTTGCTGCATTTCGAGATCTGCTACTATCAGGCCATCGATTTCGCCCTGGCCAATGACCTGAAATATGTCGAGGCAGGCGCCCAGGGCGGCCACAAACTGGCGCGCGGCTACCAGCCCGTTACAACACGGTCGGCCCACTGGATCGCGCATCCAGGTCTCGCCGCCGCCATCGATGACTACCTTGAGCGTGAACGCGCCGCTGTTTCACGAGAACAGGGCTATCTCTCAGAACGCACGCCATTTAAAAAGGCGAGAGAGGAGTGAGGAGCGCCCTATGGCCCTGCACGGTACATATGATCAAGGCAATATCTTCGCGAAAATCCTGCGCGGGGAAATGCCTGCGATAAAAGTGTTCGAGGATGATGTTGCCGTGGCCTTCATGGATATATTTCCCCAGGCTGCGGGCCACACGCTTGTGATTCCAAAAGACGTAACGGCCAGAAACCTGCTCGACATGCCTGCCGACAGACTCAGGCCCTATATGGAAAGGGTCCAAACCGTCGCCAAGGCGATTGAAACGGGCCTGAAGCCCGACGGCATCATAGTGACCCAATTCAATGGTGCACCCGCCGGCCAAACTGTGTTTCACCTGCATTTTCATATTATCCCCTGCGGCGAAGGCACCGTGCTGGCACCCCATGGGAGTGGCGGCCCGCGCCCGATGGAAGAGCTGGAACCCATTGCCGAACAGATACGCGCTGCGTTTTAGAGCATATCCCGCGCAAGGCGTTTGACATCATTTGCACTCAGCGTGCGCAGTGCCTGCGAAAGAACACTGGCACGGCGCACCATGACCGCATCCAGCGCGTTCTCATTGTTTGCGGCGAGCGCCGCGGACAACGCCGCCTCAATCTTGTCTCGGTGGCGCCGGGGATTATGCGCCGCCAGCGCCCGTGCCATTTGCCAATGCAGCCCGGGATCATCGGGGGTCAATTCCACGGCAGTGGCGTAGTGGCCGAGCCCCTCAGGCAAGCTTGCATCCATAATGGACGCGCCAATTGATCCACCGCGGCGCACCACCTCCACATGCCACACGGCCATAAACCCATGGGCGTATGCATTGGTCGGATCATCGATCAATACCGCTTCGACAAGGTCGCGCACCTCCGTGCCATACCCTGTCTGCCAAGCGCGTGTCCGGGACATCGCCCGGGCTTTCAAAGACAGGGCGATTGCCAATTGTAGCCGGCCCTCAATATGCTCTGGATCGTCACCCAGCGCCGCACGCGCAAGCATCTCAGCCCGGTCGAGAATCTCAGACGCCGGTTGCTCCTGTCCGCACATGGCTTCAGCCAACACCGCACGCGCCGCAAAGGCGTAGGCATCGGCGTGGCCGTTGGCTTCCGCCAACTTCGCGGCTTCCTGAAACCGGCCCTGTTCAAAGGCATTGGCTGCCTGTCGCACATAGTCGCCGGCTTCCCCATGGGCTCCATGGGAAAAGACAGAAAGGATGCCGGCTGCGGCGAGCGAGAAGGCGACTCTCTTCATTTGCGTCAAAATAGCGCAATATTTGCAATCCGCCCAGTGATTGTTCGCGCGCTAAGAGGTCACCGATGCGTGAAGAGATTTTTGAAACTGATATTGTGGTCATTGGTGCTGGCGTAATCGGCCTGGCCACGGCGCGCGCGATCGCCCTGGCCCATCCCAAGCGCGAGGTCATTGTGCTCGAAGCCGAACCCGCCATTGCCGTGCACACTTCGTCGCGAAATTCGGAAGTCATCCATGCAGGCCTTTATTATGCTGCGGGGTCCTTGAAAGCCCGCCATTGCGTTGGCGGCCGCCGCGCCTTGACCGCCTATCTCTCAGACCACGGCATTGACCAAAACATCTGCGGCAAGCTGGTGGTCGCCACCGATGACGAGGAAGCGAGTGCCTTGGAAGAACTTCTCCAGCGTGCCAGGGGCAATGGCGTGGAGGGGTTAAGTCTTATCGACGGCAAGGCCGCCAGGGACATGGAGCCTGCGCTGTCGTCCCAGACCCGCGGCGCGCTTGTTTCGTCGGTTAGCGGCATCTTTGACAGCCACAGCTATTTTCTTGCCCTTCAAGGCGACCTGGAAGACGCGGGCGGACAGGTTGTGCTGTCCTCACCGATTGAAACCGGAGTGGCTACAACCTCGGGATTGACGCTGAGCATTGGCGGCGAAACGCCATCCAGGCTAAAGGCGAAATGGGTGGTTAATGCAGCCGGCCACCATGCTGTGGACCTCGCCATGAGAATTGAAGGCCCCCATTGCCAGCACCTTCCGACTCCGCGATATGTGAAGGGGTCTTATTTTACCATTTCGGGAAAAACGCCTTTTTCGCGCCTGATCTATCCCATGCCGACGCGATCGTCCCTCGGCTTGCACCTGACAATCGACCTGGGCGGACGCGGTAAGCTTGGACCCGATGCCGAGTGGCTGCCGGCTGGCGCTGCTCCGCCCTTCGACTACCGCGTCGATGCCGCCCGGGCCGAACACTTTTACGCCTCGGTCCGGCGATACTGGCCCAGCTTGCCAGATGGGGCGCTGGCGCCGGACTATGCTGGCGTGCGCCCTAAACTGGTCAACGAAGGAGAGCCATCTGGCGATTTTCGGATCGAAGGCCCCGACACCCACGGCACGGCAGGCCTGATCAATCTTCTGGGCATCGAAAGTCCGGGTCTGACATCGTCTTTGGCCATAGCCGACCATGTGGCAGCTCTGATCGACTAGCGCCCTTGCGGTTCATCGGCGAGGCGTGTATCCCCCGCGCTTCGCCGCTTGCGAAATTGATCGGTTCGGTAGCTCAGCTGGTTAGAGCGCACGACTCATAATCGTGAGGTCGGGAGTTCAAGTCTCCCCCGAACCACCATTCGCCTGTGTTCGCGGGCATCCGAACAAGCCCTTATAATTGTTTGGCTTTCTTCGTATAATTGTTGTTATGAGTTCTTGAGTTTTCGCTCACCATCTGTCGAAACCAGCCTCGCTGGCGGGGTTATTGGCGAGGTTTGAGTGTGGGTTCGGGCAGATACGCTTATTTCGCGTCTCAGCCCGGAGACACAATCCAGATTCCTTTCCGAAATTGACGAGGATGCCGCCTCGGTCATCCTCGCGTTGGGAGATGCGGGATGCGCAGATCTGGTCGAGGAGTCCCTCTCCGAGTTTGGCTGGACGCATGTGCGTTTGCTGCCTCGCCGGGCCGCCTTGACCGGGCCGCGTGCCTTTATGCGGAAGACCCCGACTTCGCGATCCAGACACTGAACTGGTGGCACGCCTCCCGTCAGTTCTGGAAGAAAGACCTTCGGAGCGCCTACAAGCTGCCGGACAACTGTCTGGTGCTTGAGCATTATGAATCCCAGTCACATGACCGCCTCAGTGAATGGATCAATCAGGTTCTCAGCGAGCATTATCGCGGTTGCCGTGTGTTGAGACTTTTTGTTGCACAAAGGCCTGCAACAGGGCTGTTTCTGACCACAAAACCAGTGATCCAAATCAGTGTCCGTCTTAGCGGCAAACCAGAAGTCATCGAATACTGATCGGCCCTATCGGAGTGGTCCACCGTTTTTGTTAGTTCCGTCGTTTTCCACGTAGCGGCGTTCATGCCGCTACCCTCCCACGGTACGGCGGTATGAACGCCGCGGGCAAGATGGTTTCTGGCGCTGGCGGGCGATAACCGAGCGAGGAGTGCGGCCGTGCGGTGTTGTAATGCAGCCGCCAGCCTTCGATCAGGGCTTCAGCTTCCCTCATTGTGTAGAAGATTTCCCGTGCGAGCAGCTCATCTCGCAGCCGGGCGTTGAAGCTCTCGCAGTATCCGTTCTCCCAAGGCGAACCGGGCGCGATGTAGAGCGTCTTT
>JBCCTK010000162.1:0-4410 GCA_039198685.1 Pseudomonadota bacterium | reverse complement strand
TCAATCTGCACGCCATTCGCGGCGGCCAGGCCCTGTGCGACCTTTCCCTGGAGAGCAAGTACGACACGCGCTGGAGTTTCCTGAAACAGCTGCGCGACACAGGGCGCACCTATGCCGACACCTGGCTGGAGACCTGCTATCCCAATGTCGGCAAGGACAACTCCGTCGATGTCCGCGAAGAGTTTCTATCCTTCTCAAGTCGGAATGGATAAAGGCCACCGCCCCACACTTTCTGAATGTCCGATCGGCCATATACGACAATCCGCAAACACATTTGGATTGTAGGGCACTTTCCGGCCAATTTGCACGGTCTGGTCGTTTGATTTTTTCGTCAGGGCTAGCCGCGTGTCGATATAGGCCGCGATGCGCGGTGTTATCTTTGGGCTGACAGGCTTTTCAAATAGACCATGCGCGCGGCGCCGCTGCTGCGATCATCCAAGACTTTCCAGCGTTCAGGCGTTTCAAAGTCTTCATCTGCACTCATCTCCACGATCACCAGGGCATCATCGGCGAGCCATTGGCCTTTCACCAGCGTGTTGAGCGCCGGCGGCACAAGGCCTTTGCCATAGGGTGGGTCCATGAAGGCCAGGGTGAAAGGCGCACCGACACCGGCAGGCTTTTCCCCCAGATCCGTGGCCGAGCGTCGGTGCAGGCGAGTGATGCCATAAAGGCCCATGGCCTCGATATTCGCACGGATGGCGCCGCGCGCACCATGGTCTGTTTCGACAAACAGGCAGAAGACCGCCCCGCGCGAGATCGCCTCCAGGCCCAGGGCGCCTGAACCCGCAAACAAGTCGATCACCCGCGCACCGGAAAGGTCCGGGGCCCAATCGGCATGGGCGAGCACGTTAAACAGGGCCTCGCGCGCCCTGTCCGATGTCGGCCGCGTGCCTCGTCCCTTCGGCGCGCCGATCGGGCGGCCCTTGTGTTGTCCAGCAACAATTCTCATGGAAGGTGTTTAGAGCGTGTGGATACCAAAAGGAACGTCCATGATTGACCAATTGACCCCGATGCAACGCGCGCTTGAACTGGCGCGGTCTGCGGCCGAGGCCGGTGAGGTTCCCGTTGGGGCGGTTGTCGTGGACCCGTCCAATGGGAACATTATCGGCGAGGGAGCAAACGCGCCGATTGCAGGCCACGATCCCACCGCCCATGCCGAAATCCTGGCTCTTCGCGCCGCCGCCTTGGCGCGAGCCAATTACCGCCTCACCGGGCTGGACCTCTATGTCACGCTGGAACCATGTGCCATGTGCGCTGGTGCAATCAGCCTCGCGCGCATTCGCACCCTCGTCTTTGCTGCCGCCGATGAGAAAGGAGGCGCGGTGCTGAACGGGCCGCGGTTTTACCAACAGCCGACCTGCCATTGGCGTCCGAATGTAGTGGTCGATGAGGCTGCCGCGCCCGAGGCGAGCCAATTGCTCAAGACCTTCTTTAAGTCCCGGAGGACGATCCCAGGTTGAACAAGGTGCCTGAGAGGTTCGAGCGTCCGCCATCCAGCACCAGGGTCTCTCCTGTGATGATCGCCACGGCATCATTGGCCAGAAAATACGTGGCTTCGGCGATTTCGTCGCCGCTGGCGGCGCGGCCAAGGGGCGTTCGATTGGGCAGGCTTGAGCCCTCCCGTTTCTCAGCGCGCGGACGCAGGGCGCAAATCGCGTTCACCCTGATATTGTTGGGTGCAAATTCCAGGGCGGCAGCTTTTACGAGCGCTTCGGCAGTGGACTGAAGCACTGTCGCTGTAAACTGCCCGGGTTGGGACAAGTGGGCAGCCAGCGAAAGCACCACCGTGATGGAGCCACGCTGGCGACGCTGGGCCGCGCGGGCTTCGACTTCATCTTCCAGGTCCGTGACGCGCCGTGCAAAGTCCCGCATGGCGATGGCCTGCAGGCTGACGATCTCAGCGATCCGATTTGCAAAATCTGCTTCGTCGAGCGCCATCAGTGTGTCGGCAGGAGCGATACGCGGGATCAGGACAAGGTTGTCTGCCGGACCAAACTCGACTTCCATGTGAGCAAAGGCGTTATGTGGAAGCTCGCTGCGCGCAATATTCAATACATGGACAGCGTCGGGCAGTTCAGTCCTTGCCTTTTCGACCCTGGGCGCACTGCTATCGACCACAACGACATTGTGGGAAGCATCGAAAAACCGTCTGGCAATGGAGAAACCGATCTCCAAACCCAGGCCGAGGATCATCGTATTGCGATGCTCCATGCCTCAGCCCTTAAGTCTGAGCTTGGACAGGACGGGTTCTGTGTGGACGACAGGGCTGGGCATGGGCGCTCCAAAACGTCGCCCCAAGCCCCTTTTTCTGAAGGTGCGCGCGGCAGACTCTATCGCCCGGCACGCCCTTTTTGGACAACCCGGCGGCTAATGCTCCTGAAGGTGTCGCAGTTCTTCCTTAATTCGAAGTTTCTGTCGTTTGAGATCTTTCAGGGTGACGGCATCAGCAGCGGGGCGTTTTTGTTCAGCTTGGATTGTCTCATCAAGTTTGCGGTGGCGATGGGACAGCTCTTCAATCCGGCCTTGTACTGACATATGTCACGCTCCTTCTCTTCTGCTTCCAAACTTCAATGCATGAATGAAACCACATGCCCTGAGGCGGAGTCACGGGGGGCGGGCCGGGATTTGGCGTAATATTCTCCTTGACGGCACCGGTTTGACCCCAGTTTGCGCAATAATTACCCAGATAATGGCTTCATATACCGGAGGCGCCCGTCCTGCGGAGCCACGCATTGGATATGCAGCTTGACCGCCAAGGCGCCGTGCCTATGCTCGCGCGCTTTCCCAAACGACCGAACCCCATCATCACCATGGCCTCTTCCAGTCTTACCGCATCTCCCCTCGTGGGTGTCATCATGGGCAGCCAGTCCGACTGGCCCACAATGCAGGGAGCCTGTGAGGTGTTGGAGCGCCTTGGTGTTCAACATGAGGCCAAGATCGTGTCGGCCCATCGCACACCCCAAAGACTTGTGGAGTATGCATCCGGCGCTTCGAACCGTGGACTGCAAGTCATTATTGCCGGCGCTGGCGGGGCGGCCCACCTGCCTGGCATGGCTGCGTCAATGACCACTCTTCCGGTTTTGGGCGTGCCTGTGGAGTCCAGGGCGCTGTCTGGCATGGATAGCCTCTTGTCGATCGTTCAAATGCCAAAGGGCGTCCCGGTCGGCACGCTTGCGATTGGCACCTCCGGCGCAATCAATGCAGGTCTGCTTGCGGCCTCTATTGTTGCGTTGCAAGATGACAGCGTGGCGAGCGCCCTGGTGGAATATCGAGCTCAGCAGACAGCGGGTGTGACAGAGGATGTTGACCGTTCATGAGCCTGCCGATCGGCGCAACAATTGGTATATTGGGGGGCGGTCAACTCGGGCGGATGCTTGCCATGGCGGCCGCGAAGCTGGGCTTCAAAACGCTTGTCTTCGCGCCGGGTGAAAACCTGCCCGCAGCCCAGGTTTCAAACCGGCACATGAATGCGGCTTACGATGATGTGCTGGCCCTGCAAGCCTTTGCGGGTGCTTGCGATGTGGTCACGCTGGAATGGGAGAATGTTCCGGTCTCAGCAGTCGAGACAATCGAGGCTGTCGGCACGCGGGTTCGGCCCGGCGCCGGGGCCCTTTCTGTTGCCCAAGACCGTGTTGAGGAAAAGGTGTTTCTCGAGCGATGTGGGATCGACTGCGCGCCCTGGCGCGCCGTGGATACGGTTTCGGACCTTCACGATGCGCTGGCAGAGATGGGGCCTGACGCGATCCTCAAGACCCGGCGCGATGGCTATGACGGCAAAGGCCAGGTGCGGCTCCATGGGGACACTGATGCGCTGTCAGCATGGAATGAATTGGCGGGCGCGTCAGCGATCCTGGAGGGCTTTGTGCCCTTTAACATGGAGATTTCCGTGGTTTTGGCGCGTGATCCTATTGGTCAGGTCGTCACCTACACACCCCCGCACAATACCCATGCTCGCGGCATCCTCAGGCATTGTTCCGTCCCTGCACCGATTCCAGAAACCGTGGCGCGCGACGCACAGAGGCTCGCCACCAAACTGGCGGATGCGCTTGATTATGTTGGCGTGCTCGCCCTTGAGATGTTCGTGATGCCGGACGGATCATTACTGGCAAACGAGTTTGCCCCGCGGGTTCACAACTCCGGCCACTGGACGCCTGAGGCATGCGAAACGGGGCAATTTGAAAACCATATTCGCGCCGTGGCGGGCTGGCCGCTCGGGGCCTCGACCCTGCTTTACGCCGTGGAGATGGAAAATCTCATTGGTGCTGACGCTGCCGAGTCTGCGCAGGCCATGTTGGCCCGTGGGAGCGTCACGCTATACGGCAAGGAGGAGATCCGTCCCGGTCGCAAGATGGGCCATATCGTTCGCAAGACAGGTTAGAGCCCTTTCCCTTGAATTTGGGTCGTCTGATG
>JBCCTK010000161.1:0-4534 GCA_039198685.1 Pseudomonadota bacterium | reverse complement strand
TGTGAGTCATTTCTTCCTATTGCGTCGAAGCACTGTGACAATTCGGGCTGGACTCTCCGTCAAGAAGGAGTGAAACTATCATATATTCAGTGGGTTATGGGTGCGCAAATGGAAGACCGAGAGTCCCTGTCTCTCCGCCATCCAGTCTGCGGATTTCCGGGTGTTTCGAAGCCGCTCAAATTAGTCCCGACGTGTCCGGGACTTAGCCGGATGTCACTCAACGGCATTGTCGCCGGAACGTCTGCTTAATCTGGCCTAATAGGGTCGGGGATTGCCAAATCCCCGTTTGGCTATTTCAAGCCATCGCCCGAGCTCATTCAGCTTGCGATGATGATGTACGTTCGATTTCCATTGTCGCTCCGGAATGTGGAGGATCTGCTCCACGAACGCGGCATTGATGTTTGCCATGAAAGCGTAAGGCTCCGGGTGGACCGGTTCGGCCCAATGTCCGCGGGCAAGATAATGGTGCGCCGGGCCAGCCTCATGCCCCAGGTTCCGCAATGGCGGTGGCACCTGCATGAGGTGTTTGTGGAAATCCGGGGCGACACACTCCCTTTGGTGAGCTGTCGATCATGAAGGCGAAGTGCTGGAAAGCTACGTCACCAAAACCCGAGACCGTTAATGCCTACCGGAGGCATGGAAGATCGTCTCGGGTCACCGTGTCGTCTTCGAACCTCACTGACTGGGTCGCCTCGCGATCAGGATGCAAAACCCGATTATCTGACGCGAGGATCAATGCCGAAACGTATTTGGCGGGCCTGAAAAGCTACTCAGACTAGCAGTCGATGAGCCAATATGCTTTCTCTGTCGTCAGAGAACTCTTCCTTCCCAGATGAGAACGAGCTCAGTCATAAATGCTTCGGAGATGTAATCGGAATAGTGTTGCGTGCGTGAGGGCGCCTGAAAGTGTCGCAGTCGACCGAAGACGCACCACAAACACTTTCAAGTGCTGGGGGCTAACAGCCATCTTCCTAGCGGCGACAGGGTGCACGCCCGAAATCGAAGTCAATCCAGTTGAAGCAAGCTCACCGTGTAAGATAGCATTTGCAGCCACCGGCCAATCGAACATGCTTGGCTCAAATGATGATCAGTCCGGAACCAACCAAACCAATGATCAAGTGCAAATGTGGGATTGGCGCGATCGCGTTTGGCTCACCAGCCAGACCGATACCTATTCCCTTATGGCAACTCTTATCCAGCAACCAACAACCTGGCGCATAATTTTGGACTACGAGTCCACGCCGAAACAGGCTGCGAAGTTTTCATTATCCTCCGTGCACGCGGACGGATGTTGATCACAGAGTGGGATGCGGCCGATGATGGCCAAAGTCACGAGTACAATGTGCTGAACAATGAGGTCGCAGCCGCACTGGAAACAATTGGTCTCGAAACTGTAGACGCAATCCTCTGGGGGCAAGGCGAAAGCAACGCACACAGCGACCCCGCAGCGTACAAATCGGTCTTCTTGCAAGTGGCCGCGAACATGGGCGCTGAAACCTGGGGCCACAACGCTCCCATACTGGTTATGGAGCTCCCTCAAAACACTGATCTTTCGGCCATGAATGCTGTGCACTCACAATGGGATGAAACCGAACCCGCGCACATTGTGACTGCCCATAGCGATGGACTATCTGTTGATAGCTCGGGGGTTCATTTCACTGGTGAGGCTCTCCAGGAAATGGGATACGTTCGGATGTGGGATGCTTGGCAGCGCGTCTTAGCATCTAAATAAAACAGAATGCCGATCCCAACGCGTGAAGACATAGCAGCGCTATTCTAAAAAGAGAGGTCATCGACATCTATCGTAGACGAAAAGATATCGTCGCGCTGGATCAAGTTATCTGTATCTCCTGTCATCGTAACCTAGCCCCTATTTCCAGACACGTTTTGCTATTAGGAACTGGCAGCATTGGAGGCTGAGATGGCGAGGAAGCGCTACACGACCGAGGAGATTATCCAGACACTTCGGGAGGCGGGCCGATATATCCGCCGTGGACGAAGGAGAGGCTGGTGCCATCGGACCAGCCGACCATGAGATCACCGATCCCTTCGAAGGCGGTTCGCTTGAGCGGAGGATTTGATCCATTGGATCAAATCCAGCCAGAGAAGGCCCCGGCAGGGGCGTACTCGCGCAGCACCGCGCCGGTGGTGCCATCATGCTCGGCGAGCGGCTTGCCCGACACGTCGAAGAGAGAGTGGACCGTGCCCGCCCCGGCGACGCTGCGCGCCGCACGCCGGCCAAAGGCGTCATGGCCATAGGTGGCGGCCAGCGCGCCATTCTCGCGGATCGCTGAGAGCCGCCCGGCCTGGTCATACTCATAGGTATAGTCGGGCGCGGCGGTGTAATCACTGTCGGTGAGGAGATGGCCATCGCCGCTATGGGTGAAGTCGCGCACCACGATGCCGGCGCCGTCGCGGATGTCCCGGAGCTGGTTAATGGTGGCGGGGTAGGAGTAATCGGCCTCTGAAATCAGCGCGCCGGAGCCGTCATAGAGGTCTTCCATCATCCGGTTGCCGACCCCGTCATAGGCCCACCTAAGATCGCCCCATGGCCCAATCGCCTGGGCGAGGCGCCCATCGGTGGTATAGGCATAGGTCGAGGTGTTGGCGGGGGTTAGAGCATCCGTGATGCTGGTCACGCGGCCGGCGCCATCATAGCCAATGGTCTTGTCGAGCACAGCGGCGCCGCCTGCGCCGACCCGGAGCGCGGTGAGGCGATAGTTCTGGTCCACCGCGCGGGTCACCGGAAGACCATTGCCGGCATCATAGCTCACCAGCGGGCCGAAGGGCTTCCAGCTCATATTGCTGGTGACGGCCTGCCAGCTGCCACCGGCCATGCGGGTCTGGATGCCCGTCACCTGGCCGAGCGGTGTTCGGGTATAGGCCACTTCGCGGCCAGACGGATAGGTGATCGAGGTCACCTGGCCGAGCGCGTTATGGCCGTAGGAGGTGGTGTAGGTCTGGCCGCCGAGGGCCCGCTGTTCACTCAGCGTGTCGCCAAAGCCATTGCGGGTGTAGGCGATTGATCCATGGGTATCGGTCACCGTGGCCAAAGCGCCGGTGGAGCCATAAGTGAACGCCATGTCGAGCGCCGCGTTGCCGGGGTGTGTCCGCGCGATGAGGCGCCCGCCCGCATCATAGGCAAAACTCACCGTTTCATTGGCATCGCCGCGCGAGGTCAGCCGGCCTGCATTGTCATAGGTATAGCTGGTGGTGCCCCGGTCCGGGCTGGTTTCTGTTAGCACCTCGCCGAACCCATTGTGGGTGAAGCTTGTGGCCAGGGAACGCCCATCCTGGAAGCCGGTGACATTGCTGGACGTTTCATGCGTATAGGCTTCGGTATCGGTTTGTGGATCGGTGACACTGAGGATCCGGCCGAGGCCGTCAAACGCATTGCTCCAAGTGTGACCGCCGGGATAGGTAATCGAGGTCAGGTCGCCCGCGGCGTTGTAGGCGTAATTGATGGCATCGCCGGTGGCGTTCACGCTGCTGATCAGGCGGCTGAGATCATCAAAAACAGATGTGCTGGAGAACTGCACGCCGCCGGCATTCGAGATGGTACGGCCCGTAATGTTGCCAACATTGTCGTGGGTGAAGGCGAGCGTCTCACCGTCGCTGGAGGTCGCGCCCGTCAGCCACCCATTGCCATCATAGGTGTAGCTATAGCTGCCACCGCCAGGAAGCGTCATGAGGGTGACATTGCCGACGGCGTCATGGGCAAAGGTGATGGTGCGGGTGGATGCCGCGTCGTTCAGTGAGACCGAGGTCAGCCAGCCGCGAGGAGAATACGTAAGAGCGGCTGACAAACCGCCCGGCATCTGGGCGGCCAAGGGGCGTCCCATTGCGTCATTAGACGTTATTGTGGTCGCAAGCCCATTTGGGGTCGCTCACAGAAGCGAGATAGCCTTCAGAGGTGTAGGTAAGACTGGTGGTATCCGCGGCGCCAGGTAGCGGGCCGTCGATTGAAGTGACCAGCCCGCCGGCCTGATAGGTGAAATCCGTTGTCCGCGCCGGGCTGCCCGCCCAAGTGTCGGTGTGGGTCACGCTCAGCAAGTTTCCGTTGGTGTCGTAGGAGAAGCTGCTGGACGAGCGGGGGCGTGTGATGCTGGTGGGTTTCGGGAAGTCCGCATGCCAGCTGGTCTGAACGCTAATTGGAGCGCCCGAATTGGCCGCATAACTCGATTGGATCGCAAGGCCGCGGCTGTTTCGTGTCCAAGTGGTCTGGGACGCACGCTCATCGGTAAGCGCCGTATAGTGACCGTTTCCAGAGTTGAACGTCTTGGTTCTCGGGATTTCGGGCGGGGCGAGAATGGGCCATCTCGTTTTCTGGTTGCTGCAGAGCGGGCACGCCGAACGGCCACCCTGCCTCCGCGATGGAGGGCGCTCTTCGCAGGCGGTCTGCGCCAGCAGGCCCATCGATCCGGGGGATCGATTGGAGCCGGAGAAGGCCCCGGCAGGGGCATGTTTGTTTTGACCCCCGCTGCGGCTTCGCCTCCGCGATGGGTCGGGCTCAAGGCTGCTTTGTTTATCCGCG
>JBCCTK010000160.1:0-4574 GCA_039198685.1 Pseudomonadota bacterium | reverse complement strand
TGAACGAGCCCTCCTGATCAGCTGTCTCGGGGCCAAACCGATTGGTTTGCTCATTGCCCGGCGAAAGGCTCTGGAACCACGTATAGGGAATGACGTCGAAGTCGAAAACTTGCCGTCTTTGTTCGAACTGTGCCCCGTCGATGACGCGGACATTCATTTCGATGCCGGCCAATTCCAGGGTTTGCGCATAGGCGAGCGCTACCCGCTCCGCACTGGCGGAGGCGGTCAGGAGTTCAAAGACAAACGGGTCTCCAGCCTCATTAACGAGCCGGCGATTATCCAAGCTCCAGCCTGCTTCCCGCAAAAGCCCCAAGGCAGCCCGTATATTGGTGCGATCACGCCCGCTGCCACCGGAAACGGGAAGTTGCCAGCTTCCATTAAGTACGTCTGGGCGCACGGCGTCAGCATGGCCCCCCAAAATGGCAAGCTCTGCTTCGCTCGCCGGGCGGCCCACCGAGGAAAGCTCGGATCCGTGGAAATAGCCCTGCGTACGGGCATATTGCCCGGCGAAAATCGTCTGGTTGATCCATTCAAAATCGAACAAAAGTGTCAGCGCTTCGCGGACGCGCACATCCTGAAACAAGGCACGCCTTGTGTTGAATGCATATCCGCCCGGAGCTTTCGGGCGCTGATCGGTTCGCGTGCTTTGGACGATGTCGCCGCGCTCGGCAGCGGGAAAATCATAGTCATTGAGCCATTTGACCGGGTCACCCTCCGCGTAGAGCTGAAGGCGGCCGGTTGTGAAGGCTTCGAACAGGGCGGTATCGTCTCGGAAATACTCGATTGACCACTCGTCCACATTATGCTGGCCCGCGTTCACGGCGAGGTCAGCGCCCCAATAGTCTTCGCGACGCTCGAAGACGGCGAGACGGCCCGGATCTACTCGATTGAGGGCATAAGGACCGCTGCCGATGGGCGGCTCCAGACTGGTTTCAGTGAAAATGTCCACGGTCATCGCATGCTCGGGTAGCACGGGTAGAAGGCCCAAGAGCAAGGGCAGCTCGCGATTGGAGCCGTCCCCTAGATGAAATCGGACGGTGAGTTCACCAATGCGTTCGGTTTCGGTGATTGCGCCATAAGCGCGCCGTTGGCTGGGCCGCCCATGCTCACGAAGGAGTTCCATAGAAAAGATGACATCATCCACCGTGACCGGTTCGCCATCGGAAAAGCGGGCAGCGGGATTAATACCAAACGTGATCGAGGTGCGGTCGTCCGGCATTTCGATGGTCTCGGCCAATAGGCCATAGAGTGTGAATGCTTCGTCCCGTCCGCGCGTCGCCAGGCTCTCCCAAACCCAGCCCCTGACCCACCAGACAGGTGAGCCGCGTACGATAAGTGGATTGACGCTATCGAATGTCCCTCGCAGCCCAAAGCGGATGGAGCCACCCACAGGGGCGTTGGGATTCACATAGTCAAAATGCGTGAAATCAGGAGAGTAAAGGGGCGCACCATGCATAGCCATGGCATGGGTTTGTCCGTCCGCATCTGACGCGGTAGCCGGTTCTTGCGCTGCACCTGTCGCCAGCGATGCACACGTCCATGCCAAGGCACATAGGCTGAGCGCGATAAGTTTGCACGGCCGGCTGATACGCCGCTCCAACCGTGTTCCCCAAGACCTTGCCCGCACCGCTGCCTGCCTCAATCTGCGCATTCTTATAGTTCGATTCGCGGCCCCAATTAATGGACCGGAGGCGCTCACTGTCCAGATGTTTGAAAGGCACAGACGAGCTATTCCTGCGCTCATTCAGCGTCCATGCACACACAATCTGGTGATTGCGACCGGGCGCGTTAAACAGCGGCAACGAAACTGCTCGACCTGACTGCAAACCTATGGAAATACGGCCCGAGATTGAATAACGCCCCCAAGCGTGGCTATACCCAGCCCGCAGCGCCGCCAAGCGCCATATTTTGTTCGCAAGGCGCTGCTGTATAAGCGGGATAAATTGGAGAGTTACATGATGGCCAAACCGACGATTGCCGATATTTCGAGCGTCAGCCAGAACGCTTCCGGCACGATCGCCGCGGCTGCCCTAGTTTGCGGGTTGGCGATGGCGCCTGTCTCCGCTTTGGCCCAGGAAGCGACAGATCTTTCACCGCAAGAACGCTTGCAACAAATCATCGAACGCGTTGATCCGGCAGAGGCACAGGCTCTAGCGGATCAATTGCCCGACTTGGCTTGGGTAAAGGTTTGCGGCGTTGATCCCCGCGCCAATCAGCAGGTTTGCAACATTCGCGCCCGAGAACTTCAGATCGAAAATGTGACGGTTGCCGCGCTCCAGATCATTGAGCAGGAAGGGGGCAGCCGCCAGATGGTCGCGATCCTTCCAACACGGCTTCAGATTCCCGAAGGAGTGAGGGCACAGGTCGATGAAGGCGGTCAGCTCGCCGGCGCTTTTCGGATTTGCTACCCGCAAAACTGCGTCGTTGAGTTTCCAATCGATGATGCGCTGGTCAATGCGATGAAAGCCGGTGGAGAATTCACCATCACAGCGCTCAACGAAGCGGGTAGGGCGGTGCCGTTTGCCTTCACTCTCACCGGATTTACTGCTGCCTATGACGGTGAGGGTATCGATTCGTCCGTGCTGATTGCTGCCGAACAGGTGATCAGAGAGCGGGCCGTCGAGGAGGCGCAAAATGCGCCGCCGCCATCATCGGAACTTCAAGAGGCCCTGGAACAACGCGCGCGTGAACTGCGCGAACGCATGCAAGAGCAACAATAAGTCGAGAGGTGCTTGGAGCGCCTCACGACGTAGCGTGGATGTTGCTGAGAAATCAGTGGCGTTGTGTTGCCGCCACCAGGCCGCCATCTGGCCCTTCGGAAAACAGCTCGGCAATTCGCGTACTGCGCAAGGGCTTATCACTATCATCTGGCAATAAGTTCTGCTCAGAAACATAGGCGACGTATTCTGTCTCCTCGTTTTCCGCAAGCAGATGATAAAAGGGCTGGTCCTTATGCGGCCGCACTTCGGCTGGTATTGCTTCCCACCACTCTTGTGTGTTGTTGAAGACAGGGTCCACGTCGAACACGACCCCCCGGAACGGATAGATCCGGTGTTTCACGACGTCGCCAATTCCATATCGTGCAGTGCGCATAATGATCTCCTTGGTGACGAAGCTAGGTCTGCGCCGTGGTGCTTTCAAGCGTGCCATTGACGCAGCCCCGGCTAAGTTGATGGTCCAATAGCTTGCCTGGACGCGGCTTACAGGCCGTAAATGGCCGCCATATCGGGGTCCTTCTCGACGATTTGACGTGCCAGATCGGCCAGCACTTTGGCCTGTTTCCACGTCGCATCATCCTGCATCTTCCCATCAATCATCACCGCGCCCGTGCCGTCCGGCATCGCCTTGAGGATATTAAGAGCGAAGGCGACGGCATCTGGAGGCGGACTGAATACCTCCCGCGCAATCGCGACTTGGCTGGGGTGAAGTGTCCAGGCGCCGGCGCAGCCCATCAGAAACGCGTTTTGGAACTGGCTCCGGCAGGCATCGGGATCGGAGAAGTCGCCAAAGGGTCCGTAAAACGGCTTGATCCCTGCCGAAAGGCAGGCATCGACCATCTTGCCGATCGTATAATGCCAAAGATCCTGCTGGAACTGCGGCCTGGGCGTCCCTTCAGCGTTGGGATCCGCCAGAATTGTATAGCCCGGATGTCCACCGCCTACACGGGTGGTCTTCATACCGCGTGACGCCGCCAGATCCGCTGGTCCCAGGCTCATGCCATGCATTCTGGGGGAGGCTGTCGCGATGGCTTCAACATTTTTCACGCCCTCCGCGGTTTCGAGGATGGCATGCAGCAGGATCGGTTTGCGTACGCTATGCCGCGCCTCAAGTTGGGCCAGAAACTGGTCCACATAGTGGATATCCCACGGTCCCTCGACCTTAGGCACCATGATCACGTCCAGCTTGTCGCCAATCTCCTCAACCAGCACCATAAGATCATCCATGATCCATGGGGAATTGAGACAGTTGATCCGGCTCCAAAGCCCGGTTCCTCCGAATTCATGGGACTTGGCCAGCTTCACGAACCCTTGACGAGCCGCCTCCTTCTGATCGGCCGGTATGGCATCTTCAAGGTTGCCGAGGATCACATCGACTGTTCCGATCAGCGAACCGATCTTGGCAACGACCTTCTCAATATGGGGGGGCACAAAGTGGATCATACGCTCCACCTTGGCTGGAATTTCCCTGTAAGGCTCCGGTGCGCCAATCGCCAGGGGACGAAAGAAGGCGTGAGGTGTTTTGGTCATTTGTGCGCACCTTTACCGTCTTGGAACTGGTGCATCGTGTCTGCCATGATGCAGTGCACAAAAGCCACCCAAGCTTTTGTCTAGCCGTGCCATTGGCGCAAGTCGCAAACGTTTTCGGCTAGCGATCTGGCCGCAGGACATCCCTTGACCAGCGTCGATGCCCCCACATCCACTCATCGGGCCGCTCGCGAATCCAACTCTCCAATTGGGCTTGTATCTGTTTGGTCAGGCGCACGATGTCGGCATCTGCGTCGTCAGTCTTGACGATCTGCAGTTCACGAAAATCCAACGCGAACTGTGCAGGACCCCGCCGAAGGCATCGGCCGA
>JBCCTK010000159.1:0-4577 GCA_039198685.1 Pseudomonadota bacterium | reverse complement strand
GTACCGGAATCCGGGGCGCTTGTGGGCGCAAGCATCCTCATCACATGCCCCCGTAACTCAGACGGCTTCATGCCAGGCTCAACCTCAAGAAACGGAACATCCGCACGCCGGCATACTTCCCGCTTAACGGCATCACGCATGAAGCTTTTTTCCCGGTGATGACCTTTGCCCTGATACTCGACCGCGAGAGCTAGGAGGCCGCTGCGATCAACGATGGCGAAGTCAAAGCGCTTGGAATTGATCGACGCATATGCGTCCTTGCGCATCTTCCAATCGCCTGAGTTGCTTTGCGGCTTGAGAAGTTCGCCGACGCTGGTTTGTGCCATCACACGGCATCCACCACCAACTTCGGCAACGATGCCCTCCAACGCGGCAAACACGCGCGCCTCCGACGAATTGAGGAGCTTTTGGCGTTCGAAGTTGACCTTCGAGATGGCTTCCAATTGGTTCTTGGGATCTGCGAGACCCCAGTTGTTGCCTGGGTTGCGGTGTGCCGACGTGTTTCGCCAACGCTTTCCAAAAGCATTACCGGTCCTTCGGCGTTTTGTGCCTAGCCCCACGACGATGGTCGCAAGGACAAGCAAGGCCAAGATGACCATCTCGCTGAAACCGTTTGGCTGCTGAACCTGAATGAACTCCATCCCAATAACGTTGCACACCATGATGGCATGAGTTTGGCGGCACAGGCCTGGCGAACAGCATGTAGTGAGAGGTGCTTCGGCAAATTGAGCCGGGCAAAACTGGGCCGAATCCTGGGCTTGAGGTGGGGACCCACACCCAACGGACCTGGCGCGAGGTTGCGTGCAATGCGGGGATATCAGCGCACCATCAGAAACAAGCGACCGGTGTCGCTGCAATACCCGAGAACGGCGATGGCGCTGGGGTGAGGCGGGCTAAGCGTGGGAGTTAACGGACGCGGTTTGCAGGTGCGGCAAAGACCTGCTTGGTAAATATGGGTTCGTGGAACCGGTGCAATCGATGTCCTCAGGTTACGGTGCAGCGAAACCCAGCCCAAGCCGTACCCCCCTTCATACAGCTCCTCCATTCCGAGATCACGTCGAGTGCCAACAGACTCTGGACCACTTTCTTCGGCGTGAACTCTCTCTTCTTCGGGACTTGCAACTTGTTCGGGTAATTTCTCAAGGCAAGCATGCGTTACAATTAGGTCGGGCCGTAGACCATGCGCATAGCGGGCTCGCAGGGTCGCGCGATCGTGTTGGAGGGCAGTCTGATTTCAACGCGACACATGAAGGCTTTGAAACTGCTCTATAAATTCTAAGTCTTGTCAAAAGAAATTGGTGTTTGCTCGGCGCCTTGTTCATTGAACAATTTCCTTGCTTAGCGCTGGCCGTTTCGAGACTAATTCTGCGTGTAGGAGATACATGGGAGCCCCAGTTTGAGGTATCTTATCAGTTGCGTAGTAACGATGGTGTCCATCTGGATGACCGTCCCATCACTGGCGGACCGTGCGCCCGACAGGCTCGATTTCCTCCAATCGGAATGGTACGCGCGCGCATCGCAGGAGGCTTTGCTGACCGGGGACAGATCCACGGCGATCCTGACGGCCCTGCGTGGATTTCCGTCCGACCCAACGGAAGAAGAGTTCGAATACTACGGCGCTGCGCACCGCGCCCTTTTTCGGGCCGTGGCATCTCAATCGGCGCGGCTGGACGTGGATTTGCGCGACCATGTGATCATTTCGCCCAACGGGACGCGCGCCATCTCAATAGATGGCGCATCTCTCGGCGTCGTATATCGTGAGGATCTTGTGGCGCCCGTGGAAACGGAGCTTCCCGTTCTTCACGATATGCAATCCGGTGAAAGACTCCGGGAAATTGAAATCGGCCTGGGAGTTGGCCTTCATCTTGTGGACAGTGAGAGCACGTTTTCTGTTGACGGACGATGGTTCTCGTTTGTCGATAGCCGGTCGGGTGAAGTTCGCGTATTTAGCGCGATGACCGGTGACCTCATTTGGCGTTTCACTGAATTGGCCGAAGCCATAGTTTCCACAACTGCTGGTGGGAACGGCCTATTGGGCGGTGTGGATTTTTTGGAGTTCAGTCCAAATGGCATGCGGATCGCCGCAGGAGGGCGAACCAATGGTCGCACCATGGTTTGGAACCTGGATACCGGCCAAGTTGAAATTGACGTGCCTGTGGCCATCGGCGGTGATTGGCGACACATGCGCGCCCCTGCATTCTGGGGCCCTGACAATCAATTGTATTTCCATTCAGCACGACTAGATGGGTCGGGGAAGATTGATGGGCCGCATACGCTGGAAAGGCTTCAGAGTGGCAGTTTGATCCCGGTTTACACCATTCCACCGGCGACTGAGCAACGCCAGAGCCCGAATACCAGTTTTTCACCATTTGGTTCCGCCCCGTACGTCTACCAATTCGTTTATGACGAAAGCTACTCCGTCAGAATACTTGATTTGGCGGAAAATCGTGCAATTGAGATCCCAGAACTGTCAGAATTTGCCGCCGCTTTTTCCCACGGAAGAACCATGTTTCCACTGTACGAGGACAGGATTACGTTCAATCAAGACGACTCGGCCGACTTCACGTTTTTTTCCTACGACGCTTTGGGCAACGAGGTCGAAACAAGACTGCGAGATGAGGTCGGCTTGCTGACGCGCGTCTACAACCTTGAGGGGAGATTGGTCTTGAGTACATCGATAGCCGATCACCCGGCGATGCCAATTCCGTCTGAAGGGCGTGATCTTTATGATTTTGTTTGGTCTAATATTCCTACCGAAGTCCAGGACGTCATTGAACGCGAACGGATTGCACGCCCATAGAGTCCGACGGCCCGTTGAGCTTGTGTCTTTTGCTTGACCCATTGGACGTCCCACCACGACGCTTTCTAAGCGCATAGAGGGGCGTGCCAGGCGCCAAGCCGGTCAGTTGCATAAATAGATTGAATCTGGCCCTGGCCCCAGTTTGCCAAACGTCGAAGGGGAGGGCGATCGCCCTTTCAGACGTGCTGACGCTGTGCGAGCGGCGGGCATGTCATCGCAAACGCGGCGTAGAGTTTACCCCCGAGAAATGTGGGGTGATCGGTGCGGTTGGCGAAGCGCGGAGGGGGCTAAAGGTCTCGTGCGGGGAATGCAGCGAAGGTCTGGTTTGAGCCCATTGCGTACACTACTTTTAGTTGCCTAGCTCCCTTAATATGGTCTCGGATCAAGGGAAGGCACACAACGAAATGGAGTTGCATTTGTTGCAAAGGAAGTTGGGTCTGCGCAGCGCCTGCATTTTGGGTACCGCATTGGTTCTTGCCTTGACGAACGACGGATTGGCCCAAGAGACACCGGCTTCACAGGAAGGCGCCCAAGCCGATTTTGCACGAAGTGTCATCGACGCGTGTTGGAATTTGGGCCCGAACCCCAATGATGCAATTGGGTCACTCCTGGATGATGGCTGGTATGCGGTTGTGGGCGCGGAAGAGGTTTTGGCGGCGCACACAGTTTCCGACGGTTGGCTGCTTCTGGAATCCAATCCAAGGTCTTCAAGCGATTTGCAGCAGCTGGCTATTCTTGGACGTGAAGGCGCAAGTCGGTACATTGAGCGCCGCGGCACCGGTCGCTTCGCCGATCTTATGGAGCAGCAGAATCCTATTCTAAGCTACCGATGGCCCCATCTGGATCACGCTTTCCTGCAGTTAGATATCTATGTTTATGAAGGAAACTGGGCAGGATTTAGCTGCGAAGCAGGTCTTCTCGATACCTCTGCTGGACGGTGGTTTGTCGATGGCAACTGGTCGATGGCAGGTGGCGTTAGGCACCACACTCACTCCTTCCTGGAAGGGTTTGTCATCGGCGCTCGTGCCGAGGCCCTCCTCCGTGATGAGGGCGAAGAAAGTGTTCCGTATGAAGCTGGGAATTTTTTTGCAGCGGTCATGCCGCATGACGTTGCCGAAATCGTCCTCCCAGAAGACTATCTCGCCAACGTTTTCCTTTATCTAAGACCGCCGGAATACCCACAGTAAGCAGTTAAGGTCGGCGTCACACCGAATGGTAGTGTGATTTGCCCTGCGGTTTTGCTGATCAACGTCCGCATTTTCCGCAAAGCGGACCTTCGAGGCACCCTTGGCAGCAATACGACTGCCCCGCGTTCGTTGTGGCATTGGTGCACACCTTGGATCCTCATCGCCAAGGCACGGCGAAATCGGGAAGGGCGCCACCTGGTTTGAGCGGGTGGGACTGATCGAACGATCGCGCCCGTTACTCTCCACCCCTTCCGAGCGCGTGACGAAATGCGGTGCCGACCCACAGCCCCCCAAACATAGTGGTGCCAGCGGCGCCTCCGCCCCTGCACCAATTGCCGCTCTGGACAACACCTTTGGCGCGCCGCCGTGCCGCATTCCACGCGGCATGCAAAGACATCGAGAGAGCAGACGCCTAGTCTCGTCATCGTCGCATCCAAACTCAGGCACGTCGCCGCCTTGGCGCGACTTTCGCGGCTCGGCGGTATACGGCTCACGATACGACCCTCCCGCCACAGCAACAGCGGCTTGGCTTGAAAATCGTGACGGGGGAGCGCTACGGTCTCGTTTGGGGGCGCTGACGGTTAGCACCG
>JBCCTK010000158.1:0-4771 GCA_039198685.1 Pseudomonadota bacterium | reverse complement strand
TGTCGACAATCCCGTTTTCGAGCATTTTGTCGATAGCGTACGCGATTTTGTCGGATGACATTTCCGGGTTGGCTTCTTGGATCAATGCATTTGCTGCTGAGTTGTCCCCGTAGAGGTAGTTATACCAACCCTTGATCGAACCTTCGACAAAGCACTTCACAACCTCGGGGCGTTCGTCGATCGTCGCCTGCATTGTTTCGATGGTGGTTGCATAGGTCGAATAGCCCGCATCGGCGATCAGGAAGACGTTCGGTGTGAAGCCGCCTTCTTTTTCCACCAGGAAAGGCTCGGACGAGAGATAGCCTTGCATGCCCTTACGCGTGTCGGCAAGGAATGGGGCCGGGTTGAATGTATAGGGTTCGCGCTGTTCGGCGGTGAAGCCGTGCGCAGCAATCATCCATTGATAGTAGGATTGGAAGCCATTATCGCCGATGAGAAGCGTCAGGTCTTTCAGGTCTTCCCAGCTTTCCGCTTCGCCGGGATGCGCGACAATCACTTGTGGGTGCTTTTGAAAAATGGCCGCGACCGAGACAACCGGCACGCCTTCCTTCACCGCTGAGAACGCCTGAAGCAGGTCGCCACCCATGTGGAAGTCGATGCGACCGGCAAGCATCAGCGCGCGGTTGTTGACCTGTGGCCCGCCGGGCAAAATTTCGACCGAAAGCCCGCATTCCTCGTATGTGCCATCGGCGACAGACTGGTAAAACCCGCCATGTTCCGCTTGCGCGACCCAGTTGGTCCCGAATGACACTTCGGTCAAATGGCCGTCTGCTGTGGCTGCTGTGGCCGAGAACGTCGCGGCGGCGACGACGGCGTACTTGGCTTTGTGGGGCATCCCCTCACCTCCTGTTGGTTTCGAGCGCTAGAATGGCTCAGTTCTTGCCGGTGACCATTTCGCCAAGGCATTCTGCCCCTCTGGTGTCCGGCTTTTGCATAAGAATGTGACAGATGACGGCGATTCGCACGATTTTTCGGCAAACTCTTGTGCCTTGCCTGTCGCCAACGCACTGGTGAGTGTATCGTCAATCAAGGAGGTATCGATGGATATCCAGTCATTAAGCCCGGAAGATATCGCGCCGCCGTTTGCCCGCTATGCCCATGGTGTGATCGTGCCAGAAGGCTATCGGCTGATACTGACATCCGGTCAATTGGGCCTTGGTGAGGACGGCGCCATTCCCGAAGGGGCAGAGGCTCAGGCGGAAATTGTGTTTGCCAATCTCACCTCGATCCTGGCGAGTGCGGGGGCCGGTGCCGGGGACGTGTTGCGTCTGAACGCTTTTGTCACCGACCGGGCCCATATGGGCGGTTACATGGCGGCGCGCGATCGTTGGCTGGCGCATGTGGACAGGCTGCCCGCGTCCACCCTTGTGATCGTGTCGGGGTTCACGCGGCCCGAGTTCAAGGTTGAGGTTGAGGTGACAGCCGCGGTGCGCGAGGGGTAGCTTTGCCGGGACGCCTTTTTCTGGAAACACCGGTCGCGGAGGTTGCGGCGGCGCTGGGCGCAGAAATCTGGCCCGAGGACGAACCACCGCGCCGGAATATTCAACCGGGGCAGGAGGTCCTGAGCTTTCAGGGTGGTTCGCTTCGCCTAATGCGCTGGGGCATGATCCCGGTCGGGCGTGTCAATGCCCGCGGCCGCCCTGTGATGGAGACCATAATCAATGCCCGTTCCGAAACTGTTTTCGAAAAGTCGGCCTTCTCCGGTGTTGGTCGCGCCGTTCTTCCGGCTGATGGCTGGTATGAGTGGACAGGGGAGAAGCGCCGGAAGCAACCGTGGCGGCTTCGTGCCAAGGATGGTGGTCTGATTTACTTTGCGGCTATTACAGATACTTGGCGCGTACCGGGTGGTGCATCCGTCGCCCAAATTGCGACTGTGACTTGCGAACCGAATGAGGAAGTGCGTCCGATCCATCACCGCATGGGGGTGATATTGAGCGCCCATGAAGTCCCGTTTTGGCTTGAGGGGGAAGAGGCAGCGGCGCGCAAGCTAATGCGACCTGCGCCTGATGGCGGTATTCAGATAGAAAAGGCCAGCGATGTGGATTGGGAACGACCGTGAGGTTCGGATTGCAACGCTATAAACTCTGATCTACGCTGCAACGCAGCAATTCCGGTGGAGAGTCGCATGGCGGGCAAAATCATCACTGTTGCACAGCAAAAGGGTGGTGCAGGCAAGACCACTATCGCAGCCAATCTGGCTGTTGCACTTGCGCGCATGGGCAAGTCAGTGGCGCTTCTGGATACGGACCCGCAGGGCTCACTTGGCCGTTGGTTTATGACCCGCCGCGATCGAGGGGCCGAAGATATGCACTTTTCTACAGCGAGCGCGTGGGGCGTAAGCTATGAATGCGACAAGCTTCGCAAAGAAGCCGATTACATTTTTGTAGATACACCCCCGAAGATTGACAGCGATCTGAAACCGGCGATCCGCGAAAGTGATCTGGTGATTGTGCCTGTGTCAGCCAGCCAGGTCGATGTCTGGGCCACGGAAGGTGTTCTTGACATGGCGCAGCGCGAAAGCGCCGATATTCTTGTTGTGTTGAACCGTGCGAAAGCAGGGACACGCGTTGCAGAAGACGTGGACAAGAGCCTAAAGAAACTGGGCGTGAAGCGCGCCAAGACGACGCTTGGTCACCGCGTCGCTTTCCCTGAGACCATGGGTGTGGGTAAGGGCGTTCAAGAGCGCGGAAAGGGTGTCTGGGCTGAAGAGATTTTGGCGCTCACGAAAGAAGTCGTGAAACGCCTTTCGTGATTAGCCGCCAAGGCGCCTAACGGTCGGTATCGTTTTTTCACCGGCAGAGAGAACGGTCGTTTCACCACGGAACAAGACCGAAGCGGGTTTAGTTGTTTCGACCACCTCGGCTGTCCATTCGGGCGAAAAAATCAGTGAGAATACGCCAGGCGCACTATGGACGAGGTTGTGCATGCCAGTGATGGCCACGACCACCGCGATCGCTTGCGCAAGCTTGTATTTCAATCCACCGCCGAAGGGAAAAATGAGAAACAGAGTTGCCGCAAGAATAAGGGCGGCACCCGTTTCCTTGGCCATTGTCAAGTCTGGCTCATCACTCAGCATGGCTGTACCGGTGTAATGGTACAAAACCAAACGGACGGCCAAAACGGCGAGGAGGCCAAGCACGATCGAAACCGGAATGCCCGACTTGCTTGCCAACTCGCGTTTCCAGTCCGGAAGTACGGAGACCTCCGACTTGTAGGCTTCGCTTGGAACGCGTGCGTCTGCCACACGGTTGACGCGATTTTCAAAGGTTTTGGCAGGACCCGTGTCACCCATAGGACTGCTCATGGCCTATTACTCCTAAATCTCGAAACAATGTTTCGGAGAATCGGGGCGAAATCAGGGCAAAAGTTTATCGAACCGCGGGTATTAGGGTTTTGGAATGGGAGTTGTAACTTTCGGAACATCGTACCCCTTTTGTACGGCTGGCCGATCTGCAATCCGCAAATACCAGTCACGAACATTCGGATAGGCGTTCAGATCGATTTGATGCCATTCGAACCGGCTGGCCCAAGGCCATGCTGCCATATCTACAATTGAGTATGAGCCCACCATGAAGTCCCGCCCGTCGAGCCGCTTGTCGAGGACGGAGTAGAGACGCTCGGCCTCTGTCCGGTAGCGATCTTCAGCGTAGTTAGAAACGCCCGAATTATACTTCAGGAAGTGATGAGCTTGGCCGAGCATTGGACCAAAGCCAGCCATCTGCCACATCATCCATTCCATCGCCTCCCACTTCGAAGCTTCTGGTAAGAACTGACCGGACTTCTCGGCGAGCCAGAACAGAATTGCGCCGGACTCCATGAGATGGAAGCCTGTTGGGCGATCACGGATAGCTGGGATCTTATTGTTCGGAGAAATTGCCAAAAACTCTGGCACAAATTGATCGTCTTTGCCGATATCGATTGCATGCGCCTCGTAATCGAGATTCATCTCTTCCAAGGCAATAGACACCTTGCGTCCGTTCGGCGTTGTCCATGTGTAAAGGTCGATCATGCTTGAGTCCCCTTTTGGCTGTGACGGAGCATGGCTTCTCGGATTGCGATAAAAGTTGTTGCTGCAACAATGACCGCACCTCCAAGGATCACCCATCCGTCTGCTGGCTCCGCGAAGAAGATCGCCCCGGTTAATACTGACCATACAAGCTGCAGAAAAACGACGGGCTGCGTGACAGAAACAGGGGCTTCTGCGAATGCCAGCGTCATCGTGTAGTGCCCTGCAGTCGCAAATATCGCGACAAGGAACATCCAAAAGACTTGCATGGTTGTGGGTGTTTGCCAGACTGCGATCGCGAACGGCAGCAGGCAGAGCGTCACCGTGATCGACAGCATGGCGACCACGACCGATGCGGCGACTTCGTCCGCCATTCGCTTAGCTGTCAGGTAGCTGACGGCAAAGAACATCGCCGCACCGATCATCGCGAAGTGCCCATCGGTTAGTTCGCGAAAGCCGGGGCGCAGAATGATGATTGCGCCGAGGAAACCTGCCGCGATGGCCAGTATCCGGCGTGCTGCGAGGCGTTCACCCAAGAAGAGTGCAGCGCCGAGAGTAATGTAGATGGGGGCCATGTAATTCATCGCTGTCACCTCTGCGATGGTGATGCGTGTCATCGCATGGAACCAGAGAATGATTGCGAGGCTATGGGCCAGGCCGCGGAGCCAAAAAAGTTTCTTTTGCCTTGTGGTCAGATGAGCATTGCGAAGTGGTTTCAGCATAGGGATCAGAAACACGATGCCTAGAACATAACGAAGAAAAGCG
>JBCCTK010000157.1:0-4812 GCA_039198685.1 Pseudomonadota bacterium | reverse complement strand
TTGCGATCGCCTTCTGGATTGCTGCTGTGGCTTCCGGCACTACGTTGGCGGTCACGGATACACAGCCCTGCCCCCCCAACTCTGCAAACGTTACGGCCGTTGGGTCATCGCCCGACAAATAGATAAAAGCATCATCATTGATCAATTCGAGATGGTGACGCATGCGGACCATGTCAGACGTGGCGTCCTTTACGCCGATGACATTCGGCAAGACCGACAATTGGGCCAGGGTTTCTGGAAACAGGTCCACAACGGTCCGGGACGGAACATTATATACAAAAACGGGGAGTGCCACGGCGTCATTTATCGCCTTGAAATGAGCGTACAACCCATCCTGATTGGGCTTGTTATAATAAGGGCATACAACCAGCGCGGCGTCTGCTCCGACCGCCTTGGCATGGGCCGCAAGCGCGATTGATTCTGCCGTCGAATTTGATCCGGCGCCAGCGATCACGGGTATTCGCCCAGCGGCCACATCCACACACAGCGAAACAACCCGCTTGTGCTCGTCATGAGACAGTGTTGAGGTCTCACCGGTTGTCCCAACGGGAACCAGCGCACCAGCCCCAGCCGCGATCTGGCGTTCTACCAGACTTTCAAAAGACGTCTCGTCAATCACACCATCACGAAAGGGTGTAACCAATGCTGGGATAGAGCCATGAAACATCGTATTTTCGCCGTGATTCCTAGTTTCGTTTGTTTAGTGCGTACTTGTTTGGATAGCTTTTTGCACGTCCAGAGACCTTATTTATAGCAATGGAAGCAAAATGCTGAGAACCGCACTGTTGGCACTTATAGGTTTTTTGGGCATGGTCAGCGCCACTGAGGCGGCCACACCTACGCCTCCCAGTCTCAAGCCAGAACGCCTTTATGCTTCTGAAGTGGTTTCGACGCAGGATGCAGAAACGCTCCATGAGGCCTACAAAGCCGCATCTGATGGTGATTGGAGCCGTGTCGCCTGGCTGCAAACGCGTGCTCGCAGTGAAATTGTGTCAGACTTAATCCTTTGGCGGCAGACAACAGCCGGTGCACCCGGACTGGGATTCCAGGATCTGGCCGGGGCCTTGGAGCGATTGGACGCCTGGCCGAACACAAGCCGTATCCAATCTCGCGCCGAAGAACTGATCGGTTCAAGTGGCTTACTCGCCTCAGAGCAAATCAACTGGCTCAACGCTTCCGGCCCTCGCACCGGCGACGGCAAGGTTGCCCTCGCCCTTGCATTCCTGCGCATTGGCGAAACGGGAAAAGCCCTCGAAACCGCCGTGGATGCATGGCGCAATCACTCCCTTGAACGAGAAACGAGCCAACAACTCCAGAGTGCCTTTGGGCAACAATTGACCCAAGCGGACCATCGCGCCCGCGTCGATTTTCTGCTCTGGACAAGACAACGCTCTGAGGCCAGCCGATTGAGCCCGTTGCTAACGCCAGATTGGCGGGCCCTGGTCGATGCGAGAATAAAACTTCAGGCAGGTCGGCGCGGTGTGGATACGGCCATTCGCGCCGTTCCCGAAAGTCTGCAGGATCATGCTGGTCTTTTATATGATCGTGCCCAATGGCGCCGTCGCCGCGGCATGCAATCGGGCGCGACAGATTTGTTGGTGGATATTCGCGGAAATGACGTACCGTGGGCCGGCCGATCACGTCTCTGGGACGAACGTAATCTCGCCGTCCGCCGAGCATTGAAAGAATCTGATTTCCGCACTGCCTATCGCCTCGCCTCGCCCCACGGCTTGGTTAGCGGAGGAGATTTCGCCGAGGCCGAGTGGCTCTCCGGATGGATCGCTTTGCGTCACACAGGCGATCCTGAAACCGCGCGCATTCATTTCGAGACCCTGCAAGACGGTGTTTCCACGCCAATTAGCTCATCCCGTGCGCTCTATTGGTCGGGGCGCGCTCAAGCGGCACTCGGTGACAGAGACCTTGCCTTGGAAACCTACCGAGCAGCATCCGAATTTCGGTATACTTACTATGGGCAACTGGCCGCCGAGCGGGTCAACGCCCAATTCATCGCGTTCGATACGCCCCCCGAGCCGACAATGGCCGAGCGCAGCGCCTTTGAGTCTCGTGACCTGGTCCAAGCGATCCGACTTTTGGCCGAAGCTGGCGAGTCCGGTTATGTGCGAACATTCGCCTATCATCTTGACGATTCACTCGATGCCGCTTCTGACTTTGTCCTGTTGAAGGAGTTGGGTGACAATTATCAGTTTTCTGATATCGGCGTGCGAGGCGCAAAGGCTGGTTTGGCCCGCGGTGTCGTCGCGCCGCAAGCGGCCTATCCCGTTGTCAGCTATCCGCTCCTGAGAGAGCCTTTTGTCGAACGATCGCTTATGCTCGCTTTGTCACGCCAGGAAAGCGAAATGAACCCAAGGGCTATTTCCCACGCCAATGCCAGAGGGTTGATGCAGTTTGTTCCGGCGACCGCGGCCTTGGAAGCGCGCCAGAGGGGCCTTCCCTACCGCACATCCTGGCTCACCGACGACCCAGGATACAATATGACGTTGGGGGGTGCCCATCTCGATACACTGCTTGATCGCTTCAATGGGAGCTACATCATGACGGCGGCGGCCTATAATGCTGGACCGAGGCGTCCCGCCCAATGGGTGGAGGATTATGGCGATCCCCGATTGGGTGAAATTGATCCGATAGATTGGGTCGAATTCATTCCGTTCTCCGAGACCCGAAATTATGTCCAACGCGTTCTGGAGAACACTCAGGTCTACCGTCACCGTTTGTCTGGTGAAGAAGAGGAAATCCGTTTAAGCGAAGACTTGGAACGCGGACGATTCAATTAAGGCCCAGATGGCTCCATAACGACCTTGGAAAATAGTTCAGGGTCCACATTTCCCCCCGTAAGGATGACGGCGCAGGTTTGCCCACACATCGCTTCTGGCAAGCCACGCAAGGCGGCCGCTAAAGCCACAGCCCCTCCTGGTTCCACGACCAGTTTCAGCTGAAAGAATGCAAAGCGCATAGCCGCGCGTACCTCTTCATCTGTGACAACAAGCCCACCGCTCAATTGCTGCAATCCAATTGCAAAGGGAATGTCTCCCGGCTGAGGCGTCAAGATAGCATCACAAAAACTCCGTGTGCCCGACTGATTCGCGACCAGCGCGCCACGCGCCAGACTGCGCGCCCAGTCATCATGTCCTTCAGGCTCCACGGCCCAAGCCTGGGCCTTTGGAAAGCTTTCCCTCATGCCAAGGGCCGATCCTGTTACAAGTCCGCCCCCTCCTGTGCAGGCGAGGAGGTGGTTTACCTCAACACCGGCTCGCAGCGCTTGCTCACCCACCTCCAGCCCCACTGTTCCCTGACCGGCAACAATATCACGATCATCATAGCTGGGGATCAACACCGCGCCACATCGCGCGACGATCTCAGCGGCAATCTCCTCTCGGCTTTCGCCCTCTCGGTCGTAAAGCACGATTTCCGCGCCGTCCCTTCGCACGCCTTTGATTTTTACATCAGGGGCATCACGCGGCATCACGATTGTGGCGCGACACCCGAAAAGGCGCGCTGCACGGGCTACCCCTTGGGCATGATTACCCGAAGAGAAGGCCACAACGCCTGCCTTTCGCTCAGAAAGAGCAAGCTGAGCAATCCGATTTGTAGCCCCACGGATCTTGAAACTTCCCGTGACTTGGAGGCATTCAGGCTTGATCCAGATCTTCGCACCGGCTGCCGCATCAAGCATGTCATGGCGAAGTAAAGGTGTTTGCACGGCGATGCTGGCGATCCGGTCGGCCGCGTCTCTGATATGCTGAGAGTTGACGGGTAGGCTCATGATAGGGTGATGGGTCGTCCCTCAGGCGGGTTCAGACATGCTCTGACGCCTGCCACTGGAATGATCGTCTCCCAGCCCTCGCCATCGACCAACTTGATACGCCCATTGGATATCCGTTGACCTTCACCCAGCAATTCCCCTGCTTCAAACACCAAATCAACACGGTGACCTGTATCGGGAGACACCCAACCCATTTGGGTCATGAACTGTCCAAAAATATCACCGTCTGATGCGGTGCGGGCCAAAGTCCGCTCTTGGGCACCAATCAGCATTGTTGCTGAGTTCTGGGTCGCTTTGGCGAAGAAAATGAAGGTCGGCTCTCCGGAAAGGCTCCAAAGGAAGAGTCCGCACTCCCCAACATCCAGTTCCTGGGCAGGAAGTCCTCGGCGCGGAACAGTATCCACAGCGTTAAGTTCCACAACCCGTTGACCGGCGGTATCCGTAGCTGAACAGGCGGTTGCAAGCCATAGGCTCAGGACCAGACATGCCGCTGAAAGCCTCACCATTGAGTGTCTCCTAGGGGCCGAGTTCTCTAACATATACAAAGTCGCCCCCAGACCGCGTAAAACCGAGCGCACGGAGGGCTTGGGCAATTTCGCCACGGGCACCGCCAATCCGTGCATTCAGGCTCGAGGCGCTTGCGACGCCAACCCGTGCATCAATATCGACGCTGATCCCGCTTTGCGAGGTTCCATCCAGCAAAACGTCCAGCATGGTCCCCGAGCACGCGATCTGTCCCTCAACATCTGGCAGATCCTCGCCATATCCGGCACCAAGATTTGAAAGAACATCCGTTCCAAGGTCTCCAGAGGCGTCAATACACGCCCATTGGCGGTCCACGGCGAATGATACCGCGCGCAGTCTTACGGTCCCTCCAGCCTGGCGAACCGAGGCATTAAGGCCGATAAGCTGATCGACCCGCGCTGTCATATCACCATTCCTCAGACCCATTGCGTCATCGCTTGCAAATACGCTTGCGCTGCCGGTTGCGACGGGCCCAGACAGCTGGAGGTCATAAACCAAGGTTCCCG
>JBCCTK010000156.1:0-4817 GCA_039198685.1 Pseudomonadota bacterium | reverse complement strand
CCGTGATTGTCGGTGTCATCGTTTCGGCGCTCGCATTTGCCTGGTCAAATGCAAAAGACATTCGCTGCATCAGGCGGGACTCAATCCGCACGCCCGGCGCCAAGGTCTACGAAATCGAAGGCGCCCTCTTCTTCGGCTCGACCGACGGCTTCGCAGAAATCTTCACACCCGAAGACGACCCCGACACCGTGATCGTAGACTTTGCCCGCTCGCGCGTTGTGGACCAATCCGCCCTCCAGGCCGTGGAGGATCTGGCGGCAAAATACGAAGCGCTCGGCAAGACACTCCAGCTACGCCACCTGTCGAAAGACTGCCACGCGCTCCTCTCGCGGGCCGGCCAGCTGATCATCGATAGCGATGACGATCCAGATTACGCCATTGCCGCCGATTACTCAGTCCGTCCGGGCCGGTTTGGCGGCGCGCATTAGAGGTCGCGAAAAGAGATCCGGGCACCGGTTCGCGATTCGCCGGGCTCCAGCAAATCGACCATGGGGCCGGCCACGCGTTCCGGCTCAGGCAAGGTCTCCGGATCCTCGCCTGGCATGGCATCAAACCGCATTTGCGTGCGGGTCGCGCCTGGATCGTACAAATTGACCCGAAGGGCGCCTTGCTCATTCTCCTTTGCCCAGGCTTGGACAAGGCCCTCCAGCCCAGCCTTTGACGCCTGGTATGGCCCCCAAAAAGCTCTAGGCCGAGGCACAACGCCAGATGTCACAAACACAGCGCGCGGGGCTTTGGACTTGGCAAGCAATGGAGCCATGGATCGGATCAACCGCCAATTCGCCGTCAGGTTTACGCTGAGGGTTTCCTCGAACTGGCGAACACCGACGGTCTGGAGGGGCCCAAGTGTGCCAAGCACACCAGCATTGCCGAGCAACCCGTCAAGGCACCCAAAACGGTCGTTCAAGATTTGCCCCAGGGCATCGACGGCTTTCCCATCGGTCATGTCCATAGGCACAAAAGTGGCGGCCTGGTCCTTCGCTTTGAGGTCATCGTCGAGCGCTTCGAGGGCCTTCTTTGAGCGCGCCAAACCAATGACATGATGTCCACGATCAGCGAGCGCCACAACGGCTGCACGGCCAAGACCGCGCGAGGCCCCGGTCACGAGGACGAGTCGTTTATTTGCCATGGCCTGGGTCCTTAGCCAACGACGCGGAGCGAAGGCTCATCCAGCAGTGAGAGCTGAAAATTCTTGTCGCCTTGTTGGCGGTCGCGGTCGACCAGGCGCGTGGGGTATTTGCCCGTAAAGCAATGATCGGCGAATTGGGGATGGTCTTCATCGCGTTCCAGCCCACCAATGGCTTTGTAGAGCCCTGGCACCGATAAAAAACCAAGGCTTTCCACCCCGAGCGATCGGCGCATCTCTTCCAGAGAGGTCTCAGCGGCCAAAAGCTCACTGCGCTTGGCCATATCGATTCCATAATGGTCTGGATATTCGATGGGCGGGCTGGCGGAGCGAAAGTGAATCTCGCGCGCTCCGGCTTCGCGCACCATCTTCACGATCTTCCGGGAGGTTGAACCACGCACGATCGAATCGTCCACCAAAAGAACACGCCGCCCTTCAAGGACGGCGCGGTTGGGTGAGTGCTTCTTGGAAACCGAAAGCTCTCGTTCAATCTGGGTCGGCTCGATGAATGTTCGGCCAATATAGTGGTTGCGTATTATACCAAGTTGAAATGGAATCCCGCTTTGCTCGCTATAGCCAATGGCGGCAGGCACGCCGCTATCGGGCACCGGCACGATCACGTCGACTTCAGAAGGGGTTTCAATGGCAAGTTGCTGACCCATGCGCCTGCGCACCTCATAAACGCTGCGGCCCTGGACGACGGAATCGGGTCGCGCGAAGTAGACATACTCGAAAACGCAGGGCTGGGCTGGGCGGACAGGGAATGGGCGAAGGCTTTCAACCCCCTCATCGGTGATGATAACGACCTCCCCGTTTTCAATTTCGCGAATGAATTGCGCACCGAGAATATCGAGTGCGCAGGTTTCTGATGCGAGAATGTAAGATTCCCCCAACTTTCCCAGCACCAAGGGCCGGAGTCCGATCGGATCGCGAGCCCCGATAAGCATCTTTTCCGTTAGTCCGACCAGCGCATACCCACCATCAATTCGCTGCATCGCCTCAACGATTCGCTCCACGACGCCGCCGCCACCGGACCGCGCGACCAATTGGAGTAGAACTTCCGTATCCATGGTGGACTGGAAGATACACCCATCTGAGACCAGCTCTTTCCTGAGCACGCGCGCATTCGTGAAATTGCCATTATGGGCAACGGCAAATCCGCCTGTGGCAAGATCTGCGAAGATCGGCTGAATGTTTCGCAGCGCCACACCGCCGGAGGTTGAATACCGATTGTGTCCGATGGCCATACCGCCCGGTAGGCGCGATAGCAGGTCCTTCCCACCAAAACTCTCTCCGACCAGCCCCAAATGGCGTTCATTATGGAATAACTCGCCATCAAACGTGGCAATGCCGCAGGCTTCTTGGCCGCGGTGCTGCAAGGCATGAAGCCCGAGTGCAGTGAGGAGTGCCGCTTCTGGATGGCCGTGAACGCCAATTACGCCACACTCTTCCCGGGGCTTGTCGTCATCATGGTCCCAGAACATCGACAAGTCCTCCGTGTGCTTACGAAATTGCGTCAGCTGTTATCGGGATCAGCCGACTGGGGCAATGCTTCATCATCATATTCTGCGAGTCGGGGAGCATTTTCTATAACGTAATTGGCATGCGAGGAGAGCGAGGGGTAAAGCAGAGCCTCGCGCACATCTTCAGGAAGGTTGTCGTCATCCACCCCCAGTTGCAGAATGACAACGCCAAACAGCACCGCCGCGTACCCCCTTGCAAGCCCAAAAGCGACGCCAGCAATCCGGTCGATAAAAGAGACGCCGTCCGGGCCATGAATGTTGCGCGACAATTTGTGTCCCAGCCACGCAACGCCGGCATAAACGGCAACAAAAACAACACTCATGATGATGATGTCCGGCAACCAGCCTGAAGCGGATTCCGACATCATGCCTGCAATCGGCTCGCGAAACGCAGACCTTGAAAAATAAGCCGCCGTGAACGCGCAGATAAATGCGCCGAGCGTGGCGAGTTCCCGAATAAAGCCCCTGGCCAGGGCCATAAGCGCTGAGAGGATGACGAGGGTAATAACAGCCGCGTCGAAGGGCGTGAGCGCCTCAGTCATTCTGAACATCCGGTGCCAGGTGGGAAACAAGGCCGTTAAGGCGCTGAACAGAGTGAATCGTCAAGCCAGCAATTGCTGTACTACTGCCTTCAGGCACAAAAGCGACTTCAAATCCAAGCCGAACGGCTTCCTTCAAGCGCGCGTCCATCCTGGCAACAGGCCTTATTGCACCCGACAGGGCAACCTCTCCAAAGTAGATTGCCCGTTGCGGCGGCGCATTCTCACTGAGCGATGTTAGCAATGCGGCAGCAGCAGCCAGGTCGCCGGCGGGTTCGGCGATCCGGTATCCGCCCGCGACGGTGAGATAAACATCCCGGCCAGCCAGCGTGATGCCGCAGCGCGCTTCCAGGACGGCCAGTATCATCGCCAGGCGTGACCCGTCCCATCCAACAACCGACCGGCGCGGCGTCCCATAGCTCGACTGCGCCGCTAGGGCCTGAACTTCGGCCAGGACGGGCCGCGACCCTTCCATCGCCGCGAAAACGGCAGCGCCGCCCTGTACGTCCCCGTCGGCTGAGAGAAATAGCGCAGATGGCTCCTTGGCAGGTGCCAGACCATATTGGTGCATCTCGAAGATGCCGATTTCGTCGGTTGGGCCGAAGCGGTTTTTCACCGCGCGCAAGATGCGAAACTGGTGACCGCGCTCACCTTCAAAATAAAATACGGTGTCGACCATATGTTCGACCACGCGGGGCCCGGCAATTTGCCCTTCCTTGGTGACGTGGCCAACCATGACCAGTGCGGCACCTGACGTCTTGGCCCAGCGTGTGAGTTCCTGGGCGCAGGCCCGCACCTGACTGACCGACCCTGGCGCGGCTTCCAGACTGTCTGACCAAAGCGTCTGAATTGAATCGATTACAACAAAATCTGGCTTTGCAGCCTTCAGCGCCGTCAGCACTTTTCGCAGATCCGTTTCCGTAGCCAGTTGGACAGGGCTTTCCGATACCTTCAGGCGCGCTGCCCGCTCCTGTATCTGGGCGGACGCCTCCTCACCCGAAACGTAGACGACATGCAGACCGTCTCGCGCCAGGCGCGCGGCGACCTGAAGCAATAGCGTGGATTTGCCAATACCAGGATCGCCGCCAATCAAGGTGGCGGAAGACGGAACGAGCCCCCCACCAAAGACACGGTCAAGTTCATCAACGCCGATTCTGTGGCGCGGCGGCGGGTCAGAAATGTCATCGAGTGAGACAAATTCAACCTTACCAGCGCGTCTACTGCGTTGGCTCGATTTCAATCCGCCTGGGGTCGCTGAAATGGTCTCCTCAACCAGCGTGTTCCACTCACCACACGCGCCACATTGGCCCGACCATTTATTAAAAGACGCGCCGCATGATTGGCAGACGAACTGAACTTCGGATTTAGCCATGCCTCGGTGGATAAGCGGATTTTAAGGCCGGGTGAAGGCAGTAACTCGCTCAATGACACAGCCGGAGATTGTACCGTGTCGCCCCACTCTATTTTCTCTACTATACGCTATTTTACCGATGACAGAGTTTTCACAGAGCATTTCAATGTATCGCCTCGCATATGTCAGCAGTGCACGCGACCATCTTAGGGATGACGACATTGCCCACATCCTCGATGTGTCGGTCAACAACAATCATGAGCGCTATATTACAGGGT
>JBCCTK010000155.1:0-4836 GCA_039198685.1 Pseudomonadota bacterium | reverse complement strand
TTACCAGAAGCAAATCATCGGACGCGAACTGTCGGCTGGAATCTTTGACTTCGCCAACGGCAACGTTTTCGATATTGGGATTGGCGAACGGGCTCAGGAACCCATCCAATTAGCAGTTCGTTCAACCGTCGAACGCGCAATCCTGGAGATGATGGCCAACCTCTACGGAGCCCCTGGCGCCGAAGTCTGCGACGATGTTGAGGCCATCGCGTCGACAAACGGGATTACGGGTGACTTCCGCCCCGTCTACAGCACGCTCGAAGAAAACAACGCCAACTCCCGCGAATCCGTAAGCCGGTGGAATGACCGCCGGGAGCCGGAATTGCGCGGGCGCAGTTAGGCCGAACCCCCGAGACGAGGAGGCCCCACCATGTCCATCGCAAAGAAAGCGCTTGCAGGAACCAGCCTGGCAGCCCTCCTTTTCTCAGGCGCGGCCTACGGTGAAGATCCCTGCAGCCTCTGTCCAGATGGCGGCGGAGCGCCCCAATCCCGCATTATCATCGACCAGATCCAGACCGGCGACCTTTGGTCGTCCATGGACGTCCATATCGAGACAAAGGCGACCGATGCCGCAGCCAGCGCCACAACGGTGGGCAATACAGCTGCGGGCCTCATAACAACCGGAGACCTTGATTTTGATGCAAACCAAGCAATGCACGGCTCTGTCGAAGCGGCGGCAAGCGTCGATGGCGCGAACGTCAGCGGAACAGCCTTCACCGCGGCCACGGCCTATGGAAACGCGTCAACGGCAGGCACCTGGATGGGCAACAGCCAAAACCAATCCCACCAGACGATGACAGGGGACGTCTCAGCCACGTCTGTTATCGACCTAAATAGCAGTGCGAACGTATCCGCTTCGACCACGGGCATTGCGAACGTGGCAACGACAAGCGGTGAATTTGGAGACAACAATGCCTTTCAGACCCAGACCTCTGCGGGCTCGGTCAACGCAAACACCCTCGCCAGTGTAGGCGGGAGTTCTGGAACGGCGGCCTTTGTAGCAACCGCCAGCGGCAATACGGTCTATTCTGCCGGACATACCACTACAGCGCTCCAAGGCGCGGTGCAGACCACAGCCATGGGCGAACGGATCGAAGGCCATGCGGATATTCAAATGGGGACGACGGGATCGGCCTTCGTCGCAACGACGGCCGCCGGCAATTCCTATCTGCTGAACAACGAGTTTGGTTACGCTTCGCTCGGCCGGGAAGGCTCGGAGCTTTATCAGGGCAATGAGAGTGAAGTGCTCGCGCGCACCTTCGTGGACCTGGGCGTTTTCAGTGATCAGGCCGCAGTGTCCGCATACGGAGTAGGCAATTCTGCTGCAGTGACGAATCTCGGCTCAGACACTGCCCTACATACGATCCAATCAAATTTCGCGGACGTGACCTCCCAGGTCCAGTTCTCCGGGGTGTCCACGACGGGCGGTGTTGTCCAGGTCTCATCTATTGCCATCGGAAACACCGCATCAGCCGGGCTTTGTGTAACCTGTGGACAAGCCACACTCCAGGGCACAACAACCCAGTTCAACTCGGCTAGCATATCGGCGACAGGTTCCATACAGGCAACGCAAATTGGCAGTCTCACAGGCTCAGCGACCGCGATCGGAAACTCAGCGACTTACCAATCAAGCGGCCACTGACCCTTGTTGTGGCCCTTGGGAGAGGTGCAACCCCCTCGTTTCAAGCGGACCTCTCTGGAAGCCGCCGGCCCGCGCGCCGGCGCCTTTTCCCGTCTGCATCACCAAAGGTCAAATCGGCCAATTGATGGGCAGCCAAGAGGCCAGATGCACGCATCAGGGGCAGTTGTGACAGGACACGGACAGAAATTCCCCCACGAAGGGAAAGGCCTCGTATTGGCCGAAACTGCATGTATTAACGCCTTGGTAATCACGGCTTCGGTGTGCAGTTGGGTGCATCTTCCGGTTCTGGGTTCCAGGTGCCTTCAGCACCTGTGGGGATGGGCTAAAAACCCTCATCAGACCGGACAATAAGTGCCGAAAAAGGGGATTGGTGTGCGTAACGAGGAAACTGGCGCGGTTCTTGTTTGGGAAGAGGCCAAACGCATTGAATCGGGACTGGGATCGAGCCTCATGCTCTCTGAAAATACAGCACACGCTTCCGTCGCCCATGACGAGGACGCCCTGCCCATAAATGCAACGGGCGATCAGGTAACAGTTGGCGATCGCCATGGCGATCGGCGTCCAACGGATATTCTTAATCGGGTCATGGACCTTTTCCTTGCAATTCCAATGGCCCTGTTTCTTCTACCTGCGCTGATCGCCTTGGCGTTAATGATCCGCAATGAAGACAAGGGACCAATCTTGTTTAAACAAACCCGTCGCGGAAGAAACGGCCAGTCTTTCACGTGCTACAAGTTCCGCACGATGGTGGTGGATGCCCAAGAACAGCTGGACCGACTGCTCGCCAGCGACCCAGAAATGCGCCGGGAATGGGAAGAAACACAAAAGCTCAAAGATGATCCACGGATCACCCGCGGTGGCGGATTACTCCGTCGAACAAGTCTCGATGAATTGCCCCAGCTTTGGAATATTATCCGCGGCGACATGTCGATAGTCGGGCCACGTCCTATCGTCAAAGACGAGGTTCGCCGCTATGGAAGCGACATTGAGCACTACGATTCGGTCCGGCCGGGCGTAATTGGCTTGTGGCAAATCAGCGGACGAAATGACACCTCCTATGCCAAACGTGTTGCACTCGACGTCGACTATGCGCAACGCCGGTCAATCCTCCTGGATATGTATATTCTGGTGAAGTCGGTTCCAGCGATCCTGCTGAAGCGCGGCGCCTACTAAACTCACTCGACTGAAATGAGAAGCGCGCGACAGCCTGCTCTGTGACCGGTTGGTCTATTTGAGCTGTTGTCGCAAGAAACCTACGGCCCATGAAATATGCATCACTGCAGCAGCGGCTCCAGCCAATAGTCCGCAGACTGATCGATGCTTGAGAGCGAGCGCAATGGATACCGCCAGAAGGGCTCCGCCATAGAGAGCTGGATAAGTCAGCACCCATGGGAAAACCGGCGCCAAGATACCGCTGATTATCAAACCAAACAGGTTGAGAACAGGAAACAGTTGGCGCGGACGAGGGCGCACATTGTGCTTGGCAATTGTTCTCGCACGGCCCTTTCCATAATTGAAATACTGCCGGGCCAGGGATGTTGCGGCGGGCCGCGGCAGATATTTCAATCGAATGTCTGCATCCAGAAAAATGCGACCACCGGCGCCTGCAACCCGCGTATCGTACTCCGCATCCTCATTGTGTGAGAAGCTCTCATCATATCCGCCGACCGACCGGAACACGGCCAGGTCGAATCCTGCATGGTGGCCATGGTCGACAAATTTTGATTCGGCGCCGCCGCGATGGGCCGAGCCACCGGACCCAAGCGGTGTATCCACCACCCAAGCATTCGCTTTTTGAAAACACCCCTTACCGACTGCATCCATCGGCACCACAATCGACGCAACCTCTTTTTGCCGCAACGCATCTGCTACGCGCGTCACATATCCCGGCGGATAGATTGAATGGGCGTCACAGCGTACAAGAATTGTCTTGGACGAGGCCATTTCAGCAACAGCATTGACGGCTGCCGACTGGAGCCTCTTTGGATTATCAATCCAGCGCACATTCGTATGGCGTTCGGCCAACCTGTCCAGCAAAGACCGCGTTCCATCGGTGCTGCCACCGTCTGCAATGACGAATGTCACCGATTCCAATCGCGGGTCGCCGACAAGAAGTGACTCCAGGCACGCCTCAATATGATCGACTTCATTGAGGGTCGGGATAGCGACCAAAATGTCCCGAGGGTCTGCCTCGATCTGGGCAACGGGATCCGCGCCTTTACCGCCCACCAGTCTCAAATGTGTGCGCCCAGAGACCATTTGAACTTTCCACTCTTGGGTCCGCGCCCAGGCGGAGACGTTGCGTCTTGCACAAAGAAAACTCTCCCGAAGGCGTTCAAGTTTAATGCCAATAGCGTCAACGTGACTTAACAAAGTTTCAGGCTCGCCCCATTCTCAACGCGTTTCGTCCATGTCAGTGTCACAGGCAGGGTTGATGAAGATGGGCTGAGTGTTTCGCCATATGCGTTGCCATTAAGCCATTTGGGCAAAGGAAAATGACCGACAACACCCAAGACGAGAACTTGGGACCGCGCCACACCGGTCGAACGCCAAGCTTGAAGCTGGTGTCTGAACGATCTGTGGATAGGGATTCCCACTACTTATTGGACACTCACCGACCGGTACTCCCCAGGTGGGCGGTTTACCTCCTGACCGCGTTTTACTGTGTCGCGGCATGGTCGCTCGCATTCTGGATAATCCGGGCGCTCTTCTAGCTTGCCTCATTTCGACGAAATTTTGCGGCTGCAATACCAGCGAGACGCGAGGCAACATGTGGCATCGCGGCAGGCCGCTCGACAAGCGCGGTGAGAATGGCAGTCGGCTTGCGCGCCTTCACGGCCTGAACGACCCGCTCAAAACTATGCATATTGCGCAGGCCCGCTGAACGTTTGGCATGTGCTACCGCACAGCGCGTATCGAATACTCTGGCATACTTTTGGGCAAACACACCGTCAGCGTTCACGATCGCGGCCGTCAGGGCCGGGGTCAGCCGGTGGGAAATGGATCCGGGGCGAACCAGGTAATTGTACCCGCGTGATGGATGCAGCCGCATATCGGCGCCTTCGGCAAGCAGGCCTGCAACGAGGTAGAAGTCTTCGCTGTTACGCAAACTGGTATCATATAACGCACCGAGGCGCCGCAGTGTTTTCGCGCGAAACAGTGGTTTGAGATACCCCAAATTCTCTCCAAACAAC
>JBCCTK010000154.1:0-5275 GCA_039198685.1 Pseudomonadota bacterium | reverse complement strand
TCGACCCATTTCCAGCCTTCCGTCTGGTAGTGTTGCGCCTCTTTGGCGAGCCGGTCTTTCGCCAGTCTCGTCAGCAATTCGGCATCGAGGTAATAGACCTCTTCCCCGAACAGGTCTTCGTGAACCCGCCCGCCTTCCGCCTCATAGGCTGCACGACCCACAAACTTGGCGAGGCGACTATCTTCGTCCACGGCCTCTTGGGTGAGCAACGCACGGATTTCATGTTCTCGCTCATTCCATGAGCCATGGACCTGCTCAAAGACCGCGACCTGCCGCTCTGTATCATCGCTCACCGTATAGGCAGCGGCCAGATCGAGCGTTATGTCGCCAGCCCGCAAGGCAGCGAGAATGGGGTCGGCAAGACCCGCCAATCGCAAGCGGCCTTTGACGTGGCGGACGGTGACAGCGAATGCCCTGGCGATGTCTTCCACCGCCGATCCCGCTGCGATCATATCCCGGTACGCGGCGATTTCATCGGCGGGGTGCAGGGCTTGGCGGGCGATGTTCTCCGTACTGGCCCAAGCCCGCGCTTCTGTCTCGTCGGCGGCAAGCATGACGGGGACAAGCGGTTCAGGGTCGTCTCCCCCCTGCCCTTCTGCGTTGAGCTGCAGCGCGCGCAAGCGGCGTCCGCCAGCCACGATTTCGACGCGGCCTTCAAGCGTAACAATGCCCGCAAGGTTCTGCATCAAACCAATCGTTCGGATACTGTTTGCAAGCGCCGCAATCTCAGCATCCGGAGCCGACTGTCGGGGATTAAGTCGCGATAGGCTCAAGTCTGAGAGCGGGATCATCTTGGGGGCTTGAGTGTCGGGTCGTGTGGTGTTTTGGGTCATATCTTTTCCATTTCTGTCCATCTGGATGGCGCCAAAGGCCGCGTCTCCAATAGGATCGTGCGCGCTGGCGGTTCGTGGGAGTGTTTGGGTAAGCCCCGGCCCGAAATCGGGGCTTGTGGTCAGTATTCGCAGGCAAGCATGATGGTCAGGGCGCGCCGCGTTACGCTTGGATTGGTCGGCTCCGGCGTTCCATAGCGATAGTCCACGTCATACAAATCCAGCTTCCAAAAGAGTCGTTGGCCTTGCACGTCAAATGCACCAAAGTCCCGCTCTCCATGGGGGTTGTTGTCTTCGCTGAACGCGTCGAACTGCATAACGGCTGTCATCATTTCGGCCTGAAAGCCGATATCCTTTTCCCCGACGCCGGGCGTGATGACGATTTGGCCGGGAATGGTGAAATCGGCGCCCCAAGTGCTGCGAAACCGGTCATTCTGTTGGGCGATTCGCGCAGCCCTTTGGGCTGCATCCAATACGGGTGCAGGTGTGGTCATGTGATCTTTTCCTGATGTTGATAAGGGGGGTTCTTTGCCCTGCCCTGTGGTGTTAGCCTATCAGGGGTCCCACCCCTCGTGATCGGGGATGGGACGGGCCGTTAGTCTCTAATGGCGTGTTGCTTCAGGAACCGGCGTGCGATGTGGAAGTTGTCGCCGGCCCTGGGCAACGCATGGGCCTCCAATAGGCGCTGCGTTATCCAGTCCTTTGAAATCTCTCTCACCTCCTTTCGAATGTCTGGTGGAGTTGGGGCACTAGGCGATCAGTTCGAAGGTTTCCGGCTCGCCTTCGCCAGTATCCCTTTGCACGGCGTTGCCGCGCATCAGTTGACCGTTCACGTCGATGGAAATGGACAGATAGCGATTGCCTGCTTTGCTGATCTGTTCCCATGCCCCACCAATGCGAATGGACCGCCCCCGTGGCGTCTTAGACCAGATGGCGAAGTCGGGATGCTTATCGGCTGTCTTGTAGTCATTCGGTGTCAGGGTGACATCGACGTCAAAAGTAAGAGACGCGATGAAACCGGCATAGGCGTCATCATCGGTGCGGGTGAATTGTCCAGTGATCGACATGGGTTTTCCTCTTTGGTATTGGCTTGGCGTTGATGCCTTCCGTACCTTCTTTATATCTGCTTAAACTACTGTTTTCACTGTATTTATTTGCGTTTTTACCACTATGTTTGCTTGCCTTTAACCCCCATCCGGACTTTCTTTGAGGCCGGAGGTGAGGGAGCGTCTGGCCCGCCCCAGCGGGCCCATAAAACACCGTGACCGCTTGCGGGCTCTTTTTAAGAGCAGTGGCCATGCTGTGCTGCGATCTGAACTTTCTCGTCAGCCATCGGATCAGTCGCGCGCAAAGCCGGCCGCCGCTGCCGACAGCAACAGACAAGGAGTCGTGGAATATCGAGCACGCCCTGGCGCGCGCAGGCTATGCCGCGAAAGCCCCTTGGCTGGTGATGGCGACTGCGGCAGGACAGGCGGCGCGACCGATCCGATGGCTGATGAGAAAAACGACCCGGTAGCTCTGGGTCAATGCGCACCGCCGATGGGGCGTTCGGAGCAAAGTGACGAATCCCCCGGAGGCGCAAAAGTCGGGACGCACAACATGGAGAAAAGCCTTGCCCTCAAAGTCGTTTGGGGGGGACCACAAAACAGCGCTCGGTTTAGATCATCGATCCCCGTCACCCGACCGCGCCGCGACGGAATTGGCTTCGGGACGCGACGCGCTGCCGGTCAGTAATTGCCATCCGAAGAAAGCCTTGACCGGGTCACGCAATCTGGGAACCGTCATAGAGTTATGACGCATCTTTCCTCTGGAAAGGGGCAAAATTCCTCAGATCTCCAGAAATTTACGTGGCCTTAACCACGTTTGTTGAGCATCGCGCCGATGAGACCCTCGATGCAGATCTTGGAGAAAACAATGGCTGGTTGGTTGTCCTTCGACCGGGCGAGAGGCGGCCCTTCCGTGACGCCCGCCAATACGCCGTCGAACGGAACGAAACAGCCTGGGTTTGTCAATCGGCATGCAAATGTGACCCTTTATCGGCGTCCAAAATTGGTTCTGACTCAGAGTTGATGCATTGATATGCCTACGCTGCGGCGACTAAGCGCGCTCTGAGAAGATCGATGTTGGCGCGCCCATACATCTGGCGTTTCAGTGTCTTCAGCTTGTTGATCTGACCTTCGGTTTGCCCGTTCGACCAGGGCTCCCTCAACGCAGCGACAACGGCGTCGTAATCGCGCCGGATGCTGCGGGCAAAAGAGGCAATCAGGCTGTCTTCAGCAGTATCGAGCCAGGCCGCTATATCGCTCTCGCGACCGTTTCGCACCATGTCAGTGAAGCTGTCTGTCAGTACCCGAGCGGTCGCCAAGGCTGGCAAAGCGGCTTCGATCCTCGCAACCTTTATTGCATCGGCCCTGCACAGGTGGTCCCGCCCCATCGTCAAAAGCCGGGCTATACGGCGCGCAGGTGGTGACTTGCCGGTTCCGGACAGCGCCGCTTCAGTGGCCCGGCGCTGGCGCGTCGCCCATTCGCCAACAACCCGGAGACTGCCCTGAAAACCATCAGCCCGTAGCCGGCGCCAAAGCTCGGCGCCATTCCTGCAGCCGCCGCCCCATTCCTGTTCCAGCCGGGGTAGCCATGGGGTCAGGCTGCTCTCTCGGATGCGAAAGACGTCTTCGCGTTCTCCACGAATGATCTGGCGAACAAGACCGCGGCTCAACCCTGTCAGGCGCACGATCCGTTTTATCGAGACGCCATCATCAGCCATCTGTCGGACCATGCGATTGGTCTGCAGCCGCCGTTGAAAGCCTTGGAACTGCAATTTTTCCGCCGCAGTTAGAAGCTTCGGATCAAGTGTCGTCGCGCCGACCACTTTGCGAATAGCCGGCATGTTACGCTGTACGGCCGCCAGGAAGGCGGCGCTTGCGTTTTCAAGCAGGTGCCAATGATCTGCGACTTGTACCGCTTTTGGCAAGGCGCGCGTGACGGCGCCGCCATAGCCACCATTGCGATCGCGCGCGACAACCTCGATATCTGGATGCTCCCTAAGCCATGCCTCTAAAGTGGCAGGTTCGCGATCGGAAAGCAGATCGATGACACGCCGCCGCTCGAGATCGCAGATTAACGTGCCGTATCGTTGTCCTTTGCGCCAAGCCCAGTCATCGGTGCCGACTACCCGAGGCTCGACGACACTCTCGGTAGACATTGACCGAACGCTGCGCAGGAAGGTGTCCTTGCTCACCAGCAACATAAGACGTTCTGCAAGTGCCTGTGCCGGGCGCCCGCCGAGAGCAAGGCCAAGATGGCGCACCAATCCTTATAGCCGAGCTGTCCGCCTTGCATGCGGTTGGGTGACTGCAGGCGAAAAACGCTCGGAGAAGATCTTGGCTGAACATCCTGCCGCACGACAACGAAAGCGACGAACCTGCAACACCAATTCCACCGGCCGGCCATGCGCCGGGAGATCGGCTGGCCGACGCGTATATCTACTGTGAAAATGACGAGAAACGACGCCACAATGTGGACAGCTCGCAGTTGCATCCGACGAGCGGGCGTAAACCCGGATCGTTTTGCCATCTAACTCAACATAATCGGCTTTGAGGCCCTTTGGTAGATAATCCCGGTCCGAAATCCATCGCTTCATTGGCAACCTCCATCAAGTGATCACCAAAATGTAGTGTGAGTGCCAGACAGCTGCACCAAATATGCGACAGCGCCAAATTTGCATGCCGATACACAATATGTTCCCCACCTGACGTCTTGAAATGAACCTATCATGTTGTCCGGTCTGAGCAGCCGGGGACGATCTGGTCAGACCGAGTAGAGGCTCGGAAAGTGAGCCCTCCCAACATCAGCCTACTGGACTTCGGTACTAGGCATGTATATCCACACGTATATACGAGGGGTCTGGATCAATGATCGAAGTCAAAATCAGAAAAGTCGGTAATTCCTCCGTCGTCACCATGAGCGCTGAGATGTTGGCCCTGCTCGACGCAAAGGAGGGTGACACGCTTTATGCGGTGCGCACAGATGACGGTGGTCTCAAATTGATGACTGAGAACCCCGAATTGCAGGCCGCTTTGGCGGCTGCAGAGACAGTGATGGACGAGAACCGGGACCTGCTCCAGGCGCTTGCGTGACCCGCTGGATCTGGGTTCCGCTTCCGGCGCTCATTATCGTTCACGACCGTCAGATCACACGACATGGCGGTGCCGCAGGGTTGCGGGATCTCTCCTTACTCGAAGCGGCCTGCGCGCGTCCGATGCATTTGGCCAATTACGAAAAGCCGGATGTGTTCGATCTGGCCGCATCCTATGCATATGGGATCGCAAAGGCCCATGCCTTCGTGGATGGGAACAGGCGCACGGCGTTTGTGGCGGCCTTCACCTTCCTCGCATTGAACGGCACAGCGAGACGTCCAGATCCACAGATCAGTGTGCGGATGATGG
>JBCCTK010000153.1:0-5285 GCA_039198685.1 Pseudomonadota bacterium | reverse complement strand
TTTCGTTCTGGGTCTTAAATATTTGGGTCAAGGTCCCCGCTGTGCCTGATGATAGTGTCGGGTTTACGTCAGCGCTTGCCCTGGCATCAATTTTATATGCCGGAATTTTGACCGCCAGCGCCATTGTAAATTTCCGACGCAGCATGAACCGCGAAATGGTAGCTAAGGCGAGCATTACTCAAAAAGGGCGCGCGACGGATCTGCGAGGCGGCATCGATCTACCTGCTGATTTCCCCTGCGCCGTCGTTTCATTGACTCCAGAAGGGCGAATTCGAGCAATCAAGGGCAATCGATCTCTTGTGGCGCCCTTGCGTATTGGCGATGTCGCAGCGGAAACCCTCGCTGCGCTCCATCCTGGACTCAGCGCAGATTTTATACGCCATGGTGGGACCGTGGAGTTCGCCTTTCCCAACAATAAGGTGCTGTCTGCCTGCGGTGTTCAAATGGAATCTGGGCCTGCCTTGATCTTCGCGCCCCAGATGCGTCAATCAAACGAGGCCGATCTTCTGCGAGAACGGACACAGTTTTTCGCTTCGCTCAGCCACGACCTCAAGACACCGCTCAACGCCATTATCGGCTTTGCTGACATGATGAAATCAGGCCTTCGCGGCCCACTGCCCGAAAGCTATCAGGATTATAGCGAGATCATCCATGAAAGCGGGCAGGACATGCTCTTGCTGGTCGATGATATTCTGGATCTCGCGAAGGCTGACGCAGAGAGTTTGAAGTTGGATTTGGAACCCATTGACCTGGCGGCCAGTGGGTTGAGTGTCTTGCGCCAGTTGGAAGCGCAGGCCTTGAGACAAAGGGTTACGCTAAAGTTTGAAACAGCTCTGGACGTCTGGGCGTTGGCTGACGCGCGCGCTGTCCGGCAAATCTGGCAGAACCTGGTTTCCAATGCCATTAAATATTCAGCGCCTGGCAGCGAAGTGCTTTTCGAAGTCGGCGAAGCCGATAACGCTGTCTTTCTTGCAGTTGAGGATTTCGGGGCGGGGATGGATCTGGAAGACCTAGACCATATCGGTTCACCGTTTCGCCAGGGTACCAATGCCCAAGGTCGTTTGGGAACAGGGTTGGGTCTCGCCGTCGTCAAACGATTTGCCGACCTCCATGGCGGTCAAGTCAAAGTGGAAACAGCCAAAGGTCAGGGCACGCGGGTCGAGGTCACGTTTAAGCAAGCCGATTTGTCAGATCTGGACGATTTTGAGAAAGCAGCGCAATGATGAACGGTCGGTTGCCAACCGGGCTGTGGGCGGATGCGCTTTTAAGGCGGGTGCAGAATGCAGGAGCTGCGGCTTTTGTCATTCAAAAAGGCGATGGTGAGCGCGGTGATGTCCTGATCAAGGTCGCCACCCTTGATGGCGGCGCAGTCGCCTACGTGCCAAGTATAAACTTCGAAACCGGAGACCGTCATTTTGTTGATCTGGCGGCACGGGGAATAGACAAGACCGAGCAGGCGATCGATGCCTACATTCTTCGGGCAAGGGCCCGTGACCTCGACCTGTGGGTCATTGAAATTGAAGATCGGGAAGGGCGCCACTTCCTGACGGAGTCGGTAGAAATCCACAAATGACGGCCTTGTAATCTCTCGTTAACCGGGGCGAGACATGTTCGCGTTGGATTGCCTGGGGCGAGCGAAACATGTTGTTTCTGTTGAATGACCGTGTGGTGGATGTGGAGCTGCCCGAACTGCGTCTTGCGCGGCGGTGGCGGACACTTGGATGCGGCGACCCCCACAGTTTGAGAGCCCGCGACGCGGTGGAGTTCGCGCGCTCCATTATCGACCAGGCTGAAACCGATCACACCGCACTGGACTATGAGACGGTCCTTGACATTGGCGCTTTGATTATCGCCAAGACCGGCGCAAATGCCGTGCAATTTGTTCCACGCCTAACGGGCCCGAGCGAGCCCCGTCTTTCAAGCATCCAGCCGGACGCACTCGAAGCGTTCCGGGCACTGGGCGAGGGCCGGGACGCCCAGCGGCTCAACCGGGCTTGGTCGTGGTCAGCCGCTTGAAGCGCCTTCGTAAATCTCAGTTAGGCGTCTGAATCCTCCCTGGTCGATGGATTCCGGTCGCTGTGTTGGGTCCAATCCAGCACGCTCTATCCAGTCAGAGGCATTCAGCCCGGTCTGCATGGCCAGGCTTTTTAACCCGGACCTCAACATTTTGCGTCGCTGGCCAAATGCAGCAGCGGTTATCCTTTCGAGCGTATCCAGCCGGAGAAATCTTTCAGGGAGCGGGAGGGGGCGCAGCACGGCCACCGCGCTATCAACCTTGGGCGGCGGTTTGAATGCCCCTGGCGGAAGGGAAAAAGCAATGTGGGTTTTGCAGACAGCCTGGGCTAACACGGCGAGGCGACCATAATGGGGTGACCCCGGCGCTGAGCAGATCCGTTCGGCCACTTCCTTTTGGAACATAAGTGCCATCTCTCCGCGCCATGCTCCGGCCTTCAGCCAATTTACCAGAAGGGGTGTTCCAACGTTATAAGGGAGATTGGCAATGATCATTGCCGGCCCTTGCCCTGTTGCAACCGCGTCCACCACGGACTCGAACGCGACCTTGCGCGCATCGTTTTCAATCACGGTTAGGCGTCCGCTCATGACTTCTGGCCAGTGCCTGAGAGCCTCAGCAAATCGGCCATCGGCTTCAACCGCGATAACGTGGCCAGCGCCTTCGTCTAAAAGCGCGCGCGTAAGCCCACCTGGCCCGGGGCCAACTTCCACCACTGTGCGGTCCAGCACAGGGCCTGCCGCCAGTGCGGTACGGCGCAAGATGTCCGGGTCAAACAGAAAGTGTTGACCAAGCGCCTTTCGGGCACGGGCCTGGGTTAGGTCTGGACGGTCATCCATATTGGTGGCGGGTGCGTGCATTGGCCAAGTCGGAGGCGAGGTGAATAGCGGCAATGAGGCTATCAGGTCTTGCGCCGCCCAATTTTGTGGCCTCATAGGCGGTTCCGTGGTCGGGACTGGTCCGGATGATTGGCAATCCCAATGTCGTGTTCACGCCGCCCCAAAGATCCAGCGTCTTAACCGGGATCAATCCCTGGTCGTGGGTCATTGCGATAACGGCGTCGAAATGTCCTGCCAGGGCCTCAGAAAACACCGTATCTGCGGGCCGCGCATCGGTGATGTTGATACCTGAGGTGCGCAAGGATTCCGCTGCTGGGTTTATGATCTCCATCTCTTCCGTTCCGAGCATCCCCCCTTCTCCCGCATGGGGATTAAGCCCTGTGAAGGCCAATCGTGGCGCTTCAAGGCCGAAGTCCGAGATCATCGCCCCATGTACAATCTGAGCAACTGTTTCCAGTCGGTGCATCGTGATTTCGCCTATGGCTTCGCGCAGGGACGAATGGACTGTTGCCAAAGCGACGCGAAGACCGCCACCGACAAGCATCATTATGGGGGTTGGCGTGCAGTCGTCGGTTGAAGACAGCGCCGCCAGATATTCGGTGTGCCCGGGATGGCGGAAACCGGCTTTGTTGAGTATCGCCTTTGAAATCGGATTTGTGACCAGGCCTTTTGCGTGCCCCTTCAGGATGTCGGCCACACCGCATTCAATCGATTCGAGCGTGGCGCGGGCATGGTCAGGGCTGGGATAACCTGGTTTTACCGAGCCTAATGGTGTGCTTAGCGGAATGACGGGAAGTGCTGTTTGAAATGTGTCTGGCGCGTCGCTGGGCCGTTCTATCATGGCAACAGGGATGGCTTGGAACAGTTCCGGGGCCGCACGCACGTAAAACACCACGCCTTCTTCCGTTTTGAGCCGTCTCCAGGCCTCCATCGTGATGGAGGGACCACACCCGGCTGGATCGCCCAGGGTTAGGCAGAGGGGCGAGGACTCAGGCATAGCACTCCTTTGCCATGGGAGATGAGCCAGCGTCTACTCACGGTAGATGATGGTGGCTTCTCGTCTCAGATTGCGCAGCTCCCGGTCGGAGATCATGCTCAGCTGGCGCCCGAATAGCTGATTTTCGATCTGCACCTCAGACGGCAGGTTCCCCACATTGCTGCTGCGTTCGCAGACATACATGACGGCCAGACCATTTGATGTTTCGAATGGAATTGTAGCTTCGCCCACGGCTGTGTTTTCGATACGTGCGGCTGCATCACTCGCCAGTTCGCTGAGCGAAATTCGGCCCAGGCTGGCAACCTGCAAGGATTCCGAACCTTCAGCGACGGTCTCAACGGCATCGCAGCTCGTGACCTGTTGGGTCGCCGCAGCCAGGGTTTCAGCCGATCCGTCACGCGCGAGCAGGCGTGTCAGCGCCACTTGGGTGTCGGCTTCCTCAGGCTCTCGCTTACCTGTTAAAGCGATCAAGTAGACACCGTTTCCGACAACAATGGGGGGAGACAGCCCACCATTTCCAAGGGCGACCAAGGCGTCGGAAATTTCCGGTTCCACATCATCAAGGCTGACCCATCCCATATCGCCGCCTGTGGCGGAGGTCGGGGCAGACGAGAACCTCTGCGCCGCAACTGGGAACGGGGCGCCATCTATCAACTGGGAACGAATCGAATTTGCCGCTTGCACGGCTTGGGCCTTGCTTGCCGAATCTGGTGCAAACAGGAAGATCTCGGCAACCCGATACTGGGTCACCTGTGATGCGGCACGCAGCTGGTCGAGGCGTTCATCAATCTGGCTTCCCGAAATTCGAATCCTCGATCCATAAAGGCCATTCATGATTCGGCGCCAAGCGATCTCGGCACGCGTCTGCTCTTCAAGGCTGCGTGGATTGATCCCGCTGACGGAAAGCTGCTGGTAAAGCTGATCTTGGCTCAATCCGGATTGCGAGGCCATGTCGGCGATGTTCGCAGTCACTTCTTCCGCTGCGATTTCGACCTCAAACTCGGCTGCTTTTTCCAGCTGCAATTTTTCGTCGATCAGTTGCTCAAGCGCCTGGGACGTGATGCGAAGGATATCTTCTTGTGTTGGTTGCCCGCCGAGACTCAAAAGAAGGAGCCGGGCGCGTTCGCGGACATCTGAATAAGAAATCGGCTGGTCATTCACGACGGCTGCGATGCCTTCGATCCGCTGGCTGCCGTCGTCCTGGGTAGCCACTGCAGCGCTGGGAGTTTGCGCGCTCGCCGGTGTCGAAACAATGGCTGTGCAAAGAAGCGCAGCAATAAGTCTAAGTGCGGTCATCGTTTTACTCCCAGTATGCGCAGGCCTTCTCACACACAGATTTGCACATTACTGCCGTGGGCCTTCCGCGCAACGCTTAGTCCGCATACAGCCCTGGAAAATGGCAGTGGATCCATGGCACTCAGTCGACATCGGAAGAGCC
>JBCCTK010000152.1:0-5308 GCA_039198685.1 Pseudomonadota bacterium | reverse complement strand
GCCAGAGAGCTCAATCAGAAGGTGCGTTGCCCGTTCATCATCGCTCTCCCTAAATGCCATTTCTAACATTTTAAGGTCAGTGTCGATCACATCGGGGTCGACTGCGAGCTGCGTGTTGGAGACTTCCAGAATGTCCAAATCAAACCTCTGAAGTTCGCGCTTCAGATCATGGAGGCATTGTCGCAGACTGGCGCGCGCCTGAGGCTTGAAACGGCCTGCCCATAACAGCTTGCTCACCAAATCTCGGCTAATGCTTTGACCCGGATTTATACTCAGAATAGCAAGAATGATGCGCGCGCGCTGGTTTGTAATGTCAATAGATATTCCAGACTTTGTCGCGACCCGAATTGACCCAAAGAGCGAAATGTGGAGCGGGATCTCGGGGTCGTTATTTTGCGGCAATACTAGTCTCCCATAACGCGCGGATGACATAGGCTTACGGACCGCATCCTCTCCCGGCAACAAAAAAGTATTTTCAAATCATTCCACTAACATCTACTCGATCACTGACCCGTGTTCCAACTCACACGAGAGCACTATTCCGCCCATGCGTTCCATTGACCTGGGGACGAAGTCCTGAGCGACCGTTTTAGGGCGTTCTAAGTCGCTCGCCCTGGCCATCACCAATGACAGAAAGGGCCAGCTTCGTTTGGCTTGCTGTTGATTTTCAATGTCTCAAAATGCGCCCCAGTCATTCGCTTGGCGCCTAACTCGGTCGCGCCCTTTCATAGGGGCTGTCGAGGGAGAAGGTCGGCACCTTGGCCGTCATGTGCGCGCCGTCTTCACCCTCGAAATCATAGGCCCCGCCCATCACGCCCGATGGAGCCGCCAGGGGCGCTCCGGAGGTATATCGGAAGCTCTCCCCTGGCTCCAGGCGCGGGGTCTGGCCGACCACGCCCTCCCCATCCACGAATTGGGTACGCCCTTGTGCGTCCACGATTTGCCAGTGCCGCGTTGTCAGCGTCCAGACGCGTTCAGACGTGTTTACGATTTCGACCGTATAAGCCCAGACAAAGCGTGCCTTCGCCGGCTCGGATTCATCGTGGAGAAAACGCGGTACAACGCGGATGACGATGCCATCCGTATCGGCCTCATAGGAAGGAGAAGGTTTGCCGCGCACCATGAAGCCCCGCTTTTCAAGCGCGTCTTACACTGCGTCAAGCGCCGAAAGAAGATCGGCTTCGAGATCGGCCCGATCCTCAAGCCCGACCGACACCCGCACCCAGCTTTCATCCAGCCCCATCGCTGCGCGCTCATCCTCGCTTAACGCCCGGTGTGTCGTGGAAGCGGGGTGACATGCCAGGGATTTGGCGTCGCCAAGATTGTTGGAAATATCGATGAGCTTCAGCGCATTAAGAAACCGAAAGGCTTCGGCGCGAGCGCCCTTGAGCGACAAGGCCACCAGGGTGCCTCCCGCGCTCATCTGGCGCTTGTGGATGTCGAACTGCGGATGGTCTTTGCGGTGGGGATAGCGCACCGCCGCAACACGGGGATGGCCAGCGATCGCATCGGCCAGGCGCGCAGCGCTTTCACTGGCGCGCTCGACCCGCAGGCTCAACGTCTCAAGCCCCTTCAGCACAACCCACGCATTGAAGGGAGAGGCGGCCGGCCCGGTGTGGCGCAGATACGGGTCAACGTGCTCTTCAATCCAGTCAGAGCGACCGAGGATCGCCCCGGCCAGGACGCGCCCCTGCCCGTCCATATGCTTGGTGGCCGAATAGACCGCCAGGTCTGCCCCATATTCCAATGGCTTTTGCAGGATCGGCGTGGCGAACACATTGTCCACCACCAGCTGTGCGCCCGCCTTGTGGGCCAGCTCAGCGACCGCTGCAATGTCGACCCCGTCCAGGAGCGGATTGGCCGGGCTCTCGATCAGGACGAGCTTTGCCGGACGCGACAGGGCCTCAGCCCATGCCTCCAGGTCGTCGCCCTGGACAAACTCCGTCTCAATCGCGAAGCGCGGCATCAGCGTGCCCACGATCCAACGACACGAGCCAAACAGCGCACTGGCCGCCACCACCCGGTCGCCAGCGGTGCAGGGCGATAGCATGGCCGAAGAAATCGCGCCCATGCCCGACGCCGTGATCCGGCCTGTCTCAGCGCCTTCCAGAAGCGCCAGGCGCGTCTCGAGCATCCGCACCGTGGGGTTGGCATAGCGCGAATAGACATAGCCCGGCTCATCGCCCGCCATGCGCGCCGCGGCCTGCTCGGCGCTGTCATAGACATAGCCCGAAGTCAGGTACAGTGCTTCCGCCGTCTCACTATGTTCAGAGCGCATCATCCCCCCACGCACCAGATGCGTCTGGGCGCCATAGGGGCTTGGGGCTTTGGGATCGCCAGAATCGGGCATAAGCGAACGGTCCTTGTAGATTGGAGCGCGCAGCCATAAAGCAGCGCGGCGGGCCAGGAAAGGCAGCCTACACCCATGACCCAGTCAAGCGGCGTTTTAGCCGACCACGAAATCGAGGCAATGATCATCGCTGGCGTCCTGGTGGCCGATACCGCCTTCGATGCCGCACAGGTCCAGCCGGCCAGTCTGGATTTACGCCTGTCGGACCTGGTTTACCGCATCCGCGCCAGCTTCCTGCCTGGCAAGGCGCGCACCATCGGCAAACTGCTCCACGAATCCGACCTGCAGATGCACCGCATGGACATCTCAGGCGGCGCGGTGCTGGAAACCGGCTGCGTCTACCTGGCCTTGCTGGAAGAGCGCCTGGCCCTGCCAGCAGACATCCATGGCCGGGCCAACCCGAAAAGCTCCACTGGGCGGCTGGACGTCTTTACCCGCCTGATCACCGACAAAGGCGAAGCGTTTGACGATGTGCCGGCGGGCTATACCGGCCCGCTCTATGTGGAGATTTCACCGCGCACCTTTTCCATCCTGGCGCGCCGGGGCGACCGGCTGAACCAGCTGCGCCTGCGCCGGGGCCCGTTTGCGCCAACCAGGGACCTGACCTTCTGCGTAGACCTGTCGGGCCCCGATGACAGGCCCGTCGGCTGGCGCGCGCGCCGCCATGCCAGCGTCGTGGACCTGAGCGGTGTGGGCAAACACGCCGCCAGGGATTATTGGGAGCCGGTCTATACCCATAAGGGCCGCGTCGTGCTGCAGCCCGATGAATTTTACATCCTGGCCAGCAAGGAAGCGGTGAAGGTGCCGGCCACACAGGCGGCCGAAATGGCGCCCATCGCGCCGGAACTGGGTGAATTCCGCGCGCACTATGCCGGCTTTTTCGACCCCGGCTTTGGCGGAAATGATGGCGGCTCACGCGCCGTGCTGGAGGTGCGCACCCGCGATGTGCCCTTCATCATCGAAGACGGCCAACCCGTCGGCAAACTCGTCTTCGAGCCCATGGCCAGCAAACCGAAACAACTCTACGGCGCCACCGGCAGCCACTACCAGGGCCAGGGCCTCCGGCTCAGCAAGCATTTTGGGTGAAGGCAGCATGATCCCGATTGCAGTCGTTAGCGGACGAAACAAGTAGCGATTTGTTTGTATCTTCCCCCGGGTGGCGGTGCTCGTTATCTGTTATGAGATGGAAGCGAACGAAACTGAACGTCTTGGAATACACTTGGTCGGTATCGCGGCTACCAAGATTGGCGTTATTTTCAGAGAACTTCCAACCTCTGATCAGGGAATCGATGGGCAGCTAGAGACAACTGACGGAAGTGGGACTGCGAGCGGACGCCTTTTAGCAGTCCAAATTAAATCAGGCCTCAGCTGGTTTAAGGAAGAAACCGAGAACTCGTTCGTCTTTCGACCTGAGGATAGGCATCGGAATCTTTGGACAAATCATTCACTGCCGGTGATCGTCATACTGTGCCACCCGTCTTCAGAACGGTGTTACTGGGAACTAGTTAACCAGGAAACTTGTAGGTCAACTGGCAAAGGCTGGCGAATAGACATTCCAAAAACCCAGACCTTAGAATCTGCTCAGCAGCTTCAGGACATTGCCTCACCCGTTGCAGCCGCATCTGACTTTACTGTGGCCAAAATCGATGACGTGAGCACGGGGCCTGCGCGTCACCTATCGCTCGATGTGGTTGTTCATCCGACTTCCAAGGCTTTGAGTAAAATACAGCTTGCATCTATTGTGCGCACGGTTGCTGCCTTCGGGCGGAACTCAGACTATGCTCGTGATGAAATCTCGGCTGCAGCGCACAGGGGAAAGCAAGCAGATATGGTCTCAGGGTTCATCTACCTCCGTGAAGTCGACCGCCAAACCGCTCAATGGGTTTGCAGGTTCCAATGGACCTCCGATACGATTGCGGAAGAAGCTCGATATCGAGGTGTACCGGGTCAAGTCGATAGCGATGGCTTGTTTATCGACTGGCAGCCTGAGCGTCCGCTTGCGCAATTGCTTGACGAGAGACGGCGCAGCAAAGGCGATTACCTCAGGTTGTTCGACGACTTGGTGGCGAATGTTCCCGCAATCAGCCGGAAACTAGAAGCGTTTCATGCTGCTGGCTGCCCGATCGCGGATGCTCCTATAATCGCTGAGTTAAGTCTCAATTTCGAGGAAACTTGGGATGATAGCAAGTCGCCTCCTGCGGAGTGCGTACGATTGGATCAAGCCGTCGGTGAAATGCTGGCACTGGTGGGGAACCTGAGGTTCCTATGGGGCAAAGACTCAAAGTATTCTCACTCCAATGCAGAGTGGCAATCGCGCAAAATAGAAGCAGAGCTCAATAGGGTAATGGCTGACATTAACTTCCTGCGTCGCGAAGCTCGATAGCCTTTTCTGCTTTCGTCTCCTTTTGCGCCGATTGTGTTGAAAAAGTCCCTCAAACGCTAGAATTCGTCAGCATACGGACTTAAATCAAAATTTTGTTCAATGATATCAGGCTGTAGTTTCAGGCTTGAAGTGCTGAGATCACTGATTCGTTTCTGCCGACCGAGTTTTTCAACACAATCGCGCCCAAAGCCGTCAAAGAAATCCGACCCACCTCACCTTACCGCTAAACTCCAGCCCATGACACCGCGTGACCATGACAGCCTGGCCTGGGGCCTTGGGTATGCGAGCCAAAGGCTGGAGGGGGCTTTGGCGCTTGCGGCGCCGGGTGGGGCGATGGCGCCTTATGTCCTGCGCGGTGTCTGGCGGGCAGCCTGCCGGGAGCTGCATTACCTCGAACTGTTCGTGCGGCGTCTCTTGCTTTGCATGGCCGGGGAGATGGTGGTGGAAACGCGCACCCACACGCCGGGGAAAGCCGTAGATACCTGCGAAGGCAGGTATCCAGGGGTCGATTTCGCGACCGGGAGCACGCCTTGCCAGAGCGGCCCATGGGTCCCTGCCTGCGCAGGGACCGGCGG
>JBCCTK010000151.1:0-5328 GCA_039198685.1 Pseudomonadota bacterium | reverse complement strand
GTCCAGTTTTGCGCGCCTGCACTGCCTTCCCAGCCCGACGCGGCATCGCCCACAAGCTCGCCGCTTGGGTCAATCTCGGTGAGGGTCGAATGCGTCGCGAAACCTAAGGACATCATGTAGATGTCGGTGTAGGTCCAGGGATTGAGCGAGTCCTGAGTGGAGCCTTCTGCCAGCGCCACGCGCACGGTGCCGCCACGCTTGGGGGTGTTGGCAAACGAAGGCAGACCCGAAAGGCCCAAGGCGCCCAGAGCAGCGCCGCCGCCAAGCACGGAACGTCGATTTGGGTGAAGCATTCTGTTGGTCATGTCGTAACTCCCTATTGGGTTTTCAAACTACGAGGCCAGATCTTCGGCAAGCTCTTCTGGCACATCTTGTTGCGCGAGCGGGATTTCTCCCCGCACGCATTCTTCCGGGATGATCACGGGCGAATTGACCCAAATCATCCGGGCAGGTTGGTCGCTTTGGTTGCTGGACCGATGAGGAATGTTCCCTGGTATGCTGAAGCTGTCCCCGGCTCGCAGCGTGATCACTTCGTGGCCCAGCAACACCTCGATTTCCCCTTCCAGTACCAGACAGTGCTGCTCTCCATCTCGAACAACAATCTCATCACGGTGATGGTCTTGGTGGGGGGGATATTCACTTATCCCAAAGTAGAACTCACCTCCGATAGTGCTCGAAAGCAACCAATCGGTGTATCCACTTTGCTCGGCCGGTTCGCCGTAGAGTAGGTTCAGGTTTCGTCTGTTCTTGGCTCTTACCACATGGGCACGCTCCAGCGGCCCTTTTCCGGGTCGCCGGGCGAAGAACCAAGTGACCGGCACTGACAGGGCATTGGCCAAACGGCTCACCTTGTCGAGCGAGGCATTCACAGCACCTCGCTCAATGGCGCTTACATGGCTCAGAGAGATACCGCTCGCTTCCGCGAGCTGCGCAAGGGTCATGCGGCGCGCCTTGCGCAACTGGCGAACTTCCAGGCCAAAGGCGGCAACACTTTCAACGGAGTCTTTTTCGGACACGTGGTTTCGATCGTCTGGCGGCATGCGTCTTTGCCCTCCCTAAAAACAAATTCACCATATTTATGAGTCGATACAAGAATTTTTTTTGATTTTTCTTTTGATCGACGTCAGCACCAACGGGACAGTTCAGGACGATCTGACAAGTTTATGTCTGGCGCATCTCACTGGATCGAGTAAGCGGCACCGATGGTCGCGCTCAGAGATTTGGGGATGGTGGCCGCATAGCCGTGATCGAAGTGGTGAGAAACACGAGGGCCGAACGAAACGCGACGCTCTGTATCGCCGTCAAGACTGACGCGCACCTGTCCGGCACGCGCCGCGCCCACCGTGCCGAGCATCCCGTTCCCTACGCCGAGCTCTTTGTCATTGCGCCCGAGCACCAGGCGACGGCCCGTAGCAAAACCGAGATAAGCCTGATCTGATCTTTCGGGCTTTGAGTCATTTTTCGTGACCTGGGCAAGCTTTCACGTCGGACTTCCCCTTGCGGCCGATTCTGTGAAAAACCAACGTGTTGCGAGCGCCGAAAACGACGTGCTGTCCGGGGCGCGCGTGTCCTTCTGGGCGAGTAAGATCACGCAGACCCGAACGGCAGTGCACTGTCTTTGTACCTGACCAATACGCCCACCGACAATCTGCTGTCGCGTCTGAAAGCGCGCGCCAGCAAGATGTATGCAGGTCGGTCGCTATGATCCCTGCTTGCTTGTCGAGTGTTGCGTTCCATCGTTCTCGCTGTCGCGAACATCTTTGGGAATGACGACTGGGGATATCGCCCAAATTAACCGCGCAATTCGGTCCGTGCGGTTGCGTGCGCGATGCGGAATACTCGCATCACAGCTATAGCTGTCACCTTCATGCAGCGTGATGATTTCATCGCCCAGACCGACCTCAAGCTCACCCTCTATCAGGAAGGCGTGAATCTCCCCCTGATGCTTGAGCAACGTATCATCTGTTGGCCCGGAATTTGGCTCGTAAACCGAGAGGCCCATGTAGAAATCTCCTCCGATTGAACTGGATAAGAGCGCATCGGTGTATCCCAATTCGCGTACATCCTGACCGTAAAGAGAGTTCAAGTTGCGCCTGTTTTGAGAGCGTACAACATGTGCCTGTTCCATGGGGCCTACACCAGGACGCCGGGCGAAGAACCAGTCCGGGGTCACAGACAGGGCATCTGAGATGGCACTCAAAACATCCATCGACGGCTGGGAGGACCCGCGCTCGATCGCGCTCAGGTGGCTCAGTGACACGCCGCTGGCCTTACAGAGATCTTTGAGCGTCATCTGCCGGGCTTTACGCAGCTGGCGCACCTCAGATCCCATGGAAACAAGGCTTTTGCCCATGGCATGCACGTTTGTTCTTTTCCTCATTGTGGACCCGACATTCTGCCTACTGGTTTCTGTGATCTGCTGAATACAGTGGAATATGAGCCGGCATAAATCGTCAAGGTAAGAATTTTTTTGTGAAATTCCGTTTTTGAAGGAATCATACTCTCATAATGCGGAATCCAATGCCGGACATTTGGCGAAATCCGCGTCTGCGCTGGCAAGCGCCAACAGGAGAGGAGAATGGAATGGAAGATCGCAAACTGTCGATGCTGACACATCAGGCGCGGTCCGGGGTATCCCGGCGTGATTTCATGCGGAGCGCGGCCACCGCAGGCTTGTCTGTTGCTATGGCAGGGTCAGTATGGACCTCGGCACAGGCAGACACGCCCAACAAAGGCGGCACGCTAAAGGCTGGTGCGGATGGCGGTGCGACCACCGATACGTTCAATCCTCTGGAAATGAACGGGGCCGATCATCCCACAATGTCGATCCTGTCAAGCTATGACACGCTGACAGAAGTCGATGAAAACGGCACCCCCCAGCCCAGCCTTGCCGAAAGCTGGGAAGGCAATGCGGATGGCACGTGGGCGATCAAACTGCGTCAGGGCGTGGAATTCCATGATGGCAAGACGCTGACAGCCGATGACGTGGTGTGGTCCCTCAACCAGCATCTGAGCGAAGAGAACCGCGCGGCCGAGGCGCAGCAGATCGTTCAGAATTTCGAAGAGCTGCGGGCGGATGGGCCGGATACCGTCATAATCAAGCAAAAGGAAGTGAACTTTGATCTGCCGACGCATCTTTCGGCCTTTGCCCTGATCATCGGACAGGAGGGCAGCGAAGATTGGTCTGCTGGCGTGGGCACGGGCCCCTACGTGAAAGAAGATTACCAGCCCGGTGTGCAGTATCTGGGCCGCAAGTTCGCCAATTTCTACCGGGACGATCAGGGGCATTTCGATGAGGTTGAGCTGCTCAACATTGCCGATCCGGGCGCGCGGATGTCGGGGCTTTTGTCCAACACGCTGCACGCGATCGGGTCGCCCGAAACCAAGACCGCCGGGCGGCTAGCGGATGCGCCAGGGTTCGAACTGGTGCAGGTTGCCGCAACACAGCATTACACATGCGACATGCGCGCTGACATGGACCCCTTCACCGACAGTCAACTGCGGCAGGCCGTGAAGTGGGGCATCAACCGACAAGAGATCGTTGACAAAGTGCTTGGCGGATATGGCACCGTTGGCAACGACCTGCCCATCAGCAGCGGCCAACAGTTCTACAATGATCAACTCGAACAGCGCGAGTTTGATCCCGATAAAGCAAAGTTTCACCTCAAACAGGCCGGGCTCGACGGCGCGGACTTGACGCTCTCGACCAGCGACGGGGCATTCGGCGGTGCGGTGGATGCGGCGCTTCTGATGCAGGCCTCCATGGCCGGGGCGGGTATGAACGTGACCGTGGATCGCCGTCCGGCGGATGGGTACTGGTCCGAGGTCTGGCTCCAGGTTCCATGGTGTATGGTCTATTGGAACGGCCGCCCCACAATCGATTGGATGATGAGTTCGACCTACACATCTGACAGCGACTGGAACTCATCTGCCTTCCGCAACGCGACGTTCGACAACCTGCTGGTCACCGCGCGCGCCGAAGCCGATGAGGCAAAGCGGCGTGACATGTACCATGAGGCGCAGCGCATCTTTTGGGAAGAAAGCGGCACGTCGGTGTTTGCGTTTGCCAATATCCTGATCGGCCATTCTGACGCTTTGGCACACGGCCCCGTCGGTGTCAGCCGCCGCATGGATGACAGCCGCTTGCAGCGTCGCTGGTGGATGGCCTGAGGCGCTGAAGCGCCACCTATCGGGCGTGGCGCTCCCCTGCGCCCGATAGACATGACCTGAACCACGTGTCAGAGAAACGGCATGAACGAACACGCCGAACCCGGTCCTGATATTCGATCTATTGAGCATGTCTGGATCCCAATGCCGGACGGTGTTCGACTGGCTGCGCGCGTTTGGATGCCTGCACAGATCCCGGCAGAGGGCGTGCCTGGTATTTTTGAATACATCCCCTATCGCAAAGCTGATCTGGTGCGTGCGCGGGATGAACGCAATCACCCTTGGCTTGCTCAGAATGGCTATGTCAGCTTGCGGGTCGACATGCGGGGATCTGGCGACAGCGAAGGCCACATGGCTGATATGTACACCGATGACGAACTGTCTGACGCCCGTCATGTGATCGACTGGATTGCGCGCCAGAGTTGGTGCAATGGCCGCGTTGGCATGTTCGGAACATCGTGGGGCGGGACCGCCAGCTTACAGGCAAGTGTCGATGCACCGCGTGCTTTGAAGGCCGCAATTGCCGTTTGCGCCACCCATGATCGTTACGAAGATGACATCCACCACATGGGCGGCTGCCTCTTGACCGACACGTTCGAATGGGGCGCGACACTTCCTGCCATCCTCGCTCTGCCGCCGACATCTGCAGTTGGTGAAGACTGGATGGACCGCTGGAAAGAGCGGTTGGCCACCCTCCCTTTTCCTGTTGAAAACTGGGTCCGCGAAGAGGCGCGTGGCACCTATTGGCGCCATGGATCCGTGGGCGCACAAGCCAATAAGTTTGGCTGCCCGATCCTCGCCGTCGGCGGATGGTCGGACCGCTATTCAAATTCAGTGATGACCCTGGTGGATGCGTCACCCGATAAGGTGTGGGGCATCGTTGGCCCCTGGGGCCATCATTATCCCGACAAAGGCCACCCTGGCCCGGCCATGGGATTTCAACATGTGGCGCTGGAATGGTGGGATCACTGGTTGAAAAACGAGGTCATAGAGCCGCCTGAGTGGCCCCGTCTTCGCGTGTGGCTGCGCGAATTTGATCCGCCAAAGGATGCGTTGGAAAACAGAAACGGGTCTTGGGTTCAAAGTGGGCCCACGGGCGACGCGACCGAACAGCGTTCTTACCATTTAGGCGAGGAAAATCTGCTCTCTGAAACGAAAACG
>JBCCTK010000150.1:0-5364 GCA_039198685.1 Pseudomonadota bacterium | reverse complement strand
TATATGGCGGATGCCTATGCGAGGGTAACAGGTCGCCCCGGAATAGCAGAAGGTCCGTCCGGGGGTGGAGCCACTTATATTTTGCCCGGCTTGATCGAAGCGTCTGAAAGCTCCTATGCCGTGCTTGGCATCACAACCGATATCTCTGTTGGCACTTACGGAAAATATCCGCTCACTGAGGTAGATCAAAACGCTCTGATGCGACCGCTGACAAAATGGAACACAGTGGTGGTACAGGCGGCGCATATTCCGCGCATGGTCCGTGCTGCCTTCCGAGCCATGACAACCGGTCGACCTGGTGCCGCTCATCTAGGGCTGCCCTACGACATCCAATACGACCGGGTCGATCCATCCGATATCTGGGCCGATGGCGCACTTTCTGAATTTCCCGCCTATCGGCAAGCCCCCAGCCCGGGCGCCGCAGAAGCCGCGGTAGATGCCATTCTCTCTGCCAAAAGCCCGCTGATTGTCTGCGGCGGCGGCGTCGTCCTAGCCGGCGCGATGGAAGAGTTGGCAGAGCTTGCATCGCGCCTCGATATCCCGGTGGCCAGTTCGATTTCAGGCCAAGGCGCTCTATCCGATCGTCACCCCAATGCGCTTGGTGTCGTCGGTTCCAATGGAGGCACAGATGAAACCTGGGAGATGATGGAGGCGGCTGATCTTGTCGTCTTCATGGGGTGCCGGGCGGGCTCCACCACAACGGCTCGCTGGGAGGCCCCAAAACCCGGGGCGCGCATTGTTCATTTCGATGCCGATCCAATGGTGCCTGGGGCAAATTACCCGACGGAAGTGGTGGTTCTGGGCGATCTTCGTCTCTCATTGCAGGAGGTGAACACAGTGCTGGATCGGCGTGATAGCATCGACAGCACATTCGGTGGCGCGGCAGCTATCGCAGAGCGAAAGGCGCGCAAATTTGCCAGCTTCACAAAGCTTGCCGAAAGCGAGGCGACCCCGATCCGCCCCGAGCGAGTTGTGGCCACCCTCAATCGGCTGCTGCCTGAGGATGCGACGATCGTGTCCGATCCTGGCACATCATGCCCCTACTTCTCAGCCTTCTATCAGCAGGCGCTCCCTGGTCGATACTTCATAACAAATCGCGCTCATGGTGCCTTGGGATTCGCAATTCCTGCGGCATTCGGAGCGTGGTGCGGACGCCCTTCCTCCAAAGTTGTTGGGCTGATGGGCGATGGGTCTTTCGGCTTTTCCTCCGGTGAACTTGAAACCATCACCCGACACAGGGCCGACATCACATACATCGTCTTCTCGAACGCTTCATTCGGCTGGATCAAGGCCAGCCAAATGGCCGACAAAGGCGCCCGTTACTACAATGTCGACTTAGGCCGGGTCGATCACGCTGCGGTGGCAGCGGCATACGGGGTTAAATCCTGGCGTGTGGAAGACCCCGGCAAACTCGACCCGGTCCTGAAAGAAGCAATAGCGCATGAAGGGCCAACCCTCGTTGACATTATCGTACAGCCACTTGAGCAGGCCGCGGCGCCGGTTCGACGTTGGATGGGTTAGTCTCAGCGCCAGTCGACTAATTCATGGGGAAAGCGCCGCGGGAGAAGCGCGCCCTGAAACCAGGTCAAAAACGTGTAGATCGAATACACCGGCAGTCCGACAGTGGCTCTTATCTCGGCTGCATAGGGCACCATATTCGTGCATTCCAAAAGGATTGCGCCTGTTTTTGGATGCTCTGACACAAGGCGCTGCGCCGCTGTCCGCATATCCGCCCGGCACGCCTCAAAATCAATTTCTAACGCATCGCCCAAAATGTGTTGCGTGAAGGTGTTTCCGCCATCCGTGCCCATGACCGGTGTGCCATGGGGCACGCCGGCTGCCTGAAGGTGCTCGGGGGTCAGCGTTTTTTCCGAAATTGTAAGGATTGAGACGTGACGCGGCGGTGGCAGGGTGGCCTGAATCATGGGCGCTTGCATCAACGCTGAAGTCGCTACAGGTACACCGAGAGCTTGAGAGAGGTCTTCCTGCAGAAGAGACAGAAACCCGCAATTGGTCGCGATCCCGTCGCACCCCATGTCGACGAGCTGCTGCCCGGCGTCAATAAAGGTCTGCAGCTGTCTTTTGGGATCGCCCCGGACGACGTTGTCCGGTGTTGCCCCCCGCACCACTCGGTAGTGCACTGGAAACGGCCAAGTCGACGCATGGCCTATGTCGCCCGGTATCCGGGGAAACTGCGTCTCTAACATCAAAATGCCGAGGCTGGCTCCAAAAACGGTTTTGCCTCCTCGTGTTTTCGTTTCGGACATAGGCGCCCCTCTCTGCTCAGCATCGACAGTGGAAAGCATGTCGCAACCGCGCAAGCAATTTCCGACAACTGGTCGAGGACGCTCGTGCTTTACACGAAGCCCGTAAGGCAGTTTTCATTGCCAATATCCGCGGCCTGGCGTCAAAGTTGTCAGCAATGGACGGTATGCGCAGCCATCAGGACCAAGTTGTTACAGCGATGTCTGTTTGGCATCTGTCGGTGCCTGTTCTGGCGCGCCGTGACCACGGAATAGGGTCCGTCGAAGGCGCAGTCGATATCGTTGTTCTGCGATTAACGTCCGAAGACGGCACTCATGGATTTGGTGAGGCGTCACCCTGGGTCGTTTTCACGGGATCGGCTGAGGCCAGCTTCGCAGCTCTCGACCGCTATTTTCGCCCATTGGTGATTGGTCGTCGGGTCTCTGATCATCCAGCAATCATGCAAGATGCCGCCAAAGCGGTTGCCCACTGCACCGAAGCCAAAGCGGCGCTCGACGCTGCGCTTTACGATCTCCGAGGTCGCCTTGCCGGTGTCCCGGTCTGGGCTCTTTTGGGAGGCTGTTTTCGGGAAAGTATCCCTCTGTCTTGCTCAATTGCCGACCCCGACTTTGAAAATGATCTGCGTTTGATGGAGCGGCTGCGTGCGGATGGCGTTCGGATCATCAAGCTCAAAACAGGGTTCAAGGGCCATCGCTTTGACCTCATGCGGATGGAGCGGTTGCGCGCGGATTTCCCGGAGTTCGATGTCCGCGTAGATTACAATCAGGGCCTCGACCCGGACATCGCTCTTGGGTGCGTTGAGGAGATTGCCACCTTCCGCCCGACCTTCATCGAGCAGCCTGTGCCGGCCCATTTGCGGACATTGATGGCCCGTATCCGAAACCGCATCGACGTTCCACTTATTGCGGATGAGAGCCTTTTTGGCCCCGAGGATCTTGTGGCTTGGCCGCATATCGCGGACGGCGTGTCGATCAAGATCATGAAAAGCGGGGGCCTTACGCGGGCGCAGACGATGGCCAGGATTGCTGCCGCGCATGGGCTTTCAGCCTATGGCGGCGACATGTTTGAAACGGGCCTGGCGCATTTGGCCGGCACACATATGATTGCCGCCACCCCCGAGATCACCTTGGGATGCGAGTTCTACCAAGCCAGCTACTTTCTCGCCGATGATATTCTGGAGACACGTTTCCCGGTGCGCGACGGCGCCGTCGTCGTTCCAAACGCGCCTGGCCTTGGATCAACTGTGCGCGCTGATGCTCTAGAGCGCTTCGCGCGAAACGTCTCGCACCAGTAACGGTTGAGTTGCGGCCCCGGAAGCGCTGCGTCATTCGGCAGTTCTTTCCGTTCTGCTAGGAGATGCGTCCTCGCCGATCCTGGGCAGACACTATGAAAAGTTGGCGCTTGACGCAGAGCCGGATGGTCGGACACCTTTCCAGCATGGGGACTCGACTGACCACTCCATTCATGTGTCGGCCTTGGTTCGGACGATGACGGCCACAGACAAAACCACCGTCGTGATCGGAGCGGGTATTGTCGGTGTGTCGACGGCGATCTGGCTACGCAGGGCAGGGGTGGACGTCACCCTCATTGACCGCGCAGCGCCGGGCCGAGGGACGTCGTATGGAAATGCCGGTGTACTGGCCAATTGTTCGATGGTGCCGGTCACCACGCCGGGCCTGATTTTGAAGGGTCCGCGCCTCGCGCTTGACCCAAACTTTCCGCTGTTTGTGCGCTGGTCCTATCTTCCGAAGCTCATGCCCTGGCTGATCAAATATCTCAGCCACGCGAACGATCGGGATACCCGGCGCATCGCGCAAGGTTTAACGCCGATCGTCTCCGATGCGGTGGACCAGCATCATGCATTGGTCGATGGAACGCGTGCAGAAAAGTGGGTTGTCGATAGCGACTATGTCTTTGCCTATCCTGACCGCGCTGCATTCGAGGCCGAAGACTACGTCTGGCGCTTACGCAGTGGCGCTGGCTTCGATCCAGTGCTCATCGAAGGGGACTCCGTACGCGACTACGACAGCAATCTGGGTCCCGAGATCGGCTGCTTGGCGGTTATGAAAGACCACGGCTATGTTCGCGATCCGGGCGGATACGTTCTCGCCCTGGCGGAAGAGTTCCAAAGTCTCGGTGGCACCATTCTTGAAGCCGAGGTCACCGGGTTTGAATTCTCCGACGGCAAAGTTGTTGGGATAACCACCACCCAAGGCCTGACGCAATGTGCCGCTGCCGTTTTGGCAACGGGTGTATGGTCAAAGTCTTTGATGAGGCAGCTCGGCTTATCCGTCCCGCTCGAAACTGAGCGAGGCTATCACGTGGTTTTTGAAGGCGCAGAAGGCGGCCCTTCGGTGCCCATTATGGTTGCTGCCGGAAAATTCGTCGCCACGCCCATGGCTGAAGGCGTGCGCTGCGCTGGTATTGTCGAGTTCGGCGGGCTTGACGCCGGGCCGTCAAAGGCGCCGTTTGAGCTTCTGCGGCGTGAAGTTCGCAAAGCCTTTCCCCGCCTCACAGCGGCAAATGAGATCGAGTGGCAAGGGCACAGGCCTGCACCAGCAGACAGCCTTCCGCTGATCGGCGAGATCGACGGAACTGGCATCTATGCTGGTTTCGGGCATCATCACATCGGTCTTACAGCCGGTCCGAAGACCGGGCGTTTGTTGGCGCAAATGATCACAGGACGACGGCCAAACATAGACATGACGCCCTATGCAGCGTCACGTTTTGCAGCATGACGCATGTAGCCGAAGTAAACTAATACAGACTGCAACAAGGAGACCCTGAAATGACCATACCCAAGCTGACAACAACAGCGATCGCTGCTGCACTTGTGGCGCCAACTGCCTTTGCCGAAACCTGGGATATGCCGATGGCCTATTCTGGTTCGAACTTCCATTCCGTAACGGGCGCCGAGTTTGCCCAATGCGTCACCACCGGCACCGGTGGCGAGATTGAGATCGTCACGCATCCGGGCGGATCGCTGTTTGCCGGCGCCGATATCAAGCGCGCTATTCAAACCGGGCAGGTGCCTATCGGGGAGCGCCTCCTGTCTGGCCATCAGAATGAAGACGCGCTTTTCGGCTTTGACTCGATCCC
>JBCCTK010000149.1:0-5468 GCA_039198685.1 Pseudomonadota bacterium | reverse complement strand
GTTGCAGGGCCCAAAGTCGGGTGAGATCATGCGAGCGCTCTTTGGCGAAAGCATCATGGACTTGCGCTATTATTGGCTGCGAGAGATGGAGCTTGACGGTATCCCGCTGGTCGTATCTCGCACCGGATGGTCAAGCGAGCTGGGCTATGAAATCTACCTGCGCGACGGCACAAAGGGCGACGCCCTGTGGGAACGGATCATGGCCGCAGGGAAACCTTTTGGATTGAAGCCGGGGCACACGTCGTCCATTCGCCGGATCGAGGGCGGAATGCTGTCTTATCACGCCGATGCCGACATACATACGAACCCTTTCGAGCTTGGCTTCGACCGTCTTGTGGATCTTGACATGGAAGCAGACTTCATCGGCAAAGCGGCGCTGCGCCGCATTAAAGACGAAGGTGTCTCTAGGAAACAGGTGGGCTTGATCATTGATGGTGAGGCGTTGAGCGGACCCAACACCACTTTCTGGGACGTTCTGAAGGAAGACCAAACCATCGGTAAGGTGACCTCTGCCGTTTATTCTCCTCGCCTCGAACAGAACATTGCTTTGGCCATGGTGTCCGCAGATATGGCGACCCTCGGCACACAGGTTGACGTGATGACCGGATCATCGCGCGTAAACGCTGTTGTTGTCGAACGCCCGTTCTACGACCCCAAAAAGAAAATCGCCGCCGCCTGAGCGAGGGAGGATTGGCTCAAGGCTGACCTACACAGTGAGCTCGTCGGCGCACAAAACGTGGCGAAGCACAAAGAAGTTTCCTAGAAGGTGTCGCCCTGCAATCCCGTCCCGTTTGAGACCGCAGGGCTAGCGTACTTGAAGCACCAATTTTAGGAAGAGCGATGCCAAAACCAAGAAAGGAGGGCCTTAAGCGGCCCTTCTTTTTGGAGACATAGCAGGCTTTGTATCCTCTACACCAGACGACAGCTTTTTTGGTTTTGGATGCGCCTACCCGGTAGCAATCCCGTACAAAACTCCCACGGCTTCAGTATCGCACACACACAGGTTGCGGGCCGCTTCATTGTGGACGGTGCCATAGTCAACCAGCGTTTCGTGCTGTGTGTGTGGCCAGTCGCTGCCCCAAATTGTTTGGTTGGGTGGCAGGATCTCTGTAAGGCGCGCCACATGCGGCGCGAGGTCGAACTGGTTTCGGTAACGGGCGGAGAGCTTTATGTAGAGATTTTGTTTGTCTTCGAGATCCGCAACGGCGCTGATGAAGGGATCGCTCTTGGGATTTGCGTCTGTCGGAAGGCCGAAGTGATCCACAACAATTTTCAAGCCATGATCGGTAAGACGTGCGACATGGGTCGCTAGTCTGTCACCTTCTAGATGCACCTCTAGATGCAGATCGTGATTTTGGAGCTTTCCCAGGAACGCTTGCACCTGCGCCGTCTTCAGGTCGGGAATCACGGCACCCCTGACGAGGTTCCACCTAACACCGCGCACGCCGCAGGCTTTCAGATGCTCAAGTTCAGGATCCCCAACATCAAGCGGTACAACCGCGACCCCGGCAAAGCGCGATGTATCGAGTTTGGCAAGGGCCGCGCAGAGTTCGGAATTGTCGGTTCCAAGAAAACTAACCTGAACAATAACACCGCCTTTAAGGCCATGATTATCCAAGTTCTTTAGCCATGATGAGAGGGGTGCAGGCGCTTTGGGCGCATAGCGCGCGCCCGGCACGGTGCGTGTCGTCTCATACACATGCGCATGGCAGTCGAATTGGATCATCCAGGTGTTGCCCCTCAATTCATATATATGACTAGTTGACTATATGTATCAATCCTGCCTATCCTAAGCGTGGGAGGAAAGTTATGGCAACTGGTTTTGCAACTTCGGATGATCGTCTGCCCGCTTATGTGCGGTTGCGCGATACTTTGACGACACGGATCGCCAATGGAGAGTGGACCTCTGAAGAGCCACTGCCCTCCGAGGCGCGCCTTGCCAAGGAGTATGGCCTGTCTGTGGGCACCGTGCGCAAGGGCGTCGATGGGCTGGTGCAGGAGGGCCTCCTGGAACGCCGACAAGGCTCCGGTACGTTCGTGCGTGCACCCTCATTTGATGCAACGCTCTTTCGGTTCTTTCAGTTTCGCGAAGCGGATGGTTCGCAACTGTCCATCCCGTCAAGCCACCTCATTTTGCGCAGCCTGTCTCAGGCACCGGCAGAAGCCGCGGAGGCTCTATCGACAGACAAGGTGATCAAGATCGTCCGTGTGCGGAGCCTGTCCGATGAGCCGATCCTTTTTGAAAAGATCTACATCCCCGCCGACACATTCGCCGGCTTTGAAGAACTGTCCGAGGACGCCTTTGGGCCATTGCTCTACCCGCTCTATTTCGAGCGCTTCGGCGTGTTGGTGAAACACGCCACCGATGACCTGTCCTTCGACGATGCGCCCGCCTCTGTCGCAGCACAACTCCAACTGAACGAAGGCGACCCGCTGGCTGTGATCCGACGCACGGCCTTCGATATTGAAGGCCATCCCGTTGAATGGCGTATCGCCTACGGCAACGCCAAGCGGTTTCGGTACCGCAGTGAAATCAAGTGAACGACCTATTGGGAGGAAAACCATGAAGATCAAAGCTATCCTGACCACTTGCGCCGCTCTTGCGGCTTTGGCGACGCCTGCACTGGCCGAATACCCGGAACGTGCGCTTGAATTGACAATCCCTGCTGGCGCGGGTGGCGGTACGGATACGAGCGCCCGTAAGCTGGCAATCCTCCTAGAAGAGGCGCTTGGTCAATCCATAGCTATCCTGAATGTGTCGGGCTCCGGTGGGGCTGTGGGTGCGACCCAGTTCATGCAGTCTGATCCCGATGGCTATTCTCTGTTTGCAACATGGAACAGCCCGCTGACGACTGTGCCTCAGGTGCAAAACGTGGCTTACTCGCTGGACAGCTTCACACCGATCGCCTCGACGTCCGAGACGGCCTACACCCTGTGCGTGATGGCTGATTTCCCGGGCACGACAGGCGAGGCGTTCCTTGAAGAACTGGCCGCCAATCCGGGCAAGTACACCTATGCCAATGACGGCATCGGCGGCACGATGCAGTTGGCGGCAGAGCGGATATTCCAGGCCAAGGGCATTGACGCTGTGGCCATACCATTTGGCGGTGCCAAGGAATCTCTGCAGAATTTCCTTGGCGGGCATGTCAACATCTATGGCGGGTCGATCTCGACCGTCTTACCGCATGTGGAAGCCGGCACAGCCGTGTGCCCAATCGTGACCTCAGCCGCTGATGTGGCTGCCCTTCCGGGTGCATCTGGGCTGGCCTCTCTGGGCCTTGGGGACAAAGAAACGCTGCTGTGGCGCGCCATCCTTGGGCCCAAGGATTTGGACCCGTCGATCGTGAACAAACTGGCCGACATTATTGAGGCGGCAGTGAACGACCCAAGCTATGTGGAGTTTCTCGCCACAAAGGGTGAGGTGCCAAACGTGGTCAAGGGGGACGCCCTTGGCCAGCGGCTGCAAGACGAATTTGACGGCCTTGCCGAGGTTTCCAAAGCGCTCGGGCTTTAGACTTTGGAACGCCAGCAGGACATAGCACTGGGCGCCATTTTTATGGCGCTCGGTCTTGCGGCGGCATACGGGGCAACAGCTTACTCCGGCGCGAGTGGCAACTACCCTATGGTCCTGGGCCTCTTGCTGACATTGACCGGTTTGATCGTCGTGCTGCGCGCCATCCGATCTCAAACACACGCGGAGCGTGTTTTGATTGACGCCCCTGCCAAGCTTTACACAGCCATCGCCGTCGGCGTGGCCTACGTTGCCTTGGTCGTTCCGCTTGGGTTTTACACAGCGTCTTTCCTCTTGATGCTGGTGCTGCCCTTGGCCCTCGGCTTCAGGCGTCTTCTTTACGCCCTTGTCGTCGGCGCGGTTTTCACCGGACTGGTCTATCTCGTATTCTCCGTCCTTTTGGAACGCCCACTGCCGCGAGAGTTGATTTTTTCCGTCTTGGGGTCGGGGGCTTGATATGGAGTTCTATCTGAACGCACTCAGCGGCGTCCTGACACTTGGCCCCATCCTTGCAATGGTGGGCGCGACCATCTTGGGCGTCTTCATCGGAGCCTTGCCTGGATTGAACCCGGTGATGGCTATCGCGCTTCTTTTGCCGCTGACCTATTCCATGGATCCGCTTGTGGCCTTGGGTATGGTGGCGGGCATCTACAATGGTTCGATGTATGGCGGCGCCATTCCCTCCATCCTGCTCCGCATTCCCGGCACGCCTGCCTCCATCGCCACCACGTTTGATGGCTTCCCCATGGCCGAAAAAGGCGAGGCCTCCAAGGCGCTGAAAGTTGCGTGCTATTCCTCCGCGATCGGGGGCATTGCGTCGGCCGTGGCGCTGATGACCATCGGGCCATTGCTGGCCCAGGTTACGCTTCTCTTTGGCCCGGCAGAGTACTTCTGGATCGCGGTCTTTGGCATGGCCTCCGTGGGCGTCATGGTCGGCTCCGACCCGGTCAAGGGTTTGATGGCCGCGCTTCTGGGTCTCTGGGTTGGGACCATCGGGCTCGATAACCTGTCGGGCCAAGCGCGATACACGTTCGACCAAACCTGGCTCTTGGGAGGGATGCCCCTGATCGTGGTTCTTGTCGGGCTCTACGCGTTGCCGCCGGTTTTGTCTTTGGCGGAAAAGAGCGACTTCAAAGGACTGTCAGCAGAGGCTCTCAAACTGCAAGCCGTGCCGTTTAAGAAAGGCGAGCTTCGCAGCATGATCCCCACATGGCTGCGCGCTTCTGGCATTGGGATTTCCGTGGGCATCCTTCCAGGCGCAGGTGGCAACATCGCGGCGTTTCTGAGCTACAACACAGCCAAGAACGCCGACAAAGACCCAGACAGTTTCGGCAAGGGCAATCCCAAAGGCGTGGCGGCCGCCGAGTGCGGCAACAACGCCGACAACGCGGCCTCCATGATCCCTGCCCTCGCCCTTGGCATTCCCGGCAATGTGGTGGCCGCCCTGGTGCTCAGCGCTTTGGTCATCCACGGGTTGCAACCGGGGCCTCAACTCTTCCAGCAAAACCCCGTTCTGGTCGGTGGGTTCATGATGGAGATGCTTCTAACCTCGGTTCTGATCCTCTTTCTCGGCGGTGCCTTGGCCACGCGCGTTTTCGCGCAGTTCCAGCGCCTTCCCGGCGTGCTTCTGGTCCCTTCAATTCTCATTTTGATGTGTGTCGGCGTTTACGTGATCAATGGCCGCCCGGTTGACCTGTGGATCATGCTACTCGCAGGCATCGCAGGGTACTTCCTCGAAAAGGTCAATGTGCCACTCGCTCCTATCATTTTAGGCATGATCCTTGGTCCGATGGCCGGGCAAAGTGTACGGCGCGCTCTTCTGATAAGCCGGGGAGACGCAACCGAGCTTCTGACACGTCCGATTTCAGCCATCCTGGCGGTCGCCACGTTGCTTGTCGTCCTTTGGCCGGTTTACAAAGCCCAAAGAGGAAAGGGCGCGCAGGCCGCGAATGCTGGT
>JBCCTK010000148.1:0-5504 GCA_039198685.1 Pseudomonadota bacterium | reverse complement strand
TCCAGATCCACGGCGGTAATGGCTTTGCGCTGGAATACCCTATCAGCCGCGTGCTCCAGGACGCTCGGATCCTGAACATCTTCGAAGGGGCCGGCGAAGTGCAAGCCATGGTGATCACCCGCCGCCTTCTGGAGAGTGCCAACTAGGGCGTTTTCCGGCTAAATTGCATGCCTTGGCCGCTTGGATTTTTCGTTAGGGCAAGGTGGGTGACGCCTGGCGAAGCTCGCATCGGCGGACGCTTTACTCCACGCTGCCAGGGCTGGAAACTCACCCCGCCAAGCGGTGCAATCGGGCCGGAAAACGCGCCGGGCTTCAAGGGTCTGACGCCGAAAAGAAAAACGCCCGGGCCATACGTCCGGGCGCTTTTTGTTCTGCGGGCCAAGACCCAGTGTTTAACCCACGCTGACCTTGTTCAGCATTTTAGCGGCTTCAGTAATCGCTTCAGTGCTCGGACGGGTGCTGTAGCCCTCTTCGCGAAGGACCGCTGCAACCGTGCCTTCTTTGCGAACGAATACGACGGCAGGGTGCGGGATGCCATAGCTGCGCGAGCCTTCGCGCACATCGGTGTTCAGGAGACCAAATTCTGTAATTACCGCAGAGCCTTCATCGGCGCGCAGGGTAAAACTGATCTCATTATCCGTAGCAAATTCAGCCAGGGTTTCTGGGCTGTCATAGGATATCGCCTCAAGCGCCCAGCCCTCTTCAGCCAGCGTACCCGCGATGCTTTCGAGTTCAACCAGCTGGGTCTTGCAATAGGGGCACCAGTCCGCTGAGCGAACAAAAACCAGTACACGCCCAGCCTCCCCGGCCGCAGGTGTCACACCTTCAGCCACCACGGAAACGGTGCCGTCGAGGCTCGGAGCCATCGCACCGACCTTCGGGCCGATCATGGCGGTTTCAGATTTGCTATGGCCATGGCCGTCGGCGATTGCAGGCGCCGCAAATGCCGTGGACAGGGCAATGGCAGCGAGAAGTGGCTTCATCATGGGAAATCCTTCCGGGTCAGATTTGACGCACCCCTAGACCATCGCTGAAGGTCTGCGAATGACTTCACGCAGCGCTCTCGCAGATGTGAAAGCACCAGAACGCCGCGCTCCCGTCCACACGAAGCGGCTAGAATTGTCGTGGTTTAAACCAGCGAGGCATCAATCTCTTTACATGCCGCCAAAAGGCCCATCACAGCATCGACAGAGTTCTGGAACATGGCCTGTTCAGCGTCATCAAAGTCGAACTGCACAACCTTTTCCACGCCATCTGCACCGATCAGAGCCGGCACACCGACATAGATCCCATTTTGACCATACTCACCTTGCAGATAGGCCGCGATCGGTAGAACGCGCTTCTGGTCATTCAGATAGGCCTTTGCCATGGCGATCGCACTTTCAGCGGGCGCATAATAGGCGGAGCCCGTCTTGAGCAGGGCGACAATTTCACCGCCCCCCTTGCGCGTGCGGTCCACAATCGCATCCAGGTCTTCTTGAGACAACCAGCCCTGTTTCACCAGTTCCGGCAAAGGCAGACCGCCAACGGTGGAATGGCGCACCATCGGAACCATCGTGTCACCATGTCCGCCAAGGGTCCAGGAGATGATGTCGGCCACCGAAACGCCAGTGGCTTCAGACAGGAAGTAAGCAAAACGGCTGGAGTCCAGCACGCCGGCCATCCCGACCACTTTGTTGGTGGGCAGGCCTGAAAATTTCTGCAGGGCCCAGACCATGGCATCAAGGGGATTGGTAATGCAGATGACAAACGCGTTTGGCGCATGGGCCTTGATGCCTTCACCCACCGCTTTCATGACTTTCAGGTTGATGCCGATCAGGTCGTCCCGGCTCATGCCCGGCTTGCGCGGTACGCCCGCGGTGACGATGCAGACGTCTGCGCCGGCGATGTCTGCATAGTCCTGGGTGCCCTTGAGGCTGACGGACGATTTATAGACTGGCGTGGATTCGGCGATGTCCAGGCCCTTGCCTTCGGGCAAGCCTTCAGAAATGTCGAAAAGGACCACGTCGCCCAATTCTTCACGCGCAGCCACATGGGCGAGCGTGCCCCCGATCATGCCGGAACCGATAAGGGCGATTTTTTTGCGGGCCATGGGAGCCTCCATCAGCAGGGTTTCGAAGTTCGCCGAGGCTTAGCCCGCACCGATTGCGCACGCAATGCGACTTTGGGGTGTTGGGCGCTCAATCACAAGCGGGTTGTTCTTGACCCTGCGCTCCATTTAGCTCTGAGAGCCAGCAGTCGCCGTGGATAGAGCAGTAACACGTTGCCAGAGTCACGCGCCCATTCACGCCTCTCAGAAAAGCCCCAGTGTTGGCCTGGTTCGCTGGCACACCGAAAACAGTGACGGACTCACCGGGTGCAAGCACTTTTTCGTCGAGCGAGGTCGTGACGTAGGTCTCGTAGGAAAAGGCGAGTTCTTCGCCAACAGTGTCCAGAATGACCTGATCCAGATCGCTCACCTGCTCACCGTCGAGCCGCCAATCAATGTCCTTGAGCAGCGCCGGGCCAACGCCCTTGTTTTCAATGGTCAGGCTGAACTGGTTCCTGAAATAGGACTGGTCGACACTCAGATACGGCCACACCGATGCCTTCTGCTGGGCACGCATGGCTGCCACCTCCAAAAACGAGACCGCGATCGCGACTATGGACAGTATCACGGCCAGGACCGTAGCATAATCATTGATGCGGAGCCCCCGGCTCCCTGGCTGGTCCCCATCGGACATGACGCGCCCCTTTTGCGAGTTCGCAAGCCGTAACAAACACCTTATACGCGTGCAAAGGCGCGTTGGATTTCTACAATTCAATGCTGGATTTGCCCCGCGAACCCATCCATTCGACTTATCATGGCACAGCTTCCTCCTCGCACGTCCACGTCCCCTGTTTCACTGCGCGATTGCCGTTTGGCGCGCGCGATAGACCTGATCGGTGATCGATGGGCCATGCTGATCTTGCGCTCTGCGCTTTATGGGGTGCGCCGATTCGATGACTTCCAGCAGGAGTTGGGTTGCCCGCGTACCGTTTTGTCAGGACGGCTCAAAATGCTGGAGACGGAGGGCCTCCTTGCGAGACGGCCCTACCAGGTTCCTGGAAAGCGGGTTCGCAGCGAATACGTGCTTTCGGAAAAAGGGGTCGCCTTGCAAACCGCGCTTGTCGCGCTGAATCAATGGGGCGACGCATGGCTCGCAGGCGGCGAGCCGCCGCCCATAACCTTTACGGACTCTGCGACCAAGAAGAACGCCCGAGTCGCATTTGTAAGTGAAGATGGGCTTGAGGTGCCGGTTGAACGGTTGCGGCCCCGGCTTCGTAAGGGGTAATGTTATGGGGCTCCAGAGATCAGTGCTGGAACAATCAAATCCATGTTTGAGTTGCAAATGCCCCCTATGTTGAAACAAGCGATATGGGCGGCGGGATTTTTGACCGCGGTCCATGCAACGGCCCACGCCCAGGAGAGCGCCCCCCAGACCTATGGCCTTGAATGGGGCACCGGAAACGTCATTTGCACAGATGATAGCGATGACCGCGAAGCCGACACAGCGGATCCAAGCTATGCGCGCGCTGCCGCTTGGGACGAGAAGTATCTGACGTCTTTGTCTCAAACCTGCGAAGGCCTGACACCGCTCGATGGCGGCACCTGGGGGGCAACGGCGCCCTTCACCGGCGCGGATCGTGATGGGCGCAGTGCGGAATTCAGACTCTACGTCCTGAGTGACCAATATGCCTGGAAGCTCGGATCTGCCAGCGAGATTCTGGACTCAGGTGAGCCGGCCGATTTGGCCACGGTTCTTTCCACGCCCCAGTTCCAATCCAAGTTTTGCAGTGCAAATGCCGCATTCAGCATCGGCGCGGCCTCCCATGAAGGCCCTACCGCACCCAATCATCGGTTGGCGTCAGCCAGGAGTGAAGCCATCACGTCCCGTCTGCAGACCAATCGCTCTGGCTGCCCACCCGGACAGATTCCAATCCTGTTTGCGATTACCCTAGGCGAACACCAGAATCGGTCAGGCTGCACAACGAATGGAAAGTGTTCATCCGGCAGCGCCCCACAGCGCCGGGTGGTGATGGTCGCAGCCGAGGACATCACGCTGGGCGTCAACCTTGAACAGGCATTGCGCGCAGGCATTGTGCGCCAAAACGTCTTCAGGGGTTTCTCTGTGGACGATTACGACCTGTTTGACGTGGTGTCCTACTAGGGTCCTATCCGGTCAATTTGCATCGTTGGGCGGGGCCTCGCTTTGGTGAAACTCGCCATAGGGACGAAATCGCCAAAGATATGTCGGTACGATCGACTCTACGCTTTCGAGTTCTGTCACGCCCAGATCCGGCAAGCCCAGGGCGCCCTCGGCCACCACATTGTCAGTACGCAGCATATCGACTTGTCCACCCGTGATCGGCGGTGGCCCAAACACCGTATGCAGGGGCAAAAAGGGAATGCGCCATATCCCACCCAGTCCAAGCCCCGCGGGTTTTGCCATAAAAAACGGCAAGGGCGCCTTGAACCGCTTCCTGTCGATGGTTTCAAAGATAAAATCATAGAGCGCGTTGAACGTATAGATACGAGGGCCGCCGAGTTCATAGGTCTTGCCGGTGGCATCTTCGCGCTCTACAGCCCCGACGATGGCGTCGGCCACATCGCCTGCATAGACCGGCTGGAACCGTGTCTTCCCGCCCCCGATGGCAGGCAAGGCAGGCGCAAACCGCGCCAGTTCGGCAAACCGGTTGAAGAATTGATCTTCGGGTCCGAACACGATTGAAGGGCGTAGGATAACGGCACCCGGAACCGCATCGCGCGCAGCTGCTTCGCCGGCGGCTTTGGTGCGAGCATAGGCAGCGCGGCCTTCGGGATCTGCTCCAATCGCACTCATCTGGACGAACCGCTTTATACCCATATCCCGGGCGACGCGCGCGACCGTCTTGGCGCCATCGGCCTGGGTGCTTGAGAAGGTCTGCTTGCCACTTTCGAACAGGATGCCGACGAGGTTTACCACCGCATCGGAGCCCTCCATGGCGCGCTCAAGGCTTTCGGTGTTGCGCACATTGGCCTGGATCAGATCGACCCACCCCGGCGGGCCCGCCACACGAACGTCTTGAGCCACATTGGGCCGACGGCATGCCACGCGCACGCGCCAACCGGCGTTCACAAGGGCTCTGGCGGCATATCGGCCAATGAAGCCGGACCCTCCGATCAGTGTGACTAAGCCGTTGGCCATGCTAGGGCATCCATTGTTGGGAAGGTGTCATCAACATGCCTTTCACCATGCAGGCGGTGGCGTGTCCATGCGTCTTTGCGGCGCCCTGCAATCGTTCCGGCCATTGACGCGAAGCCCTGGTTTGAATATCACCCGCGCTTCCGCAGGAACAAAGCCCCGGGGGCGCTTCGGCGCCTTAGACCTAAAAGTGCCCAGGTGGCGGAATTGGTAGACGCGCACGGTTCAGGTCCGTGTGCCTTCGGGCGTGGAGGTTCGAGTCCTCTCCTGGGCACCAGAAATCTGCGAATAATTCTTTGT
>JBCCTK010000147.1:0-5514 GCA_039198685.1 Pseudomonadota bacterium | reverse complement strand
GTCGGCGGTGTGGGCCCCGAAACCTTCCAGAGACTGAACATTCGAAAGCGTTTTCAGAAAGGCGCCTACCCCAAGATCAAACGCTTTGGACATTATGCAATCCACAGCAAGGACCTCCAAGCGTCTCTGGACTGGTACAATGCTCATTTGGGCATCATCCCGTCTGACATTGTGAAGCAACCACCCGCAGACGAAGACTCACCGCTGGCATTTATCTTCGCGCGGCTCGATCGCGACGTTAGACCGTCAGATCATCACTCTATCCTATTCGCCAGCACAGCGACGTCACAGGGTCTTTCGGGCCTGAACCATGTCTCGTTTGAGACCGTCAATATCGATGACGTGTTCATGGGTCACGAGATCCTGACAAAGCAAGGCTATGAACCCGAGTGGGGGATAGGCCGACATTATCTCGGCAGCCAGATTTTCGACTATTGGCGCTCACCTTTCGCGCAAGTGCATGAACACCAGACCGATGGCGACGTGTTCGACAACACGGTCCCACCGCAAATCGTCAACCCAGATGATCTTGGGAATCCAGAAGAGCCTGAGCGCGGTTCGTCCCAATGGGGACCCCCTCTTAACTACGACTCATTTGGCGACATCAGGGGCCTGTGAACGGCCTAGCCAACGACACAGTCACACCGGGAAGAAACAGCAGCCGAGTTCCAGAAAAGAGAGCCGGCGCACAGGGAGGAATTGAGCTTTGATATTCCACATAAAACGAAATCAGAATAGCGGCCTTTCTACTATCCTCGCCGCCGCTGCATTGGCGGGATGTGCCGTGTCGGAAACGGGGATAGCTGCGCCAACGTACTCTGCCATCGATACAGAAACCGTCGGACCCGTCACCAGTGACGTGCTTGTCGCGCCACCATCTTCGTCTTGGTTGATGTTTCGAGGAAATCATCAGAGTTGGGGTTTCAGCGCTCTGGACCAGATCGACCGGGAAAACGTCGGCAGTCTTGAATTGGCTTGGGCTGTGGGCATGGACCCAGGATCAAACCAGACGACGCCGCTGGTGCATGATGGCCGCCTCTTCCTGGCCCACCCCCACGACGTGATCACGGCCCATGATGCAAGGACGGGCGATCTCATCTGGGAATACAAACATGAAGCCACGGCTGAACCTTGGGGACCCGGAGAAATTACCCGCAACATTGCCATTTACAACGACAAGATCTTCCACTCTGCATCTGACGCCCGGATCATCGCACTCGATGCCAACACAGGTGAGAAAGTCTGGGACACGTCGGTCGGCGAGCCCGCTCAGATCACCCATTCTTCCGGTCCGATCATCGCTGACGGCCGGGTTTTTACCGGGCGCACCTGCCACTACAAAGCACCTGCTCGTTGTTTCATAGCCGCTCACGATGCTGAAACCGGGGAAGAGCTTTGGCGCAGCAATGTCATCCCAAAGCCGGGCGAGCCGGGCGACGAAAGCTGGGCGGGCTTGCCCTATGAAGACCGCGTACATGGAAGCGTTTGGATGGTGGGCTCCTACGACACCGAATTGGATACGCTTTACTGGGGCACGTCGGGGCCATCGCCCTCGCCGGAAATTCTGCGCGGTGGGCGCTCCGGCGACTTGCTGTTCACGAACTCCACGCTGGCGCTCGATCCGGCAACGGGTGAGACAAAATGGTATGTCCAGCACCTGCCACGTGACAATTGGGATATCGATCACACCTATGAGCGCATCCTCGTCGACGCCGAGGTCCGCCCAAACAGCAATGCGACCTGGCGGCAAACCCCAGATCTTCCTGAAGGAGAGCAAAAACTCCTGACCGGCATTCCCGGAAAAACGGGGATCGTTTGGACCATGGACCGGGAAACGGGCGAGTTTTACTGGGCCAAAGAAACGATCTTTCAGAACGTTGTTTCCGACATCGACCCCGAGTCCGGGACAGTGACCATCAATGACAATGTGGTGGCGACGGAGATTGAAGGTGCTCCAGATTTCGTCTGTCCGTCTCTTGCGGGCGGCCGGGATTGGCCAGCCGGGGCCTATGATCCAGGGTCCAAAACCCTTTTCATGCCCCTAATGACCCTTTGCATGAACGTAATGGCCAGTCCGAAGGATCCTCGCTACGGATTGCTGCCCCAGCTCTTGCCTGCGCCCAACACCGACAAGATTGGCCGTCTGGAAGCTTTTGATATCGAAACCGGTGAAACCCGCTGGGTCAATGAGACCCGTTTCGGTGTCCTGTCGGTGCTCGCCACGGGCGGCGATCTCTTGTTCGCTGGCGACACACAGCGCCGGTTTCGGGCCTATGACCAGTCAACAGGAGAGACGCTGTGGGAGACGATCTTGGGCGGGCCCGTCACAGGGTTCCCGATCAGCTATGGCGTTGACGGTGAACAATATGTGGCCGTGGCTGTGGGCGGCGGGGGCGGCGCCATCAACGCCTGGGTCAGCTTGAGCGGTGATCGAACAACCCGTCAGGGCGGCAACACGCTGTACGTGTTCAAGCTGCCTTAGACCGGATCGAATCCATCACAAAGATGGATCACAAGGAGGAAACAACCATGCAGACGCCCCCTCAAACTGTCGCCAAGGTGGTGCCCAGATACATAGGCACGAACTTTATCGCGATCGCGCTGACGGTCGCCCTTTTTGTTCCAGGATGCATTACGGCCGACGATGTATCTGCGCCAGCGGCCACCGCCTTGTCGCCAGGCAGTGAATATACAGGGCGCATTCGCCTGAGCCGGTTCTTGGATGAGCCCGATGGGTATTGCCTCGATGTTCCAGGGCCACCCCAGAATGTGATGCTGCAATTCCCGCTCGTGGCCCATACCTGCCACGCCGATCCCCTGGCAGACCAGGTGTTCAGTTTCAATGATGGTGGTTCCGGACAGATCCGCTGGACGATGGAGGCGTACGATCTCTGCTTCACCGCAGATGCGGCTGATGGCAAGTCGGCGCTGAATTTGGGACCTTGTGAAGCCTCCCCAATGCAGACATTCGAATATTCCGTCGGTAGGGAAATTCAACTCTCCGGCACGGAACTTTGCGTCCATGTCGAGCGCACAGGACCGGGCTCTTTCCAGCCGGTTGCGGAAGGGCAGGACGATTATGGACGTGGGCGCTCGGCAAACCCTCAGTTCACACACCTAATGCGGCGTTTGGAACTTAGGCCTTGCGGCGATGGTGACCCATCCATGTCACGCTGGCAAGCCATGGACGATGGCTGAACGGTTTGGAGTCGACGGTCCAAACCACACCCAACTTTAGGCAACCAAACTGATCGCGGCAATCAGATAGAGCCCTGCGGTCAGAACGCTGCCGACCGTCCGAACGTGGTTGAGCCGTGTCCAGTCCCGGCCATAGGTAGGCCAGTAGGTCGCCGCAGCCGTTGAGCGATAATGCAGGCGCTCCAGTCGATTGTTCATGGGCACGTTGCCAAGCATCGTCACCAGGAAAACACTCGGCAGATAAACGATAGGGGCCGCAATCAGGGCCACTCGGGCAGCTCCGTCGATCGCACCGTATGCATAGATTCCAAGGGCGATTGACATAGGCGTGATCACAAGGATCCCGGCCACGAACTGCGTGCGGATGACCGCTCGATTAATGTGCTGCATGGCTTCGATGCCGCCAGCGGGTTCGGCACGGAGAAGGCCACGCATCACGAATTCGGAGAAGGCCGAGAACACGCCGCCAACGACAGCGCTCCAGATCGCAAGGAAGAGTGAAACGTAGAGGGTCCAGTCATGGATCATGATCAGGTGTCCTGTATTCAGAATGTAAGGGATAGCCATGGGCACCAGCGTGCGGGTGCAAAGCGCCGGTGCTCCAGTTCAGTGTTGTGAGGCAGGTTACGGGCGCGGTATGCGCGTTTCCGCTGACGCTTCTGAGTAGATGCGATGGCCCAAAAGCAAGCCCCCAAGGACCAACTCTATTGCCGTGGCGATGATCAGCGAGCCCGAAGGCAGGCCCTCCATCGCGATGCCAACGAGGCGAGCCAGTCCGTAGCTGCCATAAACGACGCCTCCAAACGTAAGGCCCAGATTGGCGAAACGTGCTCGGGCACTGCCCAGGAGCATGACAGCAGCGGCGATCATCAAAATCAAACTGGGTGCCTTCAACTCCGACAAAAGGCTTGGATCAGCAGAAATCTCCACCCCGCTTGTCTTCAAAAAGGCTTTCGTGTTGGCCAGCATGGCCCCACCGATGACGCCCAATAGTGCCCCCGACCCTGCGAGCAGTATACGTGTCATGGCCCGTCTCATGCTGCACGCTCCCAAAAACCGGTGCGCGCGACGTCGCGTGCATAGGCTGCAAAGTCCTTGGGCGGACGGCCAAGTGCTCGGGCAATGCCATCGGTCAGGCTCGCATTGCGCCCATCCAGAACCGTGGAGAAAAGATAGTCGAGCATCCAGGTCACTTCCCGGGGTGCGCCAGACGCCTCAATTTCGGCAAGAAAGGCATCATGCGGCACATCCACATAGGCAATCTTGCGCCCCGTTGCGGCCGACAAATCCGCTGCCACATCCGCCAGCGTCATCAACCGCGGCCCGGTGACTTCATACACCTGTCCGGCATGGTGTTCCTGGGTCAGCGCAGCCAGAGCGACATCCGCGATATCGTTAACATCCACAAAGGGCTCTGGAGTGTTCCCGGCGGGCAGCGTGATGGCGCCATTCAGAACCATCTCGCTAAAAGCCCCTTCGGAAAAATTCTGGTTAAACCAACTCGCACGTATGATTGTCCAATCGATACCTGAGGCTTGAACAATGCGTTCGCAGGCCTGCGCCTCGTCCTCACCGCGTCCGGACAACAAAACCAAACGTTGCACGCCAACCCGCTTGGCCTTCGCAACGAAAGCCTGAATCGCATCCGCAGCGCCAGGAAAGGCAAGGTCAGGCGCATAGGTGATGTATGCTGCGGTCACACCCTTGAGACTGACGTCCCAACTGGCCTCGTTGTCCCAGTCGAAACCCGGAACGGCAGACCGTGACCCTATGCGCACATCTTGGCCCATCGCGCGCAAGCGCTCGGCAACGCGGCGACCCGTCTTGCCAGTGCCGCCAAGAACGAGGGTGAGGGGTTTTCTTTTGCACAGGAAGTTCATCGAACTGCTCCTTCATCGGTTGCTGCAAGTCGATGGATAAAGGAGAGGCGGTCAGGGCTCTTGCCCGTCTGCGCCAAGGTTTTGGCACTTCGCGCCAAATAAGTCCTAACAAGTGCCTCCGCCAAGGCGATAAGAGCGCGGCGTCTGGCCAGCCCACCGCTTGAAGGCCCGCGTGAAGCCGCTCTGCTCTGCGAAACCGGTCAGAAATGCCACTTCCGACAGGCTGTAATTGGTGTCCCTCAACAATTGTTCCGCCAGATGTCTGCGCGCGTGGTCAACAAGCTGCTGGAAAGATGAACCCTTGTGCGAGAGCCGTCTTTGCAGCGTCCTGGCACTCATACCGAGATGGCTGGCGATGTCGGAAACGGTCGGCACACCTTCGCTCAGGGTCTGTGATACTGCAATTCGCACGCGTTGTTCGAGCCCGGCATCGTCG
>JBCCTK010000146.1:0-5821 GCA_039198685.1 Pseudomonadota bacterium | reverse complement strand
GCGTAGATTCTCTGCCTCAAGAACCAGGTTGCCGAGACGTGGACCAGGGGGGATGCGAATCTGAGCGGTTGAGACTTTCTCCTTCTCGGCCTGGTTCGCCATTTCCTCATACTTCGCGATCCGCGCTTTAGATTTGGCCTGGCGTGCCTTCGCGCCGGCGCGTACCCACTCCAACTCCCGCTCAAGCGCGCGCTGCTTGTTGCTTTCCGACCGGCTCTCCTGTGCCATCCGCTTGGCCTTCTGCTCCAGCCAGTCAGAGTAGTTGCCTTGGTATGGAATACCGCTGCCTCGGTCGAGCTCCAGGATCCAGCCTGTTATATCATCTAGGAAATACCGGTCATGGGTTACAAGGATGACGCAGCCTGGGAAGTTGATGAGGTAATTCTGAAGCCAGGCCACTGTCTCAGCGTCCAAATGGTTGGTGGGTTCGTCCATCAAGATCATGTCCGGCTTGGACAGCAAGAGCTGGCAGATGGCGACGCGGCGCAGCTCCCCACCCGAAAGCGAGGTGACATCGGCGAAGTCGTCAGGGCAGCGTAGAGCGTCCATGGCCATCTGGATCTTGCTGTCGATATCCCAGGCATCGGCTGCATCGATCTCTTCCTGCAGCGTGGTCATCTTTTCCATGAGTTCGTCGGTGTAGTTCTCGCCGAGTTCGGCGGAGACCGCATTGAACTCCTCCAGGAGCTTCTTCTCAGGCACAACAGATTCAATGTTTTCGATAACATTCTTATCTGGATCGAGCTTGGGTTCCTGGGGCAGATAGCCAACCTTGGCGCCATCGGCTGCCCAAGCCTCTCCATTGTAGTCCGTTTCAACCCCGGCCATGATTTTCAGCAATGTGGATTTTCCCGCGCCATTGACGCCGACAACGCCGATTTTTGCGTCCGGCAGGAATGAGAGGTGGATATTCTCGAACACTTTCTTGCCGCCAGGATAGGTCTTCGAGACTCCCTGCATGTGATAGACGTACTGGGTGGCCATGGGCGTCATGCCTCCGTGAAATTTGCCGGAACCCGCGGTGTGTGGAACACCTGCGGACAAGGATCAAGCTTGACCTGTGAGTTGGGGCGAAATGGGCCGGAAAACACCCGAAATCTCAGGGCCAGAACCAGGCCCAAACAATCCGACCGCTGCAGTGGGAGATAGGATGGGCTGGGACGAAATGGTCGAGGACGTAATGGGTGTGAACCTGCGCGGACTCCGCACGATTTGGATGGCGATCAGGGACCCGAAGCGGCTATTTACAGCGGCGCGTTCCTCAGATTGGCAGGGTCGCCAGTTTGGACCTTCTCTGCGAGTCTTCTTGTTTATCCTGGCCGTCATTCTCTTCTTTCAGTTCATCTGGGCCGATCCCCAATCCCAGGTTGCCGAAGCCTTTCGAGAAGTCGTGGGGACGCTCGATGAAATTGATCCTGAGTTTGGTGATGAGAAGACAGTATTGGAAGGGATAGAGGTCTATGTGGTCGTCTATCCCCTGATCCTTGTGATCCTCAGTTTCCTTTTTTCGCTGCTTGTTCGCATTTGGGGAAATGGCACACCTTTGCTGGCGCGCGTTCGGCTCTATTTTGCGGCAGTCATCCCCAGTGCGTTTCTGGGCATTTTTTCGACTCTGATCCTTGCGGCAGTGCCCCTCGATCAGTCGACTGGTCCTACGCTTGCGGCCTTGGTGATCGGCGGCGTTGTGGATGCCCTCACAACCTTTCGCGGCCTGGCACCCATGTACGCGTTCGTCTCACGCCTCTGGCGTGCGTTGCTCTTTGGCTTGATAAGCATGACGGCACTGGCTGCAACGTCCATTGCGGCAACCGTTGTCACCTTGACCTACATTTCATTCATGCTCGGCTTGGAATCCGGACTCGCCGTGCCGAGCTAGCGCTTTTTCCGCTTCCGTCATCACTGGCAAGAGCTTCCTGAGTTCAGCCTTCGCATCCGGGTTCCCCTGTTGGTGCGCCGTAGCGAACCACCGATAGGCCTGAACAAAATCCGGCGGGGCGCCATGCCCGCCGGCGCTTGCGACGCCGAGATTGAACGCACAACGCCCGTCGCCTTGCGCCGCTCCGCGCTGCCACCAGTCCCGCGCGGCCTCGAAGTCCTGGGGGCCGCCTTCCCCCACCATGCACATCCGACCCATATGGGTGAGCGCATCTGGCTCGTTTTGTTGCGCAGCAAGGGCAAACCACTGGCGCGCTTGGCTCACCTTTTTCTCTCCGCCAAGCCCATGCAAGTACATGAAACCGAGGTTGAATTGACCGGCAGGCAGGCCCGCCTCGGCGGCTTTGGCATAGTAGGTGCGCGCTGAGACCAAATTCGTCGCTACGCCTCGACCATGCTGGAGCATGGCACCGTAATTGTTGATAGCACCCGCATGACCTTTGTCTGCCGCGCATTTCATCGCCTCGGCAGCCTGGGTGAGGCGATCGCCGCCGGAGGAGGACTTCATCAGCGCGTGTGCGCGTTCAAACAACGCCTGTGGGTCGTTACGTTTCATGGATTTGCACCTAGGGCTCGGTTCACGGCTGACCATTACACCATCACGAAACTGCGATAGGTGATGCCAATGCCCAGTCATTACTCTAGTGTTAATCACACTGATCCTAGGAGGCTGTCGCCCATGACCCGTATCACCGCTGCCCTGTCTGTCCTCATCCTCGCTGGAAGTCCGGTCGGGTTGGCCACAGCCCAAACGGCCACGCCAACACCCGAGGCCGAAACACTGTCTCCGAGTGTCCAAGCGGCGGCAAGGCTTCTCGCCTTCGTCTCTGCAATTGATGAAGACGCGCAAATCCAAGGCAACGGCGCGCTCTTTACCGTTGAAGGCCTTCAGCTCCAGCTCGTTTTTGATACAACAGCGGATCGGATGCGGGTGATGCTGCCCATCACGGCAGCAGCCGACCTTGATGCCGAACAACTCCAGCGCCTGATGCAGGCGAATTTCGACAGTGCTTTGGATTCCCGCTACGCCATTGCCCAGGGTGCGGTTTGGGCGGTGTTCCTCCATCCCCTATCGTCACTAACAACAGAGGACTTCGCATCCGGCATCGGCCAGTCGGTCAATCTGGTTCGAACCTTTGGTACGAGTTTTCACTCCGGTGCCGGCGTCTTTGGTGGAGGCGACAGCGCAGAGGAGAATCGCAAGCTGGTGGAAGACCTGATCGAAAAAGGCCGCGCAATCTAATCTATCCAAAAGGGTGAACCGTGCTGCGGCACCGACAACACGATCAATCCAGAGATAGAACGGTGTGGCCCAGCCCGGCACTTTCGCCCTAAAGCCCGCTTGGTGCAGTCCGCTCCAACCGGCAAGCTCAATCCTTGCCAACCGGCGAATTCCATCAGAGTGAGCCGAATTCAGTTTATCTTTAGATCATATTTGGCGCATTCGGGCTTGACCTCATGCGCGCCGCGTCGGACCGGTTAAACATGAAGTTCGCTGCTGCATTGATCACTTCGCTTATTTTTACATCGGCTTGTGCCACTGCCCAGGAAGCAAGAGATCCAGCGGTCCTCGACGCCGAAGCGAGCGCTGAGGACTTGATCGGGCAATGGGATGTGTCGTTATTCTTCTCTCCCAACGCGCCGCCCAGCAAGACCGTCTTGGTCATAGAGTCCGTTGAGGATGGCGTGGTTACCGGCAGCTTTTACGCCAGTCCATTTCTCGCGGCACGGGCCATTGTCCGCGACGGCGACGTCCTGTTCACCGCAACCACTGAAGATGGGTCCGGCACTTATATCACCCAGGGTGGGCTGAAGGACGGCGAAATAGACGGCACAACCTTCGCCTTGGGCCGCGATTTCCTGATGGCCTGGTTGGCTGTGCCGATGGATGGGGTGAACGAATGAAACGGTTTATTGTAGCGCTCGGCGGGTTCATTTTGGCGGGGTTTGTGAGCCCGGCCCATTCACAGACGGAGGCTGACATGGCCGGTGTTTTGCCAGAGCTGACCATCGAGCGGCTGTATGCTTCGCCTGGCCTTTCCGGGCCAAGCCCGCGGAGCGTGACATACTCACCTGACGGAACGCGCGTGACGTTTCTGAAAGCGCGAAGCGATGATGCGGGACGGTTCGATCTCTGGCAGTTCGATGTGGCGACCGGCACGCAATCCATGCTGGTGGATTCCACCTTGTTGGAGCCGGAAGAGGTGCAGCTGTCGGAAGAGGAAAAGGCCCTGCGTGAGCGACGTCGCATTGCCGGGCAGAGCGGCATCGTTGCCTATGACTGGGGCACCGCCGACACGATCCTGGTGCCGATTGGCGGGGATTTGCATCTCGTCACTTTAGGCGCTGATGGGCCGGCAACGCGCCAACTCACCGCCACCGACGCCTTTGAATACGATGCCAAGGTCAGCCCCGGCGGGCGCTATGTCAGCTTCATCCGCCATGAGGCGGTCTGGGCGATTGATCTTGAAACGGGCGGGGAGACGCGCCTGACGCCCGAAGCCGAGCCCGAAAACCCCATCCGCTATGGCGTCGCCGAATTCGTCGCCCAGGAAGAGATGTCCCGCTACACGGGCTATTGGTGGAGCCCGGATGACCGCTACCTCGCCTATACCCGCGTGGATGAAAGCACCGTCGACATCATCCCGCGCTATGACATCGCCGCCGGCGAAACCTCCGTCATCGAGCAGCGCTACCCCCGCGCCGGCCGCCCGAATGCCGTTGTCGATCTGTTTGTCCGGGATATGGCGACGGGGGAGGTGGCTGAAGTTGCCTGGCGCCGCGACGATTGGGGCCCAGCGACCGACCAGTATCTGGCGCGGGTGAATTGGGTTGTTGGAGATCAAGCTGACCCTGGAGAAGTTCTGCTGTTCATGACCACGGTGGACCGGGACCAGAAGACGCTCAACCGCGCCTTAGCCAGAACCTTGCCTGACGTTGATCGCGAAGCGCGCCCGGAATTGGATAGCTTCGTCTCGTTCAATGGTCATTCCAAGCCATTTGGCGACCGGCAGGCAACGTGGATCAACCTGTCAGACGACTTCATGTACGTCACTCCAGGCGGCATTCTCTCTACCAACGAGGAATCCGGTTTCCGTCATGTCGATTTCTATTTTGACGGTTCAACGATTGTCGGTCCGGTGACCTATGGAGATTGGGCGGTCGACGCGATTGTTGGATTTGACCCCGGTGTGAATTTCGATGCGGGCGAGGAGCGTATCTACTTCACCGGCTTCAAAGATTCGCCTCTTGAGCGTCATCTGTATCGGACACCAATTGTTGGCGAACCCACCCGCATCACGCCCCTCGGCGCATCGTGGTCCATCACGATGAGCCCGGACGGGAAGTCGTTCGTCGGCACCTCCTCCAGCCCGGACCAGCCGCCCCAGACCGGGATTTACCGTGCCGATGGCATGCTGATCACCTGGATCGAGGAAAACGCCCTTGATGAGAGCCACCCTTACTTCCCCTATCTCGGCGAGCACACCGTTCCCGAATATGGAACGCTGACGGCGGAAGACGGCCAGACGCTCTACTATTCCATCCAGAAACCGCCGGATTTTGACCCCACCCAAACCTATCCCGTGCTCGTCAATGTCTATGGCGGGCCGGGCGTGCAGACCGTTGACCGGGACTGGGAGCGCTGGGACGACCAATTCTACACGCGTCAGGGCTATATCGTCTTCCGGCTGGACAATCGCGGCACGGCCAATCGCGGCAAGGCGTTTGAGGATGTGATCTACCGCCAGATGGGCATTCCGGAAGTGCGCGACCAACTGCTCGGCGTTGAGTGGCTGAAATCGCTCGATTTCGTCGATCCGGACCGCATCGCCATCCAGGGCTGGTCCTATGGCGGCTACATGACCCTGATGACCATGCTCCAGGC
>JBCCTK010000145.1:0-6003 GCA_039198685.1 Pseudomonadota bacterium | reverse complement strand
CTCCGAAGCTCCAGGAGACGCACCAACCCCTGATACCCGAGGGCCGAAGTTGAATAGGGTTGCGCCCCAGCACGATCTCGGGATTGGAGTTCAGGCGACCACGCCAACAAGACAATGGTGATAAGGAAAGACAGCCCCGCGACGGCCAGGATCACCGCAACAACCCCACCAGAAAACGGCGATGCGGTTGCCGGTTCAGAGTCCAAACGCTCAGCCAGCTGCCAGTCCTCCAAAGGCAAATTCTTCATAGGATGCCCTGGCGGTTGTCCAGCCGTCAGCGTCCACATCGCGGCCACCAAAGAAGCTACGCTCAACCACGCCGATGATCGGCAACAGTGCGGCGCGCGCGCGCTCGGGTAGATCTCCCAAAACGCCGATCTCCCGCGCCGTCAGGGACGGGGGCAGAAACCGACCCTTGCGGTGTTGAATGTCTTCAATTGAACGGAAAAGCAGCAAGTGGACCGCTTCCGCGAAGCGGCCTTGTTTGGCCAGGGCATCGGCTTCCTCAAGCAGCGTATGGGCCAGAGCGGCATCGGGACGAACATCCGCTTCCTGGCTTTCTATGATCTCGTCTTTCGGCGCCCGCGTTCGACCAAACCGGGCACTGATCGCTTCGCCGAAGATGAACCAAAGCAGCCAGGCAACCAAACCGACCACCACGACAAGTCCAATATAGCCGATGACATGACCAATGGCGCCGAAGACCGAGCCCAAGAACTCAGTGATCGCGCGCCACCAGGCTGGCGTTTCCTGCGGCGGTCGAGGCGGTTCCACCTCCGGAGCGACGGGATGCTCCAGCTGGAGGTCACCATCTCTGAGATAGGACTCGTGGAGTTCCTCAAATGAAATGGGCTTATCTTCGGGCTCGCTCACATTCTGGGCTGCAGCCAAGGGCGCGCCGATGCACACCAGCAGCCAGAATGCCGCCAGACCTATGGCGTGTCGCCTCCTCACCGAGACCCTCTCCCCTTCTCCTCGCGCTCAATCATGACTATTTCAGACCACTCGATGCGCGTCCATGGGCCTTCTGTCACCCGCGATGTTGCGTCTCATGATTTGGAGCTATCCCATGGAAAAAGCGGCACTTTATGACGCATTGAAGGCAGAAATAGACAGCGTGGTCTCTGGTGAGACTTACATCCCCGCCCGCTATGCCACCGCAGCATGTCTGCTGGCTCAAGCTTTTGCACCCCGCTTTTTCTGGACGGGCTTCTACGTGGTCGACCCAAGGAAGCCTGGAGAACTGGTGGTCGGGCCCTATCAAGGGACATTGGGTTGTCTGAGGATCCCGTTCGGCAAAGGGGTCTGCGGGGCTGCCGCCGCATCCGGGCAAACCCAACGTGTTGCCGATGTCCACGCCTTTCCTGGACACATTGCCTGCGACAGCCGATCAAATTCCGAGATCGTCGTGCCCGTTTTCGGTGCTGATGGCGCCCTGGCTGCGGTTCTGGACGTCGACTCTACCGAATTCGATGCCTTCGATGCAGTGGATCAATCAGGGCTCGAATCGATCTGTGACAGCCTGCTGTCCGCCTGAGCCAGGGTCCTGTCGCGGCGTCAGCACGGGTACAGCCGCCGCAACCCGCCCACGCAGAACCCGCTCCATAATATCGAGCTTGTCTGCGCGAAGGCCCTGGATCGGCCCCGGATCTTCGAGTGTTGGAAATTCCATCCATTCGTCGGTGGGGCCATAAGCGGGCCAAGTCGCCCAGTCTTCATGGTTTGGATCACCATATTTCGCGAAATTTGTCCAATAGGCCCCCATGGCCTGGGTCAATCTCAGATCATTGCTGCTGAGGTCCATCAGCGGGCTATGGCTATTGAACACAAACCAGATTTCAGACGCATGGAACGCTCCAAGGGTCTGGCGCGGGCTCGGTGGCAAACGGGAGAAATGGTAAAGCCATGTGGGCGCGCCGGCTTGCGCGTTGACTGCGCCCAGGACGCGCATGTGCACGCCAAAGATGTCATCGCCCAACATATCCGTGGCGCCGTCATCCCATAGCGCCGGATCATGAAGGCCGTAAAGCTCGATCAGCTTGGCGGCATCTGCTTTTCCGTAAATTTCATCAAGGAGTGCGTGGCGCGCGTTCATCTCTTTGGGAAACGGGGCCTGCAACACGGTAGGCGCTTGGGTGTCGCCGTAGAACAGTGTGGCCTCATCTGCATTGAACCCGGCGAGGATCGGGATCACAGGCAAGCCGCCATTGAGGATCACGTCGCCGACCATGCGCGGCAACACCTCTCCATCCACCACTGGCTTGAGAAAATCGATGAGGTCCGGCCTCTCACCGATGGCTGCTATGATTTCTGCGCCCTCGATCGCCCTCAGATCCTCTGCGCTCGCACCCATGGGAACCAGACCATCCAGGAGCGCTTCGCCAACTTCATGGGCTGTGGGTCTGCCATCAAGCGCCGTGGTCAGTCCGATAGACCGATAGGTGGACGACCCGCTCTGCAGGATGGCTTTATCGAAAAGACCATCGCTCAGGGGCGAGGCCATGATTTCACTGATCGATTGGGCGCCGGCGCTTTCACCAAAAACGGTGACATTGGCCGGATCACCACCAAACGCAGCGATATTTTCACGGACCCAAGCGAGAGCCGCCATCTGGTCTAGCATGCCATAATTGCCAGAAACGCCGCGCGGGTCGTCCATGCTAAGGACGGGATGGGCGAGGTAGCCAAGCGCCCCAAGCCTGTAATTTATCGTGACCACCACAACGCCATTCTCAACCAGCTGGTTGGCCTGATAGAGTTCGTGGGATCCCGCGCCTGACTGATGTGATCCGCCATGAATCCAAACCATTACCGGCTGAAGTGCATCGCCGCCGACGTTGGCGGTGCGTATATTGAGGGTCAGGCAATCTTCACTTTCGGGCGCTGATGACAGGGATGCCGTCACGACGCCGGCCACCTGTCGCTTCCACCAGGCCAGGCCAAGGCCCTCAACAAGGTCGCGCACGAATTCTGAACTGCCGCCGCGAACCTGAAGGCATTCTGGGCCAAAGTCCTGGGCTGGTCGCACGCCCTCCCAATTGGTGGGCGCGGCCGGTGGACGCCATCGCCGATCACCCACGGGGGACGCCGCATAGGGCACGCCGTTAAACTGCAGAATATCGGGATTGTCTCGGTCGACCCCGCCCTGTAACCGACCCTGATAAATTGTCACGAGATCCGCTGCTGGCACCAAAGGCGCCGGTGGGCGCGTGAGCCCAAAGATCAGCGCGCCAAAGGCTAAGGCGATGACCACGAAAATGCCCACCAGCCATTTCAAGATTGTGCCCATGCCAAACACCTTTTAAGCCGGTGGGGAAAGTATCCCAGCGCCCTCACCAATCAATCCAGAAAGATATGATTGCGCGTCATCCTGCAGTCGCCCCCAAGCTTCGCGCAGCTGGGACAAGCATTTGGCCTGGTAGCCAAAGACACCCTGGGCGAAATCCCCACCTTCGACTTTACAGCTGAATGTGGTCTCGCCCGCGGCGGCGGCTGAAGCGTTGGCCTGCAGGAACGGCAAATACGTGTCCCCGGCAACAGACAGCAGGTCTCGCACGGGCCCCTGCAGGCCGTCGGACCATTTGCCTTCAATCCCAGAGGCATCGTCGCAATGGTCAATCCAGCGATAGAGATACGGTACATCGGCGCGCATCCAGGCCATGGGCGTTGGATCTGTACTCATGACCTTGATTTGACCATAAAAGGCAAAGTCAGCCAATGAGGGGAGATCTCCGAAAAGGAACCGTGTGGGGCCGGTTGCCGTGTCCTCAAGGGCGCGGCACTGGCGCTTGAAGGTCGCCTCGATAAGGGGACCGGTCTCCGGCGTACAACCGACAAGCGCCATGCGTGATATCTGGCGCGACCGTATGGTGGCCGCCGCCTCCTCTACGGCATCGCGCCCAGCATTGGGGAGCGTGTCGTAGATAAGCCACTTTGCGACAATATCGGCATCTTCGGCATACGCCCAGCGGTAGTGGAACATCGCCTTCATGAACCACTCATCGGCCATGTCCTCGAGCAACAAGCACGCAAAGCGTTGGAGCGGATCAGGCGGTAGTAGCCCGCGGCCTTCCCCCTCCAGACCCAGCAACAAAGGCGTTGAGTCATTGGCCCAGGACCCGTCAGGGAATTTCACAATAGGCACCACAGGCACCTTGACCTTCTGAAACACGCCACCCCGGTTTTCAGCGGTCATTCCAATCCAAGTGTGCGCCAACCGCTTAAAGCGGAAGGCGGCTCGGACCTTCATCGAATAAGGTGAGCCCATGGCCCCGTAAATCTCATACTGGCTCATGCCTTTTTCCCATGTAACCAAAGCGGCCGGGTTTCGATAAGGTCCTGGCAAAGCAAACCCGCATCGCGGTGGCGGCTCATCTGCTTATAATCGGCGTGATTCAGCGTGGCGATAAAGGCCTGACGATCCGGGAAGGTGTTGACGAGAACACCATCCCAATCGCCCCCACCGATGAAATAGCGCTCTGTCAGGGCCAACAGAGAGGTTGTGCCACCAAATTCTGCTGCCGTTGCGGTGAAGGCTTCGGAATAGCGAACATAGGCCGTGCGCCCGTCAACCGCTTCGCCATATTCAGGATCGCCTGGCTTGTACGCCGCCTTCACCCTGAATTTCAGGAGATTGACCTGGCAAACCGGCCCCCCATGGGGGTCATCGCGGAAAGCACGAAATTGGCTCGCAGTGGGTTGAAACGCTGGCATTAAGATAAACTCGCCAGTGTCTCGATCAGATCCTGGTGCAACAGGCCCGCCGTTCGATGACGCAAGGCAGCCTGGTATCGGGCATCGGCCAGCATCCGGGCCATGTGCATGCGGGAGGGGTATTTCGCAAGCGCCACAGAATCCCAGTCACCATCGCCGATCACGGAGCGCTTGGCCTGGCCTAGGAAGATAAACTGCACGCCGATGTCGGGATCCGCGCTCAGTTTCACAACTTCGGCGCCATAGCGGGCATAGGCATCGGCGCCCGAAATGGCCTCACCGAACTCGGGGTCACCCTCTCCGTATGCTGCTTGGTCTCGGAATTTCAGCAGGTTGACCATGACGATGGGACCATCATGGGTATCTTCAATAAAGGCTTTTTGCTGTTCTGGACGTGGATGTAAGGCTGGCATTGACGGCTCCCGGTGCTTTTCAGGAAAGCTGCCATGGGACGTCACGGCGGGAAAGGTGTTCCCTTAGGGGTACTCGACAAATTGCGCGTCGCCTTCGGTCCGAATGACGAGTGGGCACCGGCTGAAGCCGCCCATGTCGTCCTCGGCATGGCGGTAAAGGGATACGCGCACGCCGCGGCCATCGAAGTGGCGACAGACGAGCATGTCAAAATCTGCAGGGTTGTTACCAAGGGCCGCAACGGGCTGACCTTCACTGGCCTTTGATTGCCAGACAACGACCTGGTTTCCGGTAAAAAGCACGTAAAACTCCAAGGCAATCGCACCGAGGAATAGAACTGTCGTGAGAAACTTGATCATTGTGTTGGAGCCCCGCAGCCACTGGTAGGACAGACTGGCATAAACCACGCCAATTTAAATCTCGCTCACCGTGCGGTACAGACTTTTGCGCCGTGGGCAACTTATCATTAAAACCCCGTAAGAAAGCCTGTGCCTGCCTCACTCTGTCTTCATGTGCCGTTCCAAGAAGGCCATTCGTGTCTTCATGAGATGGGTGCGCAGGGCCGCGCCGCGTACACCGTGGCGCTGGCCGGGATAGGTCATCAGATCGAACACCCTGCCTTGTTCCTGAAGCGACGCCATCAGGCGGGTGGTGTTGTCGAAGGTGACATTGTCATCAGCCATTCCATGGATGAGCAGGAGCGGGTTCATCTCCCCCTCAAACCGGTCGAGATGGTAGAAAACCGAGCCGCGCTCATAGCCTTCGGGGTTATCCTGGGGCGTGTCCATATAGCGCTCGGTATAGAACGTATCGTACAGGCTCCAATCGGTCACCGGCGCACCCGAGACGGCGGCGGCGAAGGTGCCCGGCTCAGCCTGG
>JBCCTK010000144.1:0-6173 GCA_039198685.1 Pseudomonadota bacterium | reverse complement strand
GGAACGAGGCAACGCCGGTATTTGTATGCCCCTCTAAAAGCGGGCTTTTCCGCAAGGGTCTCGCACTTGGCGTTGAAGCTGGTAAACTTTTTCTCGCTGAGCGGTTTCTTCCACCAACTCGGTATCAGGCTCCACACCATAGGGACCAATTGGTAGCCAACGCCCCGTTCGGCCTGCCGGATCACGGGCTGCAGGCTCATTGGCGCCGCGTTAAATGTGGGCTCCGGTGGGTCGATCCCGTCTGGAGGAATCAGATCCAGCATGGCCCGATAGTCGATCCAGGATACACCATGTCGGAAAAACCTGCCACACATGCCTATTCCGCAAGCTCATTCTTCATGTTCCAGATCGGCGTGCGCAGCATCATCCAAATGATGAGCAGCACCATCCCTGTTGACGGTATAACTGCCACGCGCTGGGGCTCATCGGGAAACAAGTCCGTGGCGGCCCCCATGAAGGCTGCCCCAAAAGGCGCTCCCGCCATAAAGCCGAGTTGGTAAATGGATAGCACGCGCGCCAGTTGGTCCTTGGGCGCCGCGTCCTGGACAATGGCGCGCGACATGGCGATGGAGATTCCACCGGCAAGACCCCAAGTAAAGACAATCATCAGGAAAACATAGTGAGGCGGCTTGGCCAACATGATGAGGATCGCCAGCGAGCCGAGCAATTGCGCAACGAGCAATAGCCGGCCCTGTCGCTTGATCCGCTTGAAGATGGACAGCGCGACGGAGGAAACGAAAGCGCCCATCCAGAACGTCACGAACATGTCCCGAATACCGTCAGAATCGAGGCCATAAAGGTCTCTGTTTATAATTGGGAGGACGACAAGAAAGGATCCGATGACGAAGATACCGACGCCAAACATGAGCGCTGTCATCCCCCAGAGTTTCCCATCGGCGCGCACAGCCCGGAAGCCCTCGGCGATGTCACCGAACGCCGCGCCCACACCCGAACGCCCGGTTTTCACCTTTCGGCCCCGAGCCAGAAAAAGGGCAAATCCTGCACCGAAGGCCAATACGACACCTTGAATGATCAACAGTGTGTCGCTGGGAATGGGGCCAACACCAAAGCCGCCTAGCCAGCCTGGCATGCGAGTCATCTTGTCAGCATAGCCGGCCAGGGTAAGCCCGAAAATCTGGCTGACAAACTGCGCCATGGTCGCCAACGTCACGCCAAGTTGGAGCGTCACGCCCGAGCCAACCCGGACGCGGCGTTCCACAACCTCATTAATAATGGCATCGCGCGCGGGCATCATGAAAGCGCCAACGGTTCCTATGGTAATCCCATAAAAGATCATGAGTGGATATGAGAGCGACCCACTGGCCACAGCCGCTGCCAAACCCAGTGCCGGTACCACTGCAAGCAGGTGGAGCAGGATCAGGAGCCGCTTTCCGTCTGCGCGTTCTGCAACAACCCCGCCGATGAGGAGAAATACGACCGACGGCGCTGATAGTGCCATATTGGCAAGGCCCAGCTCTAGACCGTCGAGATTGAGATAATTGGGGCTTGTTATGAGGTGGGGGAAAAGCACCATCTGCAGCCCAAAAGCCATGAACCAGCTGGATTGCACCATGAGATAGGCAGGCAGTTCTCGCGTCACTCCTCGGCGCACAGCCCGTGCCTTCAGGCTCTCGGCGGTTTCCAGTAAGGTTGCGCCTGCCGACATTGCGGAGTCGAGTCCGGTCAGGGGTGAGCGAACCGACCCCTTGGCATCATCTTCAGCCATCGTGCCCCCCGTATGGTGGGAGCTATCCGTATCGCCCGGTGGTGGCGCCATTGCCCAGTCTACTCCTTGATTCTTGATACCTATAAGCTGCCCACCTGGTGAATTGAAACATTGCGCAGGCTGCGTCGTGAATTTGTCACGCCGCAAGGGCATGCTAGGCCAACGTGAATTGCAGGAGGCTGTAGAATGTTGCTGATCAGGTCCTTGTTGAGCTGGGTCCTCGCCCTGGGGCTGATTTTTGTCTTCCTCCAGGCCACGATCCATCCTCTCCCGAACCCGCCAGAAGGGTCTGTGAAGCTCTTCGATGCGCCGGGGCAGAATATCGTGTTTGCCACGATGGCCGACCGTTCGGGAATCGCGCTGTTCGAGCCGGCCGGAAGGGTCGCGGTCGCATTTTCTGAATTGTTTGCTGCATTATTGTTGCTGGTGCCTTGGTCTCGCCGGTTTGGCGCGGTGATCTCGTTTTTCGTCTTGTCCGGCGCGGTGGGATTTCATCTCTCGCCATGGCTCGGTCGGGAGATCCCAACCGGGCTTGAACCAGGCGCTGCAACGGATGGAGGCGCGCTCTTTATGTTGGCGATTGCGATGCTTGTGGTGAGTATCCTGTTGGCGATGATCCATCCGGGAAAGCGAGCGCGCGAGGCTGGCCGCAGCTAAGCCAAATGGGACGGATATCGTCCACGGCGCGTTAAGCCTTTTCTGCAACGTTATCGTGTGCTGCAGACACAGGGTTATCATGTCAGAACTTGCCACAACGCTGGATCAAGGCGTTGCCGTTGAAAGCCAGGCGCGCAAGGCGCTTTTGAAGCGGCTGATCGATGTCATTGCCTTGCCGTCTTCCAGGTTGCCGCCCCAGGACCGCTCAATGGGCAGTGATATTCTGCTGGAATTGCTGTTTGGTGCGTCCACGGAAGAAGTTGCGCTTTGTGCCCAACGTCTGGCGGATAAGTCTGAGGCGCCGCGGCGGCTTCTTCGTTTCCTCGCATCGTGTTCACTGGAAATTGCCCGTCCTATCCTGGAGGAGAATCTCGGTGTTGAAGAGCCGGATCTGGCGCATGTTGCCCAGGTCGCATCGCGCGAACATCGGCTCTTGATCGCCCAGCGAAAGAATGTGGGCGCCATGCTGGCTGACGTGCTGATTGGGTTTTCAGAACCCGACGTTATTGCAGTCCTTCTAAAAAATAAGCTGTCTGTTCTCTCAGATCTTGGACTTGACCAGGTGCTCGAAGTGTCTCGCGAACATATTGAGCTCTGTGAGCTGCTCATTGACCGGCCTGAATTGACGCCTGCCCATGCGATGGTGCTTTTCTGGTGGTCACCTTCAGATGTGCGTCGCTCAATCCTGCAACGCCATGCGGCAGATCGTATGGACCTTATCGCCGTATGCGCCGATGTTTTTCCAATGATGGCGAAAGAGAAGTGGCAGGACCCTTATGCTCGCAAGGCCATGCAACTCATCGAGAGGCGCCAACGAAACAGGGCCGCCATCGAGAAAAGCGAATTCGTGAATCTTGAACACGCGGTGGAAATGTCGGCCAAGTCCGGCATGAATGCAAAAATGGCCCAAGAGATTGGTTATCTTTCGGGGGTCAAGCCCATCACTATCGCAAAAGTTCTATCGGACAAAAGTGGAGAAGGCTTAGCCGTGCTTTCCAAAGCGACAGGTTTAAAACCCGCTTATCTCAAATTGCTCTGGAAGGCCCTGAAGCGCCGAATTGAGAGCGATGATGGCACACCAGACCCAAGATTTCTCAGGGTGGCGAATTGCTATCAATTGCTGACCGTGGCCAAGGCGCAGACCGTTTTGCGGTATTGGAATTGGTCTCTCTCTTCGGCTTATTCTCCGCGGTCGGGCCTCGTCGAAGATCCAGAGGTGCCAGGAGACGGAAATTTCTCTGCCGCACGCAAGGCAGCCGGGCTGCTGTTTGGCAATTAGGCACGGCGCAAACCGACAGCCCTCATTTCCATCACTTATCCGACCTTGTCGCGCGGGTTGAAAATTCGTCGCGCTAGGACTGGTCAAACCCCGCTTCGACATTTAGTGGTCCGCGAAGTCATTTGTCAGGGCTGACGCGGAGTTTTCATAATAGTGCGTTATTTTGCAGGACTTCTCCTGGCCGTCATTGTGTTCTGGTATGCCATGTCGGGGTTGAACAAGCCACTGATCCTGGGGTTAGGGGCTGTATCCGTCGTGATCACCATGGCGTTGTCGCTCCGATTGGACATCGTCAATCGCGAGAGCTCCCCTTATGGACGGCTTATTCAGTTTGGGCTCTATTGGGTGTGGCTGTTTTACGAGATTCTGAAAGCCAATTGGCGGGTTATCCAAGCCTGTCTCAAGGCCGATATTGATATCAATCCAGCGCTGGTGAAAGTGAAGACAAGCTGTAGGTCGGATCTGGCAAAAACCACCTTTGCAAATTCGATTACGCTCACACCGGGGACTGTGACGCTCTCGGTCGATGGCGATAAATTGCTCGTCCATGCGCTTTATGAGGAAGATGCTGAGCCTGGCGCGTTCGATGAAATGGACCGTCGATCGGCCCTCACGGTGGATGGAGCTGGATCGTGAACTTTATGCTCGCTGCAGCGACCATCGCTTTGTTGTTTGGCCTGGTCCTCTTGCTCACCCGAACCCTTATCGGTCCCACGCTTTATGATCGCGTATTGGCGGTCAATTCCTTTGGAACGAAAACCGTTGTCTTGCTGGGATTGTTGGGGTTCGTCATGGGACGACCCGATTTTCTCGATATCGCCCTCACCTATGCCCTTATCAATTTTGTGGCAACGATCGCGATCCTGAAATTCTTCCGCTATCGCTCCTTCCAGGTCTCGCTTGCAAGGCGTTCACCGCGCGCGGGGGAGGGGGACTAAGGCAATGCTTGAGTCTGTCGTTGAATTCTGGGCTGTAGTCCGGCCATTATTGGGCGGCGCGCTGTGTTTGCTCGGCGCAACACTCACCCTGGTCGGTACACTGGGTGTCTTGCGGTTTCCGGACTTTTACACCCGTTTGCATGCGGCCAGTGTAACCGATACGGCTGGGGCAAGCTTTCTCATCATCGGCATGGCGTTGATGGCGCCCCATTGGCTCGTTTTGATGAAGCTCGTGGCGATTTGGGTCTTTTTGTTTCTGACCAGCCCAACGGCAAGCCATGCCATAGCCAATGCAGCCCATGTCGCCGGCCTTGAGCCAATTATAGGACGCCCGAAGCCCACTATGAGTGAAGGGGAGGATTGAGATGGATCCTGCACAGCAAACAGAGTTTGGCATAGCGCTGGCCAACATCCTCCTCCTGGTCATTCTTTTCGTTGTCGGCATATCGATTGCCAGGCTGAGAAGCCTATTCGCGATCGTGATGTTATCGGGTGTCTACTCCCTTGTTTCGGCAACCTGGTTCGTCCTTTTGGATGCCGTGGATGTAGCGTTCACCGAAGCTGCCGTGGGCGCTGGTATTTCGACGACGCTGCTGCTTGGAGGCATGCTGCTCACAGCGCGGACAGCGAAAGCTGAAAAACCATTTGCCCGCATCGCGCCTTTCATTGTCGTTTTGGTAACGGGCGCGATCCTGGTTTATGCGACGGTGGATCTTCCACCGGTGGGCGATCCCCAGTCTCCTGCCAATACCGGCGTGGGACTGGAGTATTTAGAGCGCCACTACGCAGATATGGGATTTCCCAACGTGGTAACGTCGATTCTCGCGAGCTACCGCGGATTTGATACGCTTGGCGAAGTCGCGGTTGTATTTACGGCGGGGCTGGCCGTTGCCTTGCTGCTTGGGTTTGGAGAGCGCTCTTTGGCCGAATCAATCCGCAAAGGAGGGCGCAAGTGAACCCTGATCACCATATTATATTGCGGATCGTTTCAAAGACTCTGATCCCGTTCATCACCATTTTTGCGTTTTATGTTCAATTTCACGGGGAGTACTCGCCAGGTGGTGGGTTCCAGGCCGGTGTTATCTTTGCCGTTGGCGTGATTCTCTATGCACTGATTTTTGGTGTCTCGTCGGCCATGAGAACGGTTCCCCCCTCCTTCACCCGCGGTTTGGCGGCATCTGGGGTGCTGCTCTATGCCGGGGTCGGCGTCTGGGCGCTGTTGGGTGGTGGGAATTACCTTGAATACAATGCCCTCTTCGAAGAGCCGGAAGGTGGGCATAATGCGCAGCATACGGGAATCATTCTGATTGAACTTGGCGTTCTTTTTGGAGTGGCGGGGTCGATGCTTACAATTTTCTATGCGTTCGCAGGCCGTGTTGCTGAAATTTCCGACGAGGACTGGTAGCGCCATGCTCGATTTCATCGTCGCTCGCGGCAATTATTTGTTCATCATCGCACTTATGATGACGGGGCTGTATATTACTTTCGCGGCCCAAAACTTCATCAAACGGCTCGTGGGTCTATCGGTTTTCCAGACGTCGGTTTTTCTATTCTATATCACGCTCGGCGTGGT
>JBCCTK010000143.1:0-6198 GCA_039198685.1 Pseudomonadota bacterium | reverse complement strand
TCGTCATCAAAGAGCAGCGCATATCCCTCCGCAGCGCCAGAGCAATACTGGCTGCAGTCGACACTTGCCGTCAGGGTATCCACGGACATACCGCTTAGGCGCGCGCGGACATATGCATTGCGAGCGTGGTGAACTTCTGCGGAGATGGTTGGTAACTTACCTTCCACAATCTGACAATGCAGGACATACTTTTGGATTGAGCGACCGATTTCTGGCACAGGCTCAAGCACAAGAATCCGGCGCCCCCCGACCGATAGGCGCGAGACCAGTGTTTCGAAAGAAACCCAGTAGGCAGATCGGCGCGCCTCGTTTGTACCTTTCACCGCGATGTGAAACGGCGCATCTGGCAGTTCGGGGAAGGTCTTCGCGTTATCGCCGAAAAGATACATGTTGTGTCGCCAGGCCAACACGATCGTATGGATCTCGGGTCGGTCTTCGAGCCAGGCCACGGTTCTTGCTACCCAATCAGCGCATCCTGGCTGCCCTGGGTCAAAGGTAAGCGCCGGGGGGCAAGCGCTGGCCGTGAGATGGATCAGGCTCTCATCTCGCTCAGCCAGCCGTTCGCCAAGCGCATAAGCCAGTTCCACCCCGTGGCTGTCGCCGAAAACGGCCCAGGTCGGCGGGGCGTCCGCAAAGTAAGTGCAGGCTTCCTCGGGCGGTGGCGCAGCGTCGGGACCGAAGTGGCATTTGCTGCGTAAGGGGCTCGCGGTGGCCGTATCTAGGATGGCCAGCACTTCGGGCGAAAAGCGTGCCGGACCAAAGCCCCGCTCGATATGCGCCGCTAGGCCCAAAGTTCCTAGCACCGCGCCCGCCGTCACCGCGCCACGCCAGACAGTCCGCCTCCGCATCAATCGGCGATTGCGGCAGGGCTGCTCAACGAAACGCCATGTGAACCATGCCAGCAGGCCTGTCAGCACGACCAGCCCTGCCATCTGCCAGGGCGACGGCGGCATAAACTGCGCCATTCGCGCAAAGGCGAAGACCGGCTGGTGCCAGAGATAGAGGGAATAGCTGATCAGGCCGATCCCAATCATCGGGGGAAGGGTCAGCGCCCAGTGCGTCCAAGTACCCCGCCCTGCGAAAGCTATGATCAGCAGCGTTCCTGCCACCGGCAGCAGCGCCCATAACGGCGCCAGGGAGGACCATGGGTCGGCAAAGACGAGGCCAAGACCGATCAGCCCCAGACCCATAAGTGATGGGGCTGCACTCGACCGCAAAGGCCGACCGCGCCGCGCCAGCCAAAGGGCCAGGAGCACGCCGGCCAAAAGCTCCCAAGCTCGGAAGGGGAGCAGGTAGAACGCCGCATTCCGGTCCCAACCCTGCGCCCAGACGGCAGCGGCGAGGCTCAACACCGCTAGCCCAGCAATTAGCGGCAACGCCACGCTGCCCCGCAGACCCGGCCGCCAGACCACCAGCATCAGCAATGGAAAGAACAGGTAGAACTGCTCCTCGACCGCCAATGACCAAGTATGCAGCAGCGGTATCTCTTCACCTGCGGGACCGAAATAGCCCGAGGTCAGCCAAAAGAGCACGTTGGATGAGAAGGTGACCACCGCGACCAGACTTTGGCCGAGCAGCTTCAACTGATCGGGCAACGCCAGGACCCAACCGAGTGGGATGCAAGCCAAGCAGACCACAACCAAAGCCGGCAGAATGCGCCGGGCTCGTCGCTCGTAGAACCCAACCAATGAAAAACACCCTGCGCGCAGGTCGCGCATCAGAATACTGGTGATCAGAAAGCCAGAGATCACGAAGAAGATGTCGACGCCTAGATAACCACCCGGCAAAGGCACGCCCGCATGATGGGCCATCACAGCGGCGATGGCGACGGCGCGCAACCCGTCGATCTCGGCACGATAGGGCGCGCGGGGTTTTTGCGAGGCCATTAGCTGCCTTCCCACAGATCCAGTTAGTCAAATCCTGTGGGATCTATTTACCTACCATTAATCCTAACGGCTCCTTAATACAAAGGCGCTCGAGTAAAAGTATGTGCGCATGTATTCGTAAATAAAAGTTAACGTAAAGCAGAAGTTAACGGGAGCTGTATTTCAGCGGCCCGCCTGTTGACCTATGCCCAAAGGGAGAAACCCATGAGCGCATCCGCCCTCGCCTGGCTTGGTAAGAACGCAATCGACGGCCGTATGGGAAAGGTGCTGGCCCCTCTGGCCGACAAGGTGCTGGGGCGTTCGTTCCCGGCTCGTTCTCGCCTCAGGGTGCATGTCTACTACACGCGCTCTCGAATTAGCTTTTCGCAGGTCTATCCCTTCCTGCAGTTCAGCGACGAGATCGCGGAAAACTATGCCGCCGATATCCGCCTTTTCGATGTCGAACGCCTGCTGGACGGGGAGCTGACGCCCGTTGGTGCCGATGTGGTGATCGTGCAGCCCTGGTTCACGGTGGATCCAGACCGGCTGTCCTGGGCATTGGAGCGTGTCAACGGGGCGAACCCGCGGGCGCGGGTAATCTTTCTAGACAGCTACGCCCACAGCGATCTGCGTCTGGCGCGCCATGTCGACCCGTTCGTCGATCTCTACGTGAAGAAATCGCTGTTTCGTGACCGGGCGGAATACTTCCAGCCCACCCGGGGCGACACCAATCTGACCGATTACTACGGCTGGCAGTATGGCTGCGCCGAGAAGGCCGTGGATTGGCTAGTACCGCGGTCGATCGTGCCAAAGCTGCGGGCGGGGGCGAATTTCTTCACGGCGCCTGGGCTGCTGGAAGGGTTTCTGGGGGCGCCCCCGGATTTAGATGCCGAACGGCCCATCGATCTGCATGCCCGGCTGACAGCGTCGGGATCGCCTTGGTACATGGGTATGCGTACTCAGGCGCTGCGCCATGCAGAGGCGCTGCCTGGCCGCGTCGTGACCGGCACGGGCATCTCACGCGGACAATTCATGGAGGAGCTCTTTCACTCGCGCCTGGTCTTCAGCCCATTCGGCTATGGCGAGCTTTGCTGGCGCGATGTTGAGGGCTTCATGACCGGCGCCGTTGTCGTCAAACAGGATATGAGCCACTTGGAAACCTGTCCTGACCTCTATCGTCCATGGGAGACCTATGTGCCGGTATCCTGGGACTTCTCGGATTTCCGGGAGAATATCGCGCGCGTGCTAAACAATACAGAACTCCGACGGAGCATTGCTATGAACGCCTGGCGCGCCACCCACCGTTATCTGACCGACGGCCAGATGATGGCCGATATGGGCCTTTACTTCGATGGCGCCAGCCCAGTGGCACAGCCAGCGCAGGAGGCCGGCGTGACAGCACTGGGTCTACGCCCATCACGAGGGTGAGGCAGGCCCACGCGCACGCCAGACCCGCCACGCAAGACTAGGTAGGGTCAGCGCACAAAGGATATAGCGACGCGCCAGCCGCTTAGGGTTTCCGACCATGCGCCAAAACCACTCCATGGCGATGGCACGCACCCAGGCAGGCGCCCGGGCCTGCGTGCCAGCAATGAAGTCGAGCCCAGCACCAATCGAGACAAACCCGCAGGCGGGCGCCAGGGTACGCCCCCGCATGGCCAGGATCTCTTGCTTCGGCGCGCCAAGAGCGAGGAAACAGAGGCGGGCACCGGAAACCTGTATCTGGCGCAATAGATCGGCCGCTTCCTCTCCCTCTGGGTCGAGGCCAAAGGGCGGCGCCACCTGGGCCGCAATCTCCAATCCAGGATAGCGGCGGCTGAGCTCGGCACCGGCCGTCGCTAGTGTCTCCTCAGTGCTGCCCAGGAAGGCCACGGGCCAGCCATTCGCCGCCGCCAAGTCGCAGAGCGGGTTGATCAGCTCAGATCCCGGCACCAACTCGACAGGCCGGTTAGCCAGGCGCGACAGCCAAACAATTGGGTTTCCGTCGGCGACGACCATGTCCTGAAGCGCATAAGCCTCGCGAAAAGGACCCGGTTGGCGCAGTTTCACCACGTGATCGAGGTTTAGAGTGGCCAATGCAAAGCCCTCTCCCTCTGCCAAGCGCGTGATGATCTTGTTCATTAGGGCGACCTTGGTGGGCACACCCACTTTGACCTCTGCACCACCCGGCAGGGGAAGCTGAAAAGCTAGATCGCTGTTTTTCAGCAATATCGCCTCCTGAACTCGGCATATCTAATACGTCAGTGCCGGGCTGAAACCACATTGCAAGGACTGTGTGCGTGCAATGTTATTGAACACTTGAATTTTCGAAGTAGCCCGTCTTCAACGGCACGCGTCATGTCAAAGATCTCCTCGGCCAATTTCGAGATTCTTATCTCCATCATTAACTACCGGACCGGTGCCCTAACGATCCAGTGCGCCGCCTCAGCGCTTGCCGAATTAGAAGGGGTAAATGGACATGTTACCATCATCGACAATCTATCAGGTGACGGGTCAGCAGAGGACATCGAAGCATGGATGGTAGAACTGGGGCCGGACGCCCCGATAAGCCTTGTCCGCTCCTCTACAAACAGCGGTTTCTCGGGCGGGCATAATCAGGGCATCGCCAGCGGCCAAGCCGCATTCTACCTGATCCTGAACAGCGACGCAGTCCTGCGCCCTGGGTGCATGAAGATTTTGCTAGAGGCAGCGCATGCAGCGCCAGCTGCCGGATTGATCGCCCCACGTCTCGAATACGAAGACGGAACCCCTCAGATCAGCAGTTTCCGCTTTGCCAGCCCGTTCAGTGAGCTGATTAGGGGTGCGATGACGGGCCCTGTCACAAAGCTGCTTGCCAGATACGATATGCCATTAGGCACAATGCCAGATCCAGGCAGTATCGAATGGGCAAGTTTTGCCTGTATCCTGCTGCGCAGAGAGATGATCGAGCAGGTTGGGCCAATGGATGAGGGGTATTTTCTCTATTACGAAGATGAAGACTATTGTTGGCAAGCCCGCAAAGCTGGCTGGGGTGTCGTCCATGAGCCTAAAGCCAGAGTGATCCACTACCGCGGCGGCAGCGCACCGGTAAAGTCTCTCGCCACAGCCCGCAAACGTGTGCCCGCCTACTATTACGCATCGCGCACCCGGTTTTTACGCAAGTGCTACGGCTGGCCGGGATTAATCGCTGCCAATCTGCTCTGGCACCTGGGACGCGGGATTGCCAATCTACGGCTGTTGACGGGACGATCCACACCCAAAGCCAATAAATCCGAATGGCGCGATATCTGGACCAATGCGTGTAATCCCTTAGGCAATCAACGGGAAACGGGTGTCTGAGATGGCGCTTCCGGATTTCTTGATCATCGGTGGCATGAAGTGCGGGACCTCAACACTCGCAGCCCAATTGGCAGCACAGCCCGGGGTCTTCATGACAACGCCAAAGGAGCCGAATTTCTTCTCGGACGATGAAGTCTATGCCCAGGGCTTACCTTGGTACGAGACACTTTTTTCCACCGCTGATCCCCATGAATTGAAAGGCGAAGCCAGCACGCACTATACCAAGCTGCCCACTTACCCGCTGTGCCTAGAGCGCCTAAAGGCAACTCTGGAGCAGCCAAAGTTCGTGTACATGATCCGCAATCCGATTGAGCGCACAATATCGCACTACATTCACGAGTGGACCATGGGCGTGATGTCCGAGGACCTGAACGCAGCTTTCGAGCACCACCCAGAACTTATCGCCTACAGCCGGTATGCCTATCAAATCGCGCCCTATTTGGACGCCTATGGATCCGAGCGCATTCTGCTGACAAGCCTGGAGCGGCTCAAAGCAACACCTGAAGCGGAACTGTCACGCATATGCACCTTTATCGGCCTAGAACAGACAAGCTCTTGGCAAGTGGATCGGGCGCAAGAGAATGCGTCGGCTGAACGTATTCGCCGCTTTCCTCTTTACAAGTTGATGGTTGAGAGTTCTATCGCGACTGCATTGCGTAGAACTCTTGTTCCAAAGAGCCTCAGAGAACTGATCAAGCAACGCTTTCAGATGCGTCATCGGCCACAGTTGCACGAAGCACTCTTAGAGAAGCTACAGGCGATCTTTGCCGAGGATTACAAACATTTGCGCGTGATGTTCCCCGAGGCTGAATGTCTTTCAGAAAGCTATCCCTTCGTGAAGGCATGAACAACACAGGTGAGATCGGCGCTGTCCTGATCGGGCGGAACGAAGGCGACCGGTTGGTCCGGGCCTTAGCCGCGGTGACGGGCCAAGTGGCACGTGTAGTCTATGTCGATTCAGGATCGACCGATAGCAGTGTCGCTGCAGCAGAAGCAGCGGGTGCGCAGGTTGTGG
>JBCCTK010000142.1:0-6216 GCA_039198685.1 Pseudomonadota bacterium | reverse complement strand
GTAAACCGATGGGCAGGAAGGGTGTGACAAGTGCGATGGGCCAAGCAATTGCAATCAATGCGAGCCCCAACAGGGCAAAGAATTGTCGAAGAAGCGTGCGCATTCCCTGCCCCATAGCCGCGATCGGTTGGCCCACCAAGGGTTGGGACTGCTGCTGTCCGACGGGGTCTGTTGAATTTTGCATACGACTAATATGGGCAATCATCGTCATGCGGCCAGTCCCCCAACAAAACTGTTATATCCATTTGGCAAGTCTATGATGGCATGGCTAATTTTTCGTCTGTGGAATTGTTTTAATTCAAAATATTCAGACCACAGATCAAGAGGAGCCACGCACAAATGAAGTTGCATTCGATACAGATGCTCCGCGCTGTGGCTGCGCTTTTGGTGGTAGGCTTTCATATTCGCGCCGTCCAGGCTGATACTCGGGCAGATTTGGACAACGCCCCGCGCGACTATTCGGACTGGCCACTGATCGAGAATGGCTACGTCGGCGTCGATCTGTTTTTCGTGATTTCCGGATTTGTCATGGTTCTTGTAACCCGGTCCAGCGGGTGGGGCCTTCGCGCCAGTGGCATGTTTCTCCTATCGCGGAGCGCACGGATCTATCCGATTTGGTGGCTCTTTGCGGGCATAATGACCGCCTACATGATCGTGACCTATGGCGCGGTGAACACCGGTGACGGCGGTTGGGCAGACTTGGCTGGCTCCACCAGCGTTTCGGCCTACCTGGCTCAATCATTCGCGCTTCTGCCCCAGCAAGGATACCCTGTACTCGGTGTCGGTTGGACTCTTATCCACGAAATGTACTTTTACGTCGTCTTTGCGGTGACACTCCTGTTTGCACGCCGTTGGCTTTGGCTCTTTCTTTTGGCCTGGGGCGCAGTCACTCTCGGCCTGGTAATGAGCGGACAATCGCGTCCCCTTGCGGTCTCTCTCTTGTCGCTGGCCGCGCATCCGATGACCCTTGAGTTCATTGCTGGCTCGTTTGCAGGCCTTGCCGTCTGTTCGGGGCGCCGAATTGCGCCTGTTACGCTGGCCGTTCTGGCAAGTGTTTGGCTGATCGCCGCCCTTGCCTTCACGCTTCCAGCTGACCAGCCAGGCTCCTTAGCCGGTGGACTAGTTGCGATGACAGGTCACCAGTTTAGCATCACGTCTGGTGAAAACTGGTCGACCTTCGTGCTGGAGTGGGGGCGGGTCATCGTCTTCTGCCCACCATCTGCCCTGCTGGTCTACGCCATTGCGAGCTGCGAAGTCGACAGAAAGCTGCCTGTCTCCAAGTCCTTGGCCGTTGTCGGAGATTGGTCTTACGCCCTTTACCTCAGCCACATACTGGTTTTGGTAGGTATCGCCAGGCTTTCACCGAGTTTGGCAGCGGGACCTTTTTTCGCCCTCGTTGCCCTGCCCACATGCCTTGTTTTAGCGGGCATCACCTACACACTTGTAGAACGCCCGATGATGGCAACTTTCAGCCGCTGGCGGAGCCGTAAGCTCCAAGCCAATACGAACCTGCCACAGCCTGCCCCACTCGCCACCAAAATCTGGTGAAATCTCATTCGGCCGCGACAGCAGCCCCAACAGGCGGTGGTGTCCATTTCAAAACTGGCTTGCGCGCTGCGCGCGTCTCATCCAGTCGGCGCATCGGCGCATTGTGCGGAGCAGACTTTAGGGCGGCGTCCCCCCGCGAGGCCCGTTGAGCAATGCCTTCCAGGGCATCGCAGAACCGGTCCAATTCTGCCCGGCTTTCCGTCTCCGTCGGCTCAAGTAGCATTGCGCCATGGACCACCAGTGGGAAATACATGGTCATGGGGTGGTAGCCCTCATCGATCAGCGCCTTGGCAATATCAATCGTCTCAATTCCGTCGGCCACGAACTCGTCGGAGAACAGAGCCTCGTGCATGCAATAGCCTTCAAAAGCCGGGGTCATGACGGATTTCATCCGTGCCTGCACATAATTGGCGTTGAGAACAGCGTCTTCTGCCGCCTGTTTCAGACCATCTGCGCCATGGCTCAGCATGTAAGAGAGCGCACGCACGAACATGCCCATCTGGCCATGGAAGGCGACCATGCGGCCAAAACTATCGACGCATTCACGCCGGTCTTCCTCAATCAATTGAAACGTGCCGTCGTCATCGCAGATGACGAAGGGCACGGGTGCATGGGGCGCCAGCGCGTCTGAAAGGACGGTCGGACCCGAACCTGGGCCGCCGCCGCCATGGGGCGTCGAAAAAGTTTTGTGCAGGTTTATGTGCATTGCATCGATGCCAAGATCGCCGGGCCGGACCCGACCGACGATCGCATTGAAATTCGCGCCATCGCAGTAGAAATAGCCGCCGGCCTCGTGAATCAGATCAGCAATCTCGCGAATGTCGGTTTCAAACAGGCCGCATGTATTGGGGTTGGTCAGCATGATACCCGCAATGTCGTCGGTGCGGGCCAACTTTTCGCGCAGCTGCGCCATATCCACGCGGCCACGGGCATCGGCGCCGATTTCATCGACGTCGAAACCGCACTGGATCGCGGTGGCCGGATTGGTGCCGTGGGCCGAGGCGGGAACGAGGACGCGTTTGCGAGTCGCAAGTTCACCGCGCGCCTCCAGCGCCTTGCGGATGGCAAGCATCCCACAAAGCTCACCATGGGCGCCGGCCTTTGGACTCATGGCCACGGCAGGCATGCCCGTCAGCGTCTTGAGCCAGATCGCCAGTTCGTCGATCAGTTCCAACGCGCCCTGAACAGTGGCTTGCGGCTGCAGCGGGTGAATATCGGCAAACCCCGGCAGGCGCGCCATGCGCTCATTCAGCCGCGGATTATGCTTCATCGTGCACGAGCCCAGCGGGAAGAAGCCGAGATCGATGGCATAGTTGCGCTGGCTGAGACGAACATAGTGGCGCACAGCTTCCGGTTCAGAGAGGCCTGGCAGCTCGACATCGGCTTTGCGCGTGAGGCCGCCAAGGCGCGACGGCGTGCCCTTGCATTCTGGCAGGTCAACGCCAGTGGCGTTCCACCGTTCGGTTTCGAAGATCAGCGGCTCGTATTGCAACAGGCCGCGGGAGCCGGAGACCGTTTCAGCCAAGGGCGCTGCATTGATGTGGACAGGAGCCGTTGGACGGCCAGTAGCGTTCATGGTCATTGGATCACCTTTCGAAGCCTTTAAAGGGACAATCGGGATAGAGGGGGCTGAGCAAGGGCCAGGCTGCGGCCTGATAGAGCCCATCACTGACCAGGGAGTTATGGTCGGCGCCCACAATTCTCACATACTGCTTTGGCTCATTTGCCAGGTCGAACAACCTCTCAGAGCTGCTAGCATCGATCACAGTGTCCGCTGTGCCGTGGACAATCACGAGCGGCTCAGTGACATCACCTATAAACTTGTCTGACCGGAACGTGTGGCGCAGGATCAAGCCCATGGGCAGAAAACTAATCCGGCTCTGAAACTCATCTTGGATCGAATAGAAGGGCGCTTCCAGAATGGCTGCGCCCGCATCTACCCGAGCTGCAAGTTGCGTAACCACCCCGGTGCCCATCGAATGGCCATGGAGCACGATGTCATCGCCAGTTACACCCTGCTTATTCGTGAGCCATGCCCAGGCCGCTTCGGCGTCCATGTGAAGACCGGCTTCTGACGGCTGTCCCGTGGACCCTGAATAGCCGCGATAGGCTACGGCCAGAAAGCCCAGCCCGGCGTCTGATAGCGCTTCATAGCGCCCGCCATCCAGATCGATCCGAGCTGCATTGCCATGGAAGAAGAGCACCGTCGGGCAGCCCACAATACTCGGCTCAGCAGACCACGCGACCAGGGTTTCGCCATCATCGGTCGGGATCTCGACGGCGGAAATGCCCTCCACCCAGGGGTCGACCCGGGTAACATCCGGCGCGAAGATCACCCGGTCCTGGGCAATAAACAGCATCAGACCCGCCAGGACATAAAGCCCGCCAAAGAGAAAGGCGAACCACCAGAGAAACTTCATCAGATGATCCCCCGCATCGCATCAACATACGCTGCTATATCAACCTCTTGCGTGCACTCAGTTGCCGCCGCGATGATCACATCATCCATCTGCCCTCCGGGTAGGAGGCGGGAGGCGCGCACACCGCCGAGGATGCCACGCTCATCCAGCATCGCGAGCACGGCTTCGGCGTTGATCGGGGTGCGGAAGGCAAACTCATTGAAGAATCGCGGCGTCAAGATCTCGACGCCATCAATAGCGTCCAGCGCGTCAGCAAGGTCGCAAGCGGCTTCATGGTTCAGCTGCGACAGTCTTTTGAGCCCAACTCCACCGAGCAGGGTCATATGCGCGGTGAAGGCCAGAGCGCAGAGGCCCGAATTGGTGCAGATGTTTGAGGTCGCCTTGTCCCGGCGGATGTGCTGCTCCCGGGTGCTAAGCGTCAGCACAAAACCACGCTTGCCATCGGCGTCGACCGTTTCACCCGCCAACCGTCCCGGCATCTGCCGCATCAGTTTCTTGGTACAGGCAAACAGGCCCACATAAGGCCCGCCAAAATTCAGCGGATTACCAATGGATTGACCTTCGCCCACGGCGATATCCGCGCCCATTTCGCCCGGCGGCGGCACGAGGCCCAGCGCCACAGCCTCGGTGAACACTGACACCATCAGCGCGCCTTTTTCGTGAGCGGCGGTAGAGACATCTGACAGGTCGGTGACGGTGCCGAACACGTTCGGCGACTGGCCGATCAAGCAGGCGGTGCTGCTGTCTAGCGCTTCGATCAGTTCGTCTTCGCCGTCCACCAGCGGTGGCAGGATCACAACATCAATGCCCTGCGCCTCGCACAGAGTCTTGGTGGCCGCCGCGTAGTGGGGATGGACCCCACCCGACAGGATAACCCGGCGCCTTTTGGTCACGCGGCATGCCATCAGGGCCGCTTCGGCACAGGCCGTGGATCCATCATACATAGAGGCATTCGCCACATCCATGGCGGTGAGTTCGGCGACCTGGGTCTGGAATTCGAAGAGGGTCTGCAGTGTGCCCTGGGCGATTTCTGGCTGGTACGGCGTGTATGTCGTCAGGAATTCGCTGCGCTGGATGATGTGGTCCACGCTGGCGGGTACATGGTGCTTATAGGCCCCACAGCCGACAAAGAACGGGCCTTGGCTGGCGGTTCGGTTCTTTGCGGCGAGCGCAGAGAGATGGCGCTCGACGGCCAGTTCGCCCTGGTGATCGGGCAAGCCCTGGATTTGGCCCGGCAGGCGAGCAGATTGGGGCACGTCGTCATAGAACGCATCAACCGATGGCGCCCCAATGCGTGCTAGCATGGCCGCGCGATCTTCAGGGGAAAGGGGAAGGTATCTCATGGCTTACGCCTCCGCCGCGCAGTGTTTGGCGTAGGAATCGGCGTCCATCAGACCGTCCAGTTCGCTGGCGTCCTCGATCTTGATCTTGCAGAACCAGCCAGCCCCCTCTGGATCGGCATTCACAGTTTCTGGAGCTTCAGCCAGCGCGCCATTGGCATCTATGATCTTGCCGGTTACCGGCGCGTAGACATCACTGGCGGCCTTCACGCTTTCCACAACGGCCATATCGTCGCCAGCCCTGAAGCTGACGCCCACTTCGGGGGCTTCCACAAATACAACATCGCCTAGTGCCTCGGCAGCAAAAACAGTGATCCCCACGGTGGCGACCTCGCCTTCAACGCTGACCCATTCATGGTCCTTGGTATATCTTGTGGTCATGGGCAGAGGCTCCTCAGCGCTTGTAATTGGGTGTGATGAAAGGGAGCGCGGCAACCACGCCAGGTCGGGCTTTGCCGCGCACCATCAGCTCAATGGTCGTCCCGGGCGTGGCCAGATCGGCGCGGATGTAGCCCATGGCAATGGGCCCATCGACGCTAGGGCCGAAGCCGCCGGATGTGATCGTGCCAACCTGTCTACCGCCAAAATGGATCTCGGTACCCTCGCGCGCCGGAGCGCGCTCCAGGGGACGGATGCCAACACGCTTTTCCTCTGCCCCTTCGATAAGGGCAGACAGGATGCGCCCGGCGCCGGGAAAGTCGGCACGAGCCCGACGTGATTTCTGAATTGTCCAGGCAAGGCCCGCTTCCACAGGATGGCGCGTTGCATCGAGATCGTTGCCATATAGGCAAAGACCGGCCTCAAGACGGAGGCTATCACGCGCGGCCAGGCCGATGGGCTTCACGCGATCATCCGCAAGCAAGTCGGCCACCATGCCCCGCCCCACATCACTGGAAGGCAGCAGAAGC
>JBCCTK010000141.1:0-6301 GCA_039198685.1 Pseudomonadota bacterium | reverse complement strand
TCGAATTGGTTTGCCCAAATCGCGCCGTTGGGCTCGCTTGCGTTGAGCTCTTCGGCCAGCTGGCCACTGTAGCGCGCATAATGGTTGGGATTGGCGTAGGGTACCGCGTCGACTTCAATGAGCTGCGCGCCATACAAGCGGATCGCATCCTTCTTTTCCCGGCTCTGGGTGCGTGGGAACACGATGACAGACCGGTAGCCAAGGGCATTGCCCACCATGGCAAGCCCGATGCCTGTATTGCCTGCGGTGCCCTCGACAATGGTTCCACCGGGGCGCAGGCGGCCTGTCTCCTCCGCGTCGCGAATGATGCCGAGGGCGGCACGGTCTTTGACCGATTGACCGGGGTTCAGGAATTCCGCCTTGCCAAGAATAGTGCATCCCGTTTCTTCCGACGCCCGGCGCAACTTTATCAGCGGCGTGTTTCCAATTGCGTCGATTACGGAGGATTGGGGCATCATGGGCGGCTCCGAATTGCTCTGGTAACTAACGCTGGCTCGGGAACAAGACAAGACAGGCCCAGCACATCCAGAACGGCGATTCCGCCGTATAAACATCAAAGCGTTGTGTTTTTTGCGAGGTTAAAATTGAACCGGGAAATCTATGAAGCGTTTATGCTCGACCATGCCGTTGGCGCATTGGTCCCTGGGCTGAAGGCGGCCGGCGACCTGCACGTTCGTTTGAGCGCGGACGGGGCGAAGCGCGCCTCTCTTTGGGAGATGGTCGGCGGAGCTCTGCTCGAGCAGGATAACTCACATCCGGCAGGCCGTAGCGCCGCGCCGAAGCGAAAGTCCTCAGCTGATACGCACGATGTCCAGGAGATACTGGACGCAGACTTAGATCAGCTGGATTGGAAGTCCGGCGTATCGGGCGCAAAGCATGTCAAAATGGGCCCGTCCGGCAGCTATCTTATGCGTATGGAGCCCAACCAATCCGTGCCGAGCCACTCACATTCTGCAATAGAGGCCACCGTGGTACTTGCGGGCCGTCTTGAGATTGACGGTGCCCATTACGAGCAAGGCGACATTGCGTTTGGCGAGCCTGGGCGCGCCCATCGCCCCCGTGCAACGGAAGACGGCGAGTGTGTTTGCTTTGTTGCGCGCGGTCCGAGGCCCTTCTGGCGGCTCACATGAGAAACCAACTCCTCGGCCTGGTTGCAGGGATGCTTGTCGCGCATGCGGGGCTCGCCGCTCCTGCGGCAGCGGAAGCCCTCCTCGAGCCTGGAGATGCGGCCTGGTCCCCCTCGCCCGGGGATGTGATCTCCTTTGATGTGCTGAGGAAGGGAAATCCCTTCGGCAGCCATACGGTCCGCTTTGACGAAGGGGAAGCAGGCGCGTTGAATGTGGCCGTCAATGTGGATTTGCGGGCAGGGCTCGGGCCGATCACGGTTTTTCGCTACCGGCTAGATGCCAATGAAGTCTGGCGGGACGGGAAGCTCGTTTCCCTCGAAGGGCGCGTAAATGATGACGGCAACCGAGAAGCGGTAACCGTACGTACTGGCGGGGCCGGCCTAACGGTCGAAGGTGATGGATATTTCGGCGAGATTCCCCTCGGCACCTTGCCTGCAAGTCACTGGAACGTCGCCCAAGTGAGCGCGACCCAGCTTCTCTCAACGGAAAACGGTGAACTCTTAGACGTGGACGTGGTTTCGCTTGGTCGAGAGACCATTACTGCCGGCGGCGTCGAGGTGGAAGCCAACGCATTCCTCATGAAAAGCGATATTGATGTCAGCCTTTGGTATGATGATGAGGGCCGCTGGATGAAACTCTCATTTGAGGCGCGAGGGCAAGACATCGAGTACGTCTTGAAAGAGCTCTACTAAAGCCTGCCAACAGCGCCGCAACTTATGTGCTCCAACGTGGCGAAATTACTGCTTCATGCCGCGCCTAAGGCTTGGTCAGTGCGAATTGCCCGACATTTATGCGGCCGTTTTGAAAGCCTGCCTCGCAATAGGACAGGTAGAAATTCCACATCCTTTTGAAGGCCTTGTCGAAACCCAGCTCTTCGATTTCGCCCCAAGCACCATTGAAGCGTTTCGACCAGAGGCGGAGTGTTTTGGCATAGTCCTGGCCGAAGTAATGGGTGCCGTCATACCGCAGCCCGGCTGAGGCAAACTGCTCTTTAAGTTTCAGCTCGCTGGGCAACATACCGCCGGGGAAAATGTAGCGTTGGATGAAGTCGGCGCGGTTACGATATCCTTCAAAGAGATCATCCCGGATCGTTATGATTTGAAGCGCGGCTTTTCCGCCGTCGACAAGAACATCGCCAATTTTCTGGAAGTAACTTGGCCAGTAGCTTTCGCCGACGGCTTCGAACATCTCGATCGAAGCGACCCCGGAATACTGTCCTTCATGGTCGCGGTAGTCCTGAAGCTTGATATTGACCCGCTCTGAAAGGCCAGCTTCGAAGACGCGCTGACGGGCATACTCGGCTTGGGCCTCAGAGATTGTGAGGCACGTGACATGCGCGCCTCTATGCTGGGCCACGTAATGGGCAAAGCCGCCCCAGCCACAGCCAATCTCCAAGATATGGTGGTCTGGTGCAGCGCCGATACGGTCCGCGATCCCTGCATATTTGGCCGATTGTGACTGCTCAAGCGACGTGTTTGGAGAAGTGAACAGGCCCGATGAATAGGTCATCGTTGGATCGAGCCATTTTTCATAGAAAGCATTCCCCAAATCGTAGTGCGCCATGATGTTTCGGCGCGCTTGGGACTTTGAATTCCGATTGAGCAGGTGGCGCAGGCGATTGGCGACCTTGATCACCCATCCTCCAACCGCAAGCTGGCCTGCAGCTTCAAAATTCTCGGAAAAAAACTCTAAAACGCCAGTCAAATCTTGCGTCGACCACTGCCCGTCCATGTATGCTTCAGCAAAACCGACGTCGCCGCCGGCCAGGGCACGCCGTGCGAAATCATAATCATGCACGGTCACGTCGGCCGAAGGACCTTCCTCACCGTGATCGAAAAGGATCTCCCGTCCATCGGGCAAAAGAAAACGAATGCGTCCGCGCCGGGCCCTGAGAAGCGCAAGGCCGCCCGCCTTGAATACGGCGGGTACACCGGACAATCCCGCGATCGTTTGCCGGGAGGCGAGTATGGGCTCGGGCATGGATATGGCTTTCATTATTCGGTTCGAGGCGCGCCCTGGGCAGGCGGCCGTGCCAGGGTTGGCGAATGGGTCGGTGGCTCTGGCTTTGGGCGATATCTAGCGCCGCGTAACCACACCTTGAGCGCCTCCCAATGGATGCCTGCTGTTACGCCGATTGAGCTGAGCGGCCGCGCTATGGCGGCACGCAAAAGGTTGGCATCGGTGCCGCGCCGGATCTGACAGGAAATCGTAGCCATATGGGTGCGCTTTTCCCCTTCGAGCGTATCGATCACCAGCGATAGAGCCTTGCTGGTTCGATTCAGAGTAAAGCGGTAAGCGCCGCTGACGTCAAAGAAAGGCGACACATGAAACCGTTTTTCTGCGCTGTGGACGCTGCGGGGGCCTTCGACCTTGGCGACATAGGAATGGCTCTCTCCAAAGGTGTTGTTCACCTCGTAGATAACCCCGCGGGTTCGCCCGCTTGCATCATCGGCAAACCAGATTGAAAGCGGTGAGAAGCGGTAGAACAAGTGGCGTGGAAAGGTGATCAGGCGCAGATGCAAATCGGTGATGTCCACACCGGCGCGCTGTAATTGCCCGGCGGCCCAACCGCGAAGGGAGCCCCCTTCACAGCGTTCGCCGTGATCTTTCTGATTGATGCTGAAAAGGTTCGACCGGTCGACCGAAAACCACTTCAAAGCACGGTCGGCCTTGTCGAGCGCGTCGATGTCCACATCGACCATGAGGAGGCGGTATTTGAAGCGCTGTTCAAATGGCGTGAACCGGGCATGGACGGTCTGGCCCTCAAGAATGTTCAAGGGCGAGGCCTGCTTCACGTGCGCCCCTCGGCCACCAGCGCAAGCCGCTGCTCTGGACTCTGGCTCGGATACGGATCCACATTCTGCACTTGCCAAGGCACGCGCCCGCCCAGGCTTAGCGCAGCGGCCAGCCCCGATTTCATACCATCTTCATGGAACCCATGGCCGAGCCACGCGCCAGCAAACCAGATACCGTCTTTGCCCTGCATACGCTTGATAGAGCGGACGGCGGCCCCAGCCGGGCCATCGAACTGTGGATGATCAAACACAGTCTCATGAAAAATGAGATCGTCCCTAGGGGCGTCATCGGGGTTGAGGGTCACGAATACCGGTCGTTTTTTCGGCAAGTTCTGAAGCCGGTTCATCCAATAGGTCAGGGTTACGTCTTCGCTTCCGGTCTTGAGGACGTTCCAACTCGCCCAGGCCGCTTTCCGCTTTGGCATAAAGCTCGGGTCTCTGTGAAGATAGATTGAGTTGGGCCGGTAGCGCGCCGAGCCGAGTAGGAACCGTTGCTCTTCATAGGCCGGGTCTAGGATCCCTCGCGCCTGGTCTGAATGGCAGGCCAGGATAACGTGATCAAATACATCGCCGGCATGATTGGCAAAACGCACTTGGACACGGTCGCCAAACGGCGAGACACGCTTGATTTCTTTGGCCGTGCGGACCCGATCGCCAAGCGCTTCAGCTGCCCGTGCGACATAGTTTTTTGATCCACCCGAAACCGTCCGCCAAAGCGGGCGCTCCCGGTGCATGAGGCGGTGGTTTTCAAAAAACTGGAAGAAACTTCGCGCTGGGAAGTCTAGGATCCCGCGTTCCGGCGTTGACCAAATCGCAGCCGCCATCGGCAGGATGTAGTTTTCGGTAAACGTGCCGGAAAAGCCGTTTTGGCCGAGCCAAACGCCAAGAGAGACTTCGTCTATCTCATCGGCTTCCAAAGCAGCGCGCGCAGTATCGTTAAACCGCAGGATCGTGCGCCAGAAACGATGAAACGCTGGACTGACCAGATTTCGTTTTTCTGCGAATAGTCCTCGCACCGTTGAAGCCCATTCGTATCCGTTTGGATTGGAGACTGCAAAACTCATATCGCTGGCTTCGGTTTGGACGCCGAGGGCATCGAAAAACCCAATGAGGTTGGGATAGTTGAGAGCGTTATAAACAATGAAACCGACGTCTACCGACATGGGCGCGCCGTCATACTCAATGTCCACTGTATGGGCGTGGCCGCCGAGCCGGTCCCTTGCCTCGAAGACAGTAACGTCTGCGGTATCCTTGAGGGCGTAGGCTGCGCCTAGGCCTGAGATGCCCGAGCCGATGATCGCGATTCTCTTCATCAGGCGCTTCGCCTTTCCTTCAGTACATCATAGGCGTCCAGGGCGCGCTGGCGCCCGGCTTTATGTTCCACCATCGGGTGCGGATACGTCTGCCCGAGCTCAACCCCGGCATTTTTCAAAATTGCTGTGGGCGCTTCCCAGGGGCTGTGCAGGAATTTGTCTGGCAGTTTCGCCAATTCGGGGCACCACTCGCGCACATACGCGCCGGTCTCGTCGAACTTGCTGCCCTGGGTGATTGGGTTGAAGACCCGGAAATAGGGCGCTGCGTCCGCGCCCGATCCGGCCACCCATTGCCAGCTTGCAGCATTTGAGGCCGGATCTGCATCCACAAGCGTGTCCCAGAACCAGGCTTCGCCTTCCTGCCAGGGAAGCAGGAGGTGCTTGGTCAGAAACGATCCTGTAATCATCCGCACGCGGTTGTGCATCCAACCCATTGCCCAGAGTTGGCGCATCCCTGCGTCTACGATCGGATATCCCGTTTGCCCTTTGCACCACCTGTCATAGTCGTCGCCCGAAGAACGCCAGGGCATGTGCCGAAAGTCCTTATTGTAGTTCTCGCTAGCGAGCTGTGGCTGGTGGAAAAGAAGGACATAGCTAAACTCGCGCCACACAATCTCAGACAAGAAGGTTTCCGCCGCGCCCTCATCGCCACTGTCTGGCGTTTCCATTATGGCCTTTACCGCGCGCCAGATGCGTACAGGGGACACCTCGCCCCATCTGAGGTGCGGAGACAGGCCCGACGTCGAGTCTTTCAGGTCCGGCCGATTGCGGTCGTCGTCGTAGCGGTTGATCGGGCCCGAAAGCCACGCCTCTAGACGCGCTGTCGCCCCCGCTTCACCGGGCGTCCAATGATCTGGAAACGCCGCCGCCCAATCAGGCTCGGTTGGCAGCAATTGCCAATCCTCAAGAGCGTCCGTTGCGGGCTGCGGCCCGTCTAGCCGTTCCGGCTTTGCAAGCGCCTCGGGCGCATCATAGCTTCGCCTCACGGCCTTCCAGTAGGGTGTGAAGACTTTATAGTAACTCCCTGTATTCGTTTGAATTTCCCAAGGCTCGGTCAATAGGCGGC
>JBCCTK010000140.1:0-6323 GCA_039198685.1 Pseudomonadota bacterium | reverse complement strand
GGCGCAAAAATTGTCATTGCTGATCTGAACGGTGACCTGGCGCGGTCGGTAGCGGCAGACATTGGTCGATCTGCAATCGCATTTGAACTGGACGTCACCGACGAAAAGTCAGTCGACGGTTTGGTATCCTCGGCGACCGACACCTTTGGTGGCCTTGATATTATGGTCAACAATGCGGGCATCATCCAGATCGCCCCGGTCGCCGAAACCAGTTACGCCGACTGGAAACGCCTCATGGACGTCAATGTGGACGGCGTCTTTCTGGGCTGCCGTGCAGCCGCCAGGGTAATGGTGGAACAGGGTCGGGGCGGCACGATCGTCAATGCCTCTTCCGGTGCCGGACGCCGCGGGGTGCCAAACATTTCCGGCTATTGCGCATCAAAGGCAGCCATCATCATGCTGACGCAATCTCTCGCGGTCGAGTTGGCCCCGCACAACATCACCGTCAACAGCTATGCGCCAGGGCACATCACCACACCGTTCTGGAAGGGGATCGCTGAAGGGTTCTCGAAGGTGATGGATAAGGCGCCCGATGAAGTTGTCGAGATGTTTAGATCGACCGTTCCAATGGGCCGGTTCGGAACGCCTGAAGATGTCGCTGCGGCTGTCTCCTGGTTGGCGACGCCAGACGCTGCCTATGTGAGTGGACAGGCGATTGCCATGAATGGCGCGGAGTTTCCTTACTGATGGCGCGGCAGGGCGATCAGTACGACTTTATCGTCGTTGGCGCGGGGTCTGCTGGCTGTGTGCTGGCAAACCGATTGTCGGAAGACGGAAAGCACCGCGTTCTTCTGATCGAAGCCGGTCCCAAAGACACCAATTTGATCACGAAAATCCCGCTGACCGCCGGGCTTGCTTATTATTGGAAAGCGATCAATTGGAACTACGAGATTGCGCCGCAAAAGCACATGGATAATCGCTCAATTGCCTGGCCTCGGGGGAAAATTCTCGGCGGATCTTCCACTATCAACGGCATGATGTACATGCGTGGCAACCATGCCGATTACGACACGTGGCGCCAATCAGGTCTGAACGGGTGGGGCTTTGAGGACGTGCTCCCGTACTTCAAACGCAGCGAAGGACATGCTGACCGGTCGGATGCGTTTCATGGAACAGGCGGTCCTCTTCGGGTCGTGGCGGCAAAGGGGGATCACGAGCTTTACCGCGCATTCTTGGGATCTGCGGAAAGCCTCGGCCATCCGCGAAACCAGGACTTTAACGGCGCCAACCAGGAAGGGCTGGGGCCTTATGATTTCAATATCCGCGATGGCCGACGCGAATCCTCCGCCACAGCTTTCCTAAGACCCGCGCAAAACAGACCCAATCTGGAAATCTGGACCAACGCGCAGGCACAAAATCTGATCTTGGAGGACCGGCGAGCAATTGGCGTTTGTGTTGCTCGAGGCCAAGTGCGCCAGAATGTTTATGCCAGCCAGGAAGTTGTTCTGGCCTCAGGCGCGCTCGGCTCGCCCCAACTCCTGGAGCTGTCCGGCATCGGAGATCCAGATGTCTTGCAAGCGGCGGGTGTGGAAACCGTTCACGCGTTGCCCGGCGTTGGTAAAAATCTCCATGACCATCTGGGGGTTTACCTGACCTACAAATGCAACAAGCCCATAACGCTTTATGGGTTCTTTAGACCCGACAAGGCGCTTCTGGCATTTCTTCAGGCATATTTTTTGCGAAGTGGACCGGCGACTTTTGTTCCACTCGAAGTCGGCGGTTTCCTCAAAACACGTGCGGAACTGGAGATACCGGACATACATATAACATTCGTGCCGGGACTGAACTTGGAGACCACGCGATCGGGACAGGGCCAGCATGGCTACCTGATAAACTTTTACCAGCTTCGCCCGCATTCGCGTGGCACGTCGCATATTACGACTTCCAGGGCTTCAGATGCGCCGCGAATGGATCCCAACTACCTTTCCGATCCAGCAGATATGCGCTGTATGCGCGACGGTGTGCGTTTGGCCCGTGCGATTGGTGAGGCCTCACCGCTGGCCGACTACAATGCAGGCGAGATTTCTCCGACCGCGGATGTGCAGACCGATGATCAAATCGATGCCTGGGTGAGAGCTTCCGCAAATACGATCTTTCACCCGGTCGGTACCTGTCGCATGGGTGCCGATGCGGCTTCCGTAGTTGATGGCGAGCTTAAAGTGCGCGGTATCACCGGATTGCGGGTGGCGGACGCTTCGGTGATGCCGGAAATCATCGGCGGCAATACATCCGCTCCGACGATCATGATTGCTGAGAAATGCGCGGACATGATGCTGGGTAAACCGGCACTGCCGCGCGCCAATCTGGAAAAAGTATAGAAAGGCGCGCCATGACGGGAAAGCTTACATGGCCGGATGGCAAGACCCTCGCATTGTCCATTGTGGTCAATGTTGAAGAGGGCTCAGAGATGACGATCGCCGACGGCGACAAGAAGCCCGAACCGGTCGATGAGCTGGGCGTGGCGCTTGGCATACCCATTCGCAATTATGGTAATGAGTCGAACTATCAGTACGGTATCAAGGCCGGCGGCCCGAGGATTTTTCGGCTGCTGGGTCACTACAACATTCCCACGACCATTACCGCCGCTGCTTTATCGTTGGAGCGGGCGCCCGACTTGACCAAGACGATGGTTGATCAAGGCCACGAGATCTGCAGCCATGGATGGCGCTGGACGCACACATTCTCAATGAAAGAAGATCGCGAGCGCGAAACAATAATGAAAGCGGTTGCCAGCTTCAAAGCGACCACAGGCCAAGCGCCTTCCGGTTGGCTATCTCGCTACCTGCATACGGATAACACCCGCCGGCTGCTCTCCGAGGCCGGGTTCCTTTATCACATGGATGATTATTCAGATGATGTCCCGTTTTGGGAACCGGTTACGCTTTCGGATGGTTCAGTGCGGCCATTGGTGTGCGTACCCTACGCCATTGATAGCAATGATATGAAAATGTGGGTCGCACCCTCGCTGACGCCGCAGGATTGGCTGGACTATGCCGTCCAAAGCTTCGATTGGATGCGACAGGAAGCGGCAGAACAGGGGCCCAGGATGATGTCGCTTGGACTGCATCTGCGCATCATTGGTCGCCCTGGCCGAATTTGGGCGCTTAAGGCGTTTTTAGATCATGTGACCGGCCATGATGACGTTTGGATTACCACGCGCAAGGCGATCGCCGAACGTTTCGTGGAATGCTGCCCGTGGGAGGGGCCATGATGCCAATGGCGCAATCCCGCCTTTCATCACAGGACTGGTTGCCCGTTCTTGCTAATCTGGCGGGTGCGATCGGCAAATGCACGGACCTTGAAGAAGCGCTTGCCAAGCTCACGCTTGCCGCAAAAGACATTTTGGGCGACCCGGCAGCGAGCACACGGGCAAGCGCTTTGAAAAAGGGCGAACGGGATTATCGTGTCTCAGGCGTGTTTCTGATTTCGCCAGATCGGCGACACAATGTGCTCGTCGCTAACCAGGGATTTCCGCCTGAACAACGACGGCTTTCCATCCCGATCGCGTGGAACAATCCCGGGCAGGTCGTGGCGAAAGAACGTTTCGTGCTGCTGGAAAATACCGACGATCATGGCGAATTCCGGCAGTTCTTGAAGACCAGCAAGATGGGCTCCTCGATCTACATGCCGATCTTTGCATCCGATGGAATAATCGGACAGATCGTGGCGGCGTCGCAGGCGCGTTGGACCTATGGCCCATCCGATCTAGCGCCAATGTCAGCGCTTGCGGGGCTGGCTGCGGTTGCATGGGAGATCAATGGCGGACCTGCCTGGCTTGCCGATGACCATCCGGCGCCCGACGCATGGTACGCTGAGGAGCAAGCGATATGAGTATTGAGACAACAAACCGAATAGTTGAACACATAGCTGGCGCACGGCTGGAAGACCTCGGTTCAACCGATGTTGCAAAGGCGAAAATCTTTCTGCTCGATACGCTTGGCGTGGGGATCGCCGGCTCCAGTGGCGCCTCGGTGTCTGCGTTGCTCACCACCGTTCAGGCGTGGGGCAAAGGCGACGAGGCAACCATCTGGGTTACCGGCCAACGGGTTTCTGCGCAGGCGGCGGCGATCGTGAATGCCTATCAGATCCATTGCCTTGAATATGACTGTGTGCACGAAGGCGCAGTCGTCCACCCGATGGCCACGGTGCTCAGCACTATGCTGGCCTATGCAGAAAGACGGTCTGTTGCGGGTAGACCCGTCAATGGTGCCGACTTCCTCATGGCCATGGTACTTGGCGTGGATGTAGCTGCCTATGTCGGCATGGCTGCGACGGGGCCTGTTCGGTTCTTCCGCCCGGCAACCGCCGGTGGGCTTGGCGCAACGGCGGCAATCGCCCGCCTCGAAGGCCTGAAAGATGCGGGTATCAAGGACGCTCTTGGTAATATGTACGGACAGACCTGTGGGACCTTGCAGCCGCATGCGGAAGGCTCGCCGCTGCTTGGTTTGCAGATCGGTTTCAACGCGCGTGGTGCGCTGGCGGCGCTTGACCTTGCCACCGCTGGTTTTCGCGGTCCGCACGACATCTTTGACGGTCAGTATGGCTATCTTCCGATGTTCGAAGCCGGTGACTTCGATCTGGAAATTATCTGGCGTGATCTGGGCCGCAAATGGCAGATGTCAGAACTGTCGCACAAGCCCTTCCCGAGCGGGCGATTGACACACGGTGTCGTCGATGCGCTGAACCGTATTACCCGCGATCTCAATATTACGGCAGATAACATCGTGGGTATCACCGGCCGTGTACCGCCATTGGTCTACAGGCTGGTCGGGCGACCTGATGTTCCTGATCCTGAGCCCAACTATGCCAAACTGTGCCTGCGCTACGTTGCCGGAGCTTGGATGGCGCGCGGCAAGGTTGATGTGCCGGAGTTTCGCGGGCGTGAAGTCCTGGCCGATCCCGAAATCCACCGCCACGCCGCCAAGGTTGATCTTGTTCTGGACGATAATCCTGATGAGAACGCGCTCGACCCGCAAACATTTGAATTCAAGCTAAAAGACGGACGCGTTGAAACGATTGAGCTGACAAATGTGTTCGGCCACCCCAAAGCGGCGCTGACACCGGAGCAAAACCGCGAAAAATTCGATCGCTGTGTGACGTACGGTGCCCGCCCCATGCCGCCGGGCCAATCACACCGTCTCGCCGAGGCTGTTGAGAAGCTGGAGCACCTTAAAGACGTCGCCGAGCTGGCGCGTTTGACGGTTGTGCATAACGAATAAATTCGTCCGGACAAATTTTTGCTTGTCTCTGGGATTTGGTACGATAATTACTCCGGACAAATCCTTTTCTGCGCTTAAGGAATGATTGAAATGGTAGGTTATGTCGAAAAGGTCGGTGAAAACCGCTACCGCGAACGCTTTGGGCGCTATTTCGAGGATTTCGAAGTCGGAGACATTTACGAGCATCGCCCGAACCGGACGGTGACCGAGACTGACAATACGTGGTTCACGCTCCTAACCATGAACACACATCCCATGCATTTCGATGCCGAGTACGCCAAGCATAGCGAGTTTGGAAAATGCATCATTTGCTCTCCGCTGACGGTCGCCATTCTGGTCGGCATGAGCGTGACCGATGTCAGTCAAAAGGCGATCGCGAACATGGGATGGACCGATATCAAGATGACGCATCCTCTTTTTGCGGGAGATACCCTGTCCGGCGAGAGCGAGGTCCTTAGCAAACGCGAAAGCAAGTCACGCCCGCATGCCGGGCTCGTCACGGTGAAGACGCGGGGCTTCAACCAGGAAGACACACTCGTATGTGAATTCGAGCGCACAATACTCATCGCTAAGCGTGGCTTTGAGAACGAAGAGAATGCCGGTTACTGACCGGCCAGCCCAGAGGAGGCGCGCCCATGAACAGCCATGTCCGCGATCTGATTGAAGTACACGAGCAGGAACAGATTATTCTTGCGACAATTGACAAGTGGCTTGAGCGCGATGTGAAACCGCATGTCCTGAAGTTCGACCATGCCGATGAGTATCCCCATGAGATGGTCGAGCAAATGAAGGAACTTGGCCTGTTTGGTGCCACCATTCCCGAGGAATATGGCGGCCTGGGCCTTTCTGCCACAACCTATGCGAAAATCGTTGAGCGGATCTCCACGGTCTGGATGTCGCTCACCGGTATCTTCAACAGTCACCTCATTATGGCGGCCTGTGTTTCGCGCACCGGCACCGATGCGCAAAAGGAAGAGCTGCTTCCTCGGTTTGCCACAGGTGAATTGCGGGGCGGCCTTGCGCTGACTGAGCCTGACGCCGGTACCGACCTTCAGGCGATCAGGACGCGTGCAGTCAAGGATGACGATGATTATGTGATCAACG
>JBCCTK010000139.1:0-6383 GCA_039198685.1 Pseudomonadota bacterium | reverse complement strand
CACCGTTCCAAATGTGCCAGAACTGCCAAAACCTCGTTCTCGGCGAAAGCGTCGCCGATAACCTGCAACCCAATGGGCATACCGCTTTCACCGCTCCCGACAGGTGCTTGTCCACACGGCAACCCTGTGAGGTTGCCAAGAAAAGTAAACCTGCAAGCGGCCTGGGTTTCCTCGATGTCAGAAAAACCTGATTTCATCTGGGCGTCAGTTACGATTGGTGCAACGCGGGCCGTTGTTGGAAGCGCCAGAACGTCGACTTCTCTTAAGCGTGACGCGCATTGCTGTCTGAGCGATGTTCGAAAGCACTGAGCGTCGACATAGTCAGCCGGATGGAACGCCTCAAACAAAGACATCATGACCTGATTGTCCGGCGTCATCCCGCGCCAACCTTGGCGTTCTTGATCGAGCAACTCAACATAAGTTTCGAGACCGATGACCACGAAGCCGATCGCCGCAGCATGCTGCGCGAGGGGTATTGATATATCGACAAGTTCCGCGCCTTCTTTTTCGAGCGCGGAGAGCGCCTCGCGGCAAGCTCTGGCGATCGCTGGATCCGCTGCATCCAGCTCAGACTGCAGCACCCCGATTTTCAATCCAGCAACACCGCGCCTCAGCGCCGATGTGAATTCTCCAGATTGAACCTCGGGACAGACATCGGTGATAGGATCAAGCGGATCACGCCCAGCACACGCTTCGAGAAAAATCGCGAGATCATGTGACGACGCGCCCATCGGACCGAAATGATCCATCGACCCACCGAACCCATCTAAGTGTCTGGATACGCGGCCTGCAGTGGGTTTGATGCTAAAGATACCGTTGTAAGCGGCTGGGATCCGCAATGAGCCACCCCCATCGCAGCCCAGAGTGACCGGCGCCAAACCAGAGGCAACCGCAACTGCACTTCCCGTCGAACTACCGCCTGCAACCCGGTCAAACGCGTGTGCATTCCGAGGCATGTCACGGTTTGGATTCGTCCCCATGGGCGACATGCCCATTTCGACCATTGGCGTAAGCCCTAGGATAATCGCCCCGGCGTCACGGAGGCGGGCAACGCTTGTGGCATCTGAGGCATCCGGGCGCTCGGGCAGAAAGCCAGCACCTATTTGACCACCGGCGCCTTCAATATCGGTCATCTCCTTGATCGGAATGACGACGCCATCCAACGGACCTTTGGGGTTTCCGTTTACCCAACGCTCCGAACTCGCGGCGGCGTCTCGCAGCGCACCTTCCTCATCGATATGCGTAAAGCAATTCATCGAAGGCTTATTGTCCGCCAGCTTTCTGGCATTCAAGATCGTTCGCTCAACAAGCTCTGTCGGCGTAGCTGTTTGAGACTTATAAAGCGCCGTCCAGCCGCGAGCGCTTGGAATCGCTTTCGGTGGTTCTGGCAAAGTAAGATCACCGGCGATACTGCGGACGGGTCGCGCTTGCACTGGCCGGTAGTCCAAAGGCATTGGGCTGCGTTCATCAAGCCCCAAAGCCAAAAGCCCCTCAATTCCAAGCTGGCCGCGCATACGCTTTGCCATGGCCCGTCGGAGAAATGATATGCGCATCGACTTGGCGGCCATGTTAAGCGTGCTACCAGAAAGCCTAGGAAGGTTGGATGCCATGTAAAATATGCCTTCAATTACTCGAAAGGGGTCTCGTCGGACGCGCGCTGAAACCGCTCAATCCAGTTTTTCGTCATTCGGAGGATAGGCGGCGTCTTAAATCTGTGCGTCACCAGTTTTCACCGAATGGACGAATGACGACTTCAGACGCCCACGCCGACTTAGACTGATGGGCAACATGGAAGCACTCTTCGGCAATATCCGACGGTTTACAGAAAAAATCGTCGGACTTGTCCGCGAAGCGTTCTCTCGTCCAGGGAACATCGATCACGGCGTCGATCGCGACATAGGCGGCGTGGACGCCTTTTGGGCCAGCTTCTCGGGCGATGCTCTCTAGCAAAATTCGCTGCGCCGCCTTGGTCGGCGCAAACCCGGCGAATTGCGCCTTCCCGCGATAGGCCGATGTATTGCCCGTGCAAAGGAGTGCACCACCACTCTGTTCAATCATGTCCGGAAACGTGAGCCGGGCCAGGTGCAGCAGCGCCATCGTATTAATCTGAAAATTCTGTTCCAGTTGTTCTGGCTGAATATCTAGAAAGCTGCCAAAGGCGCCACCCACGGCATTGTGGATCACGATTGTCGGGGCACCGAGTGAGGATTTGATCGCCTCCACTTGTGTCGCCAATTGTGCCGCGTCGGAAACATCGCAGGGAAAGGCATGTGAGCCCGGTGTGCTGTTTTCAATCTCCTGCAACCGATCATGCGACCGTGCCATCATCGCCACCTGATACCCATCTGCTGCAAATCGCTCGACCAAGGCGCGTCCCGTTCCCGGGCCAACCCCCGTTATCAAACAGGTTTTGTGTTTACTCATGTTGGATCCTCGATATCGGAACGATCTATTTCGTTGATCCGTGCCCGCGCATGCTTATCGGCACCCGGTACAGGGGCGAAGTCGACATCCGCAAAAGAAACATGATCACCCTTCGCATTCGTAATGCGAAGCTCTTGAAGTGGCGCTTTCGTGGAGCGATCCGTGAGCAGAACCGGCTCATTGCCGACGCCGTAGATTTGCTTCTCAGACCATTGTTGGATGGCGACCATAACGACATCCAGCGCCAGGCCTTTCTCGGTTAGCGCATACTTGAAATTCGTTCCGCGGTCGGCGAACTCCACGCGCTCCATGATTCCGTCTTCAACGAGTTTGCCGAGGCGGTCCGTCAGAAGGTTTTTTGAGATCTGAGTGTTTTTGAGAAAATCACCAAATCGCGTCGTGCCGTAAAAGGCCTCGCGAATGATCAGCAAAGTCCAGCGATCCCCGAAAATGTTCAGCGCCGAAGCGATTGCACAAGTCTGTGTGTGTTTTTGCGCCATGCGTCTTTCCAAATTGACTTTCTCGTCGCTTACCAAACCAATGGTTGCATTTCAATACCAAAAGAGTTATTGGTCTCGAAATGCAACCATTAAAGGGCGCGCTCAGGTCCGCCTACAATCCAGGAGAAAACAGATGCCTGCTGTAAGTTACACTCACGAGGAAGGTGTTGCCCGCATCGTCTTAAACAATCCGCCGCAAAACCGGTTGAGTAATGAGCTGGGACTTGGGCTCGGCGCCGCGATCCAAGATCTTGCCGGGCGGATTGACACCCGCGTTCTATTGCTGAGCGCCGAAGGCCCAGATTTCAGTTATGGTGGCGATATCACCACCTGGTTAGACTCAACCGAGGAGTCTTTTTCCGAGAGCATCACCCGCGGTCTCGGGATGACTGGCATGTTCCAAGATCTACCGTTTCCAGTGATCGTCGCCGTACAAGGTTATTGCGGTGGAGGCGGCTTCGAGATCACCCTGCGCGGTGATATCATAATCGCTGCTGACAATGCGCTCTTCTGCCATTCAGAGGCCAGCATCAGCGCGTTTACATTTCTGGGAGGCGTCCAACGCGTCGCCGAACGCGTCGGACGCACCCGCGCGCTGCAATGGGCGATGACGGCTGAGCAAGTCCACGCAGAGACGGCGTTGCAGGCCGGGCTGGTTAATGAAGTTGTCCCGCTTTCAGAGCTTTCAAAAACCGCGGAAGCTTGGATCGAAAAATTCAAAGATAGCGCGACCCTGTCTCACGCCGCGCACAAGAAATTGCTGCGCGCCTGGTCGAATGGCGGGATTGCTGCCGCTGACGCATTGATGCCGGAAATGGCTGGCAAAATCGTCATGTCAGAAGATTCTCAGGGCTGTCTTCCGGCTGCCGCAGAAGCGGTAAGAGCGAACGCGCCGCGCCCGAAATTCACATTCAAAGGCAAATAAGCGCCCGCGCTAACGGAGGATCTTATGTCACTTGATCGCACCGCCATCGAAGAAGAAGTCCGTCACTGGTTCTTTGATATCTACTTCAATCACTGGGTCGATGTTGGCGCAGGGCGCCGCGATGAGGGGCCAGAATTTGTGCTGCAATATTGGGGCACGCCAATGTTCGTGACCAATGACGAGCCCGCCATTGCAATGTGGGCCACGGAAGGTCAGCAAATCGTCGACTTTCTGGTCATGCAGCAAGAGATCCTTATGGCTGCTGGGTATGACCATACTGAAGTCCCCGACAAGAAGATCTTCGTCTATAACGCGAACGGCGCGGCGATTGAAGTGATCTGGTCCCGGCAAGCCGCGGACAATACCGAGATACAAAGGTTGGTCGTCCATTTTGAAGTCGCGCGCATGGATGGTGTCTGGAAAGTCGTGGGCATCCAGTCGCGCGTGACAGACAAAACGCTCGATGGCGATACAATTGATGGCGCCTGGGCGCAGGAGGCCGCGTGATGGCGGGCACTGAAGAAAATCCGATCGTTTATCCGGACCTCATCATGCCAGACAATGTCGAACGGCAAACAATCACAATCTGGTGCCAGGGATTGGCATTGGACGCAGACATTTATCGTCCGGTCGAACTTGGCGCCGACGACAAGCTTCCGGGGCTCGTGCTTAGCCACGGAATGGGAGGCGACAAGCTCACAGCTGAACGCTACGCCGCGCTATTTGCGAGTGCCGACCGGATCTGCATTTCATTTAGCCAGCCGAGTTGGGGCAACTCTCAGGGGAGGCTCAGCATTATCGGTAATACACCAGAGCTGGATGGAAATAGCGAAGGCCTTGTCAAAGTGAAGATGGCGCGCAACCTCATCGATCCGCTTGATTGGGTAGATGCCTTCCGCGCCGCCTTGGACTATTTGGAGGGAGAACCGAATGTCTATCCTGAGCGCATCGGGGCTTGGGGCACGAGCTTTGGCGGCGGCACAGCGCTTTCCGCCGCCGCTTTAGACGCCCGGATCAAGACGCTCGCGATCCAAGTTCCCGCCGTGTTCAATCCACCCCCTGAGATGAAACAAGTCGGTTCGGTCCGCGCGAAGCAAATCGCACGTGGAGAAACACCACCGATCCCGCACGGTGCGCCGGACCTGATGCCCGGCCTCCCCGGGACGGTGAACTATGCCCGAATGGCGCAATACACCGTCGGTGACCTTGTAGACCGAGTCACCGTACCAACGCTGATTCTGGACGCTGCCAATGAAGAGATGTTTGACATTACGCAGAGCGGTGAACGCGCTTACAAAAATCTGACCGCACGCGGCGTGGACGCCTATTATGAAGTCCTGCCGGACATCGATCACTATGGCATCTACTTTGGCGGATACGAACGCGGAAGCCAGCTGGCGCAAGACTGGTTCGAAAAGTATCTGTGATGAAGGCCGAAGATCTTCATCCTGACGTTCGAAAAGTGATTGCTCGGACGCCGCGTCTTCCATTCGCGCATCGCTTTCTGCTCCCGGTTTCGCGGATTGTGTACAATCTCGCCGCCGCCACGAAAGTGCCAGAAGGTGTAATCGTTTCAGTCAATACAATGAGTGACGTCGACGTCCTCGTTTTTGAGCCCTATGAGAGGACGTCCAACGGCGCCATTCTGTGGATGTTTGGTGGCGGGCATTGGGCCGGGAAGCCCTCCCATTTGAATGCCATTGCGGGATTGGCGGCGCGAGAACTAGGGGTTCCAATCTATGTCCCATCCTATCGCCTCGCCCCTCGACATCCGTTCCCCGCGGACCTGGAAGACTGCCACGCCGTGTGGAAGCACCTGGTCGAAGATGCAGAGCGTTTAAAGTTTGATCCCGATCGAATCGCATTGGCTGGAAACAGCGCTGGCGGCGGGCTCGCGGCCACGCTTGCACAGAAAATTCGAGACGAAGCCGGGATGCAGCCCATCGCCCAATGCCTGCTTTATCCAATGCTTGATGATCGCACTGCGACGGATCGTTCTCTGGATCAGGTCAATCACTTCATCTGGAACAATAAAGCCAATTATGAAGCATGGCGCGCTTATCTATCACCGCATATCCCGGGAGCTGAAATCGTACCGGAGTATTCGGCAGCGGGGAGATGTCTCGATCTCGCAGGACTTCCGCCGACATGGATTGGAATCTGCGATCTCGACTTGTTTTGTGCTGAGAACGAAGACTATTTTGAGCGTCTCACTGCCGCAGGTGTGGACTGTGAGGTGTATCGCGTTGACGGGGTGCCGCACGCCTTTGAGGTGCTCGCGCCCGAAGCTCACATCGCGATTGAGTTTCAGCTGTCGGCAATCGAGTTTCTACGACGTGCGTTGGACGGGTGTGAAAAATAGACCTGAGTTTTGGCTTCGGCTTTGCGAGCAATAGCATGGGTAATCGGGCGGACTGTTGGCCAGTCGAGCTCCTGATAGGTTCGTAGCATTGGGCTGCGGACATGAAGGAGAATACGATGAACGTGTTTATTGGATTGGATGTCTCACTGCGGTCAGTGGCGGTGTGCGTAAT
>JBCCTK010000138.1:0-6525 GCA_039198685.1 Pseudomonadota bacterium | reverse complement strand
CTCGCGCTTATCTTTTCCGCCAGGGTCGTCGTCGCGCGCCGGTCCGACGATGCTCGCACCGCAGGACGGGCACGCTCCTGGCCCTGTCGAAAAATCCAAGCGGCCAAGGGGTGCAATTTGGTCGGAAAACGCCCTAGCCCCCGCCCCCTAAGCCCGCTAGGGCTGGTCCATGCATCTTGGCCCGTTCAACGCTCCCCTCGCCCTGGCGGCGCGTCCGATTATGGCTGTGTTTTGGGCGATCTTCGCCACCCAGATCTTCGCCATTCTCGTCGTGGCCGTTTTGAACGTGTTTACGGCCGATTGGGCCAGTGCACAGTTTCGCGACGGAGGCGATGTCACAGCAAGATGGATGATCTATACGCTGGCGGCCTTCTGCGTACTGGTCGCCATGAGCCTGTGGTCAGAACGTATCGGGGCGGGGCCATTCGCAGGCTCCATGCGCGCTTCATCGGACTGGATCGCCCTGGGGGCTGTAACGGGGCCCATTATCCTCATGCTCACCACCTTCCTGGTCGGGCTATTATTCTCCAATGGTGAACCGGGCTGGATGTACCGTGAGGGCGGCGATCCGCAAATGTTTAGCCGCGCTGCATTCGGCCCGATTATGATCGGCGCCGTTATTCTTGTGGCACCTCTGGTTGAGGAAATCGGCTTCAGGGGCATCGCAATGGGGTGCTTGTTGGCGCGGGGTTGGCCTCCGCTTGCCGCCACGGTGCTTACCGCCGCAGCATTCACCGGATTACACACGAATTACGTCCTGCCTGCCTTGATTCCTGTCTTCATCGTCGGCCTCTATTTGGGAGCGCTTCGCATCGTTTCAGGTTCCATGGCGGCTCCCATTGCCGCCCATGTTTCGGCCAATGCCGTAAACGTGCTGGTGATGGCAATCTCGCTTGCCTAGGGCCGGAAGCTCAACGACTTTGCCGTGGGAAATCGGTGATCACATTTTCAACCGTCACGCAGCTGTTACTCTGGCGCTGGCTTTGCATGTGTTAAAGACGAGTAAATAGGAAACGAAAGTTTGGGTGTTACCATGGTCCGTATCGGTGTCTTTCCAGTCTTTGCTGCGCTTGTGTTCCTTGGTGCCTGCGCCACAGCCACGCCTTACCAGGCTGCTTCAGACAGTTCCCGAGGCTATGAGAACCAACAAATTGAATCCAATCGTTGGCAGGTGAGCTTTGCCGGTAACAGTCTCACGGACCGCGAAACCGTGGAAACCTACCTCCTCTACCGCGCCGCTGAGCTCACACGGCAACAGGGGTTTGACCACTTCCGCGTGGTGCGTCGCGACACCGACGCCAATTCTCGCTTTGTGGCCACAGGTTTCTCCAGGTCCTTCTCGTCTTTCAACAGCCGTTTCTATTACAATTATCGTTTTTTCGGCTCCAGGAGCCTGGCTTTTTCGCGTAGCCGTTTCAGCCGTTTCCACGACCCCTTCGGTCACGGCTTCGGCGCGCCAGACTTCCGGGAGATCGTACGCTACGAAGCCACGGCGGAAATCGTCATGGGCAGCGGCCCCAAGCCCGAGTCGGATCCAGCCTTTTTTGATGCCGGCCAGGTTTTGGACAACCTTTCCGGTGAAATCGTCAGACCCGAAGCCGACGCCTAAAGCATCGGTCTTTAAAATGCGATCATAAGCCCGCGCTTGGGCGACACCTTGCCGTCCACAAGGGCCGCCCATTCAGCCTCGATCGCCGGTGCGCCGTTTACCCACTCGACGCTCACCCACTCACGCGCATCCTTGGCCATGGCAGCACAGGCCGCCAATGCGCGTTCCATGATGACACCGCGTCCCCACTCGGCATCTCGCGTCTCGATCTGCCCTGGGGCGAAAAACATGGTTGGCTTGGCGCCGGGCAAGTCCGGTAAATCGCGTCGCATCGCCTCCCAATGGGTGATCCCAACCATACAGCTTTCGACCAGGTTTTCTCCGCAATGGGTGTGCAGCGCCGTGGTGAGGCGCGCATCACCGGACATGTCCACATAGGCAGTGGGCAAGGACGCATCGATCTCAGCCTCGCTTCCATAGGTCCGCACGCGATCGTATAGTCCCAGGGCCTCTGAAAAATCGAAATTTCCAGGCGACGTGAATCCGATCACGTCTGGCGCGCCATCAGCGTGGTGCAGCGCATGGGCCAAGCCGAACGCCGTTTTTGATGACGCCGACCCGATGACGACCTGCCGCGCGCCGAAATACTGGTTCGCCAGCAGATAGTCGTAGAGCAAATACGATGTCACAAAAAGCGGGAAATAGAGACACCGTTCCGTATCCATACCCTTGAGGACAGCCGGCTCAGCCATTTTTCGGTTGTACTGGTTGTAGAGACCGGGAAGCTTTTGGCGATGTTCTGCGCCGTCAATGAAACCAGAGGCGCGCACCCCCGCAGGCTCCAGGACCACGTGGCTCGCTAAAGGCCAATAGCCGTAAATCACTTCGCCCGGCTCAACGCCTTCGCAATGGCTCTCAAGAACCGTGGCATAGCCCCAGACAGGCACCTTGCCCCAGCCGTCTTCGCCCGTGGGAAAGAAGCCCCAATAACCAATCGCAAACCCGGCAACGGCATAGGTAACATTGTTGGCTGTGAGCGCAGCCTGGTCGACCTGCATAAGCACCTGCCCAGGCCCAATCTTTGGCTGAGGTGCCTCTACCTTTTTTGTTGCGCGGAAATCGTCGGTGCGCACCCAGATCTCGGTAAGGTTTGCCATGGCGCTCAGTAATTCCGCGGCGTTGGACGAACGATCTGGCTCCGGCAGGGCGGAAGGCTCGATCCACCCGCCAATTCACCGCCGGGATCGCATGCCTGGCCGACGCTGACTTGAGGATTGCGATAGCTGATGTTGCGCGAGTCAGCTTGGGCCGTGCGTGTCTGGCGCGGCTGCGGGCCAAAGAGCTCACGCTCCATGAACTGGGCGGCGCTGGTGACGCCAGCCCCAACGGCCTGTACATCCTGGCCCACGCCCTCAATCGTGTTGCACGCAGCCAGGAGCGGCAAGGCCAACAGACCAGCCAGGGCGGATTTTGCGAAATTCATTGGCGTCTCCATCGTTCCGCATTGGGGTACACCTTACTCTGACGCACGGCGCGGCGCAAAGCGGGACTTCCAACACAGCAAAACTCCGGCTAAGCGGTGCCCAATGAAAAGCGCTGTTATCGTCTTTCCGGGATCCAATTGTGATCGCGACGCCGCCATGGCCCTTGAAGCTGCCACCGGCATGGCACCAGCCATGGTCTGGCACAAAGAGGCGGACTTACCCGCCGGCGTCGATCTGGTGGTTTTGCCCGGCGGGTTTTCCTATGGTGATTATCTGCGATGCGGCGCAATGGCAGGCAATTCACCCATTATAGACGCGCTGAAAACCCATGCCATTCGCGGCGGCTATGTGCTGGGTATTTGCAATGGATTCCAAATTCTCTGTGAGACGCGCCTGCTGCCTGGCGCGCTGATGCGCAATGCGTCGTTGAATTTCGTCTGCAAATCCCAGGATTTGAAGCCGGAAAGCGCCACCTCCGCCTTCACCCAAGGCTACCGGGGCAAAGCGGCTGTCTCGATGCCCATCGCCCACCATGATGGAAATTACTTTGCCGATGAGGCAACGCTGGACGCGCTGGAGAGCGAAGGGCGCGTGGCGTTTCGCTATCTGGGCAATCCAAACGGCTCAGCCCGCGATATTGCCGGCATCCTCAGCGAAAACGGCCGCATCCTCGGCATGATGCCCCACCCGGAACGCGCGATGGGGGGGCACGAAGGCGGCACCGACGGCCGAGGGCTGTTTGAGAGCCTCATGGAGGCGGTTTAAGAGATCGCCCTCACATGGACACCGCCAGCAGATCCAATACAGACCTCCTTGTCGGTGAAGGATCTGAATTTCATGAGAAGCGACTCTGTTCCCTCATAAGAGAGGGCTTGCTCGCTCAGAATTCCGATCGCTATTTCTTCGCCCATAATCATCGAGTGAATATAGTCTGAGTAATAGTGCACACCGGCCATATTCCGGCCAATCGAGATGTTCGATGCGAGTTTGTTCAGCTCATGGCCCACGCTGAGGGGAGCTTGGGGAGTGAGCAGGTCGAGGGTCAAGCCATTGGCGGCGGCTTCATAAGAGAAAGCCTGGTATCGATCTGGTGTCTTATCATAACAAGCCTTCGAAACGGCTATATGTCGATTTTTCAGGGCTTTATCTTTCACCAAGACAGCGTCCTCATCGAAGAAGGCTTTCAATATCGTCACGCAGGCGCCAGCGACGGTGGCATGGCCCGCGCCATAGGCCGGGTGCATGGGCGAGCCCTCGGGGAACGCCATGGGTAAGAGCGGCAGATCATCGGCCTTGGCAATATCTGCGCCTTGGGCGGCAAGATAGTCTGTCATGTTTGGACGGGCGGCATTGATTGTACCGTTGTGAGCTCTGACCTTGTCGATCAGTGATGCCCCAAGATCCGTCTTCATCGCCTGGGCAAATGCATCTGCGTTGCCGCTAAGGGTCCCGGCATGACCGGCTGCCACCAAGCCCGCCAGTGCCTCGGGCCGCGCCCGCAAATGAACATTGAACTTCTGGAAGCGCACAGCCTTCAGGGCACGGGTCGCCACTTCCGTTACGAGGGAAAGAATATGTGGCCCACCATAGAGCGCAAAACCTTGCACCGCGCGCCCATCGCTCACTTGATCAAAATCTGGATCAAAAGGCGCGTCAGACGACAAGAGCCAGAGACAGGCGTTGAGGTAAGCCTCATAGAGCGCGTCAAAGTGAACATAGGTGGCCAGATCCCTCGGCGTGGCGATGAAGCGAAATTTGTCTGCACCGGTGCCGGATTGCGCAAACGCCTGTGTCGATGTGACATTGGCCCCATCCTGCACATCAAGATACTCGTTCCAGACGGTCATATAATCGACCTGCTGGAGAGCCTCGCGCACCTTCTGATCGACCCGGATCGAGCCATAAGCAATCAATCCGTCTTCTGCTGAATTCGTCGGTCCGCCAGTTCCATCATTGCCGATTAGCAGGAACTGACTGAGATAGGGGCCGATATCATCTCCTGGAGTCTGGCCCCGAAAAATGTTCTGGGCGCCCAACGTTGTAGGGCGAACACTGGCAGCCTTATGGTCTTGACCAGGCATTTGTCCGTTCGGGTGGGGCACGGATGGCCCTTCTGAATAGAAGGGCAATCCACGCAGGTGATCGATTGCGTCCGCGATCGTGGCGCCCGATGGTGTCCCATAGGGGGCGCCTGTGAAGCCTCCGGAAAACTCCGCGAAGGGCACATCCCTTAAAAGGCCGAGCCAGTAAATCTCGGCCATTTCAGCCACCAGTTCCGGGTCGACATTGCCTGCTGCGCCAATCTCTCCTGAAGGCGCAGCCGGCATTGTTACGGCCTGGGCATCGGGTCCTTGCAGGTCGTAAACATACCCGGCGGTGGGCGCCTCCCAGCGCCGATGTAAGTGGCCGGCATCGATAGTGGCCAGTGAGTATTCTTGTCCATGAGGCGTTCCGAAAAACCGCGCAACAGTCCTCCCATCATTGGCGATGCGGATATGGTTGTAAGGCGCCACTTTCGGTTGGTTGATTGCGGCGCGCAGGACCACGGTGCTGGCCTCGCCAGGCCGTGCGCCACTGAAGCCGGTTGCCGGTGTGCCCACGACCAGACCCGTAGAGTCGTCATGCAGCAACCCTTTGGAAAAGGTCAGAAAGGGAGTGTCCGTTTCGAGCGCCGAAACGCTATCGACGCTGGAGTCCATGGCCACCAGCCCTGGAATATCCTGGATCGGATCCACGATCGATGCCGGGGGTCGCGTGCTGTAGCCTTCGCGCACTTCGTCGCCATTGGATGTGTGTTGCACAAGTGGTGTGTTGCGCTTGCGCGCATCTTCCGCCGCAGCCCCACGAATACGTTCGGCGTCTTCACGCCTCTTGATGAAATCTGACATGTCCCCACCGGCCTTTTCTTAGAAATGAGCGAATACTAGCTCGATATCACAACCATCACTAGGTGTTAACCATATATTATTCTATTTTTAAGTGTGTAAAACGCATTGCGCTCTGGAATTCGCAGTCCTGCGCGGCTAAACCCGCGCCTATGATGGATACCTCAGCGATTCTCACCCATTTGCGCGCCAGCCAAGGCGAAGTCGACGCCGCCGAGCATGGCATTAATGCTGCGGAATGGGAGCGGCTCGTAACCCGGCTTGGACGGGCACCGAACCTCGTCGAGCTCGGCATTTACAGCGTGATGTGGTCTGAGCACTGCTCCTACAAATCCTCGCGCCGCCACCTCTCAAAATTCCCGACCAAGAATGAACATGTCATCCAGGGCCCCGGCGAGAATGCGGGCGTGATCGATATTGGCGACGGACAGGCGGCCATCTTCAAAATGGAGAGCCACAACCACCCGTCTTACATCGAACCCTATCAAGGCGCGGCAACCGGCGTCGGCGGCATTCTGCGCGATGTCTTCACCATGGGCGCGCGCCCGATTGCGCTGGTCAATGCGCTGCGCTTCGGTGACCCAAGCCACCCTAAAACGCGGAGCCT
>JBCCTK010000137.1:0-6675 GCA_039198685.1 Pseudomonadota bacterium | reverse complement strand
GCTCCAAAGTGGCAGGCCGTTTTCATCGTCTGTGTGCGTTGCGCTTTCGCTAAAGGGCAGTCCGGGAGACAGTACGCGGATACCCCAGGCCAGTCCGATGTCGGTGAGTGTGCCACCCCGATTCCAGGCCGTCATAGACGTCAGGGCGCTGTCCACCTGGGTTTTAAATTGCGTGAGCGGCTGAATGGGTGTTGGGCACCCGATGTTTGGTCCGGTGATCTGGTTGGAGTTTTTTACCCCGCCCGGCACGATGCTGGCCGCGTCACCATCGGTGTAAACATTGTCCTCGCCTGAAGGGTAATAATACGGTTCCCATCTTGCGGTGCTCGGTGGGGTGTCGTCGAGGCTGTTTGCGCCAGCACGTTCCATGACGCAGCCTTTCCAAGCGGTTTCATTCGCCCCATTCGACAAGCCATGGGCGCGCGGCAGGCTGATGATGTCATCGGCGACCGTGCCAGGGTTCACCGCTGCGGCATACGGAACCACCGAGAAACGCAAATCCGGTTCATCTGTTTTGCCATCAAAGACACTGTCGACGAGGGCCTGGGACGCATCGCGTAGGGCAACGATATTGCCCGAACTCCACATCGATCCGGTATTGTCGAGGACGAGAGACACCATCAAGCCACCGCCTGCGCGTTTCACCTGGGTCTCGGCCTTGAGCGTGAGTGTATCAAGCGCGAACAATTGCACGAAGTATGTGTCGAGGTTGAAGTTTCCTTCGACAAAAACGAATTCTGAATTCGCCGTCACATCGACCCGATTTATCTGTGTCCCCGACATTTCAAAATTCCTGGCGACAAAGTCGGCTGCCAGAATGTCCAGGGCGCTGTCATTGTCATAGGTCGTGCCGATTGCCAGAGCCGCCGCGTCGAGTGCGGCCTGGAACTTGTCACGGGCCAGAAAAGCGCGCGATCCATCTATAGCCAACCCCACCATGACCAGGACCATGGCCGTCAATAGGGCCATGGGCACAGTGATTCCTGCGCGCGTATCATCAATGAATCCGGTCACGGTTCGACAGGGCCCACGGCGGCCTCGCCGTTGTTGTCACCGGCTGTGGAGGCTCCATCGGCGACCCATTCAACGCCATCATCATGGATGGCGCCGTTCATGGCGATGAGACGCGTGACCCTCGGCCGATAAAACACCGCTTCATCGAGCGACATCCGTCCGGCGCCAATGATCTGGCTGATTGGCGTCTCGTAGGAGAAACGGGCCGAGACGCGCAGGACGCTTTCACCTGGGTCGCCGAGGCCTGTCGCTTCGCTCACATCCAAAGACGGCGGCGCATCGCCCCGGTGACGGCGCCAGAGTTGTTCGGGTGTACCATCTGCTTTGAAGCCAATACTTGCAACATCAATATGGAGCGCGCCGACCGTATTGGCAGACCGGATCATCTGTGACGATGCCGCGAAGATGTCGTCAATATCGGCTGTGAACAGCTCGTCTTCCCTGGAGAGGTAGTCTCCGGCTTGCTGGAGATAGCGCTGGAATTCATCGGCCGCCCGAAATCGTAGTGTGAGTTCAATCAACCCATAAATGAGGACCGCCAAAAAGGGTGCAATCAGGGCGAACTCCAGGGCGGCAACGCCGCCGGCGTGGCTTCGGAAAGGTGTGGCCGAGCCCATCAGAAGGGCTCGTTCCTGGCCACCGAATACCCCACGATGATCGCCGGAGCGCCGTCTGGCTGGAAAATGTCCTGCATAAACGGGGTAAAGAATCGGTACGGCGTGGCCACGCGCATCGTCGTTATGTCGTTTGGACCACCGGGCTGGAAAACAAAGTTTGTCGGTTGACCACTGGCGTTGAACGTGGCGCTCGGAAACGTGATGGCACCCAGGGACGCCGCAGCGCGGACATCAAAGAATACGTCCTCGCAACGGATCAGGAAGGTCGCATCGTCGCAGTATTCTGTCTGAAAAAGGGCTTGGGGGTCTATCGCGTCCTGCACCTCACCGGTCTGTACGTTTCGGCTCGCCTCATAAAGAACGTGCTTCAAGAAGCTCGTTTTGAAATAGAACAGGCTGTATTCGATAATCGCGACGACCATGAAGAGTGCAACCGGCGCGACGAGAGCAAATTCGACCGCAGTTGCGCCGCGCCGATCTTGCGGAAACTGACCTGTTTTGCCCAATCGTGCCACGATGGCCTCGCCCAACGGATGCTCCAACTGGAGAGCCTATCCCACCGTCCTAACGGTTGAATTGAATGGGGGGCTTCAGTTTACAGCCGCGCCTTCAGGAATGATTCACCATATCGCAAACCTGGTGGGCCCAGTGATGCTACTGCATGAAAGAGTCTTGTATTCCAAGGGCGCGTTTCTTAATCCGATTAGACAATGGCGAAGACCCCCACGTCACTTTCCCTTATGCAAGCCCTCGATGTGCGGTCTCGCGACATCTTCAGGACGATTGTTGAAAGTTACCTGGAGACAGGTGAGCCCGTCGGATCTCGCACCCTGTCCCGGTCCGGTATTTCGCTATCACCGGCCTCCATCCGCAACGTCATGTCGGACCTGACCGACCTCGGCTTGATCGACTCCCCTCACATTTCTGCCGGGCGCCTTCCGACCCATGCCGGTTTGCGGTTGTTTGTTGATGGGTTCCTCCAGACTGGAGAACCCGGCCAGATTGACCGCACGGAAATTGAATCCAGACTCGGACAAGCGGGCCGCGATTTGAAATCCGTGCTTGGAGAGGCTTCAAACCTGCTTTCGGGCGTGGCGAGAGGGGCCGGATTGGTCTCTGCCCCAACACGTGATGCCCCTGTGCGCCACGTTGAGTTCGTTCCCCTGTCCACGGGCGATGCGCTGTGTGTGCTGGTGACAGAGGATGGTGACGTTGAAAACCGTATCGTGAGCTTGCCCACGGGATTTCCAGTAACGTCGCTGATCGAGGCCGGGAACTATCTCAATACCCGCATGAAAGGGCGCACGCTGGCCGATGCCCAAGGGTTGATCCAACGCGAGCTGGTGGAGCGTCGGGCTGCATTGGATGAGGCCACATCGGCTCTGGTGAGCCAAGGGTTGGCAGAGTGGGGTGGGGCCAGCGGTGCGCTGGAGCCGCGCCTTATCGTGAAGGGACAGGCGAATCTGCTTGAGGACGCGGAAGCGGCCGAGGATCTTGATCGTGTTCGACAGCTCTTTGACATATTAGAGCGCCAGCAATCGGTGCTCGATATCCTCGACCAAACGCGTGAAGCCGAAGGCGTGCGCCTCTTTATCGGGTCCGAAAACCGGCTCTTTCCCCTTTCGGGTTCAAGCGTGATCATCGCCCCCTATATGGATGCTCAGAAACAAGTCATTGGTGCGCTCGGCGTGATCGGTCCGACGCGCCTCAATTATGCGCGGGTAATCCCCATGGTCGACTACACTGCAAGAGTGGTGAGCCGGATCTTGGGCGAGGGCCGCGGAAAGGATGAACGCGGATGAGCGAAGACGTTAAACCGGGCGAGAGCGAAGCGGCAGAAGCCTTGGAAGCCGAAGAAACCAAAGTGGAAGCAGAATCGGCCGATGTGCATGAAGGCGAGGTCGAAGCGCCGGCTCCGCCCACACCGGAGGACATCATAGCGGGTCTGCAGGCTGAAAAATCGGAGCTGCAAGACAAGATGCTGCGTTCTATCGCTGAGGTGGACAATATCAAGAAGCGCGCCGCCCGTGAGATGGCTGATGCCCGCGTCTTTGCGATTGAGCGCTTTGCTGGCGACTTGCTGTCGGTCTCAGACAATCTTTCGCGGGCCATGGATGCGCTGGACGCAGACACGCGCGCAAGCCTGAGCGAAGGCGGCCAGAGCCTGATGGGTGGGATTGAGATGACCCAAAAGGAACTGCACACCGTTATGGCGCGCCATGGTGTGACGGCGATCGATGCGGCCCCCGGCGCGACGTTTGATCCGAATCTGCACCAGGCTGTGAGCCAAATCCCGTCAGACGAACCGTCGGGCATGATTGCCCAGACTTTCCAGAATGGCTGGAAGATCGGTGATCGTGTTCTGCGCGCTGCTATGGTGGCGGTTTCGACAGGGCCTGCCCAATAGGCCACTTGCTCCGCAAAAATCGCTGTCTAAGGCGGGTTGGCCCGCCCAACCATGGCAGCTGGGATGAAAACTGCCAGGGTAAGGCAGATCTTTGGCAGCTGGACCTCACGCCCGATATTGGTGAAAGATCGCGACACACTGCGCTACTGCCACCCTTCAGGAGACAGAGATGACTGAGACGACTCCCCAGCATGCTGCGCCGCGCAAGAATGCCTTTTCGCGGTTCCTCGATGGGGTGGAATGGCTTGGCAATCTGCTGCCCCATCCCGTGACCCTGTTTGCCTGGCTGGCCTTTGGAATTGTTTTGCTGTCCGGCTTGTTTGGTTGGATGGGCTTGGCCGTTGTGGACCCCCGCCCGGCGGGCGCGCCAGGAGTGGCTGAGGATGGCATGATCCGGGCCATTAGCCTGATGAATGGTGAGGGAGTTCGCCGTATCTTCACCGGCCTGGTTGACAATTTCACGGGCTTTGCCCCGCTCGGGGTGGTGCTTGTGGCGATGATCGGGGTGGGGGTAGCAGAAAAATCCGGCCTCCTATCGGCTGCGGTGCGCGGCATGGTGCTCGGCGCACCAAGGCATCTGGTCACAATCGCGATTGTTTTTGCGGGGATTGTATCAAACACGGCCTCGGAAGTGGGCTATGTTGTGCTCATACCCTTGGCCGCGGCGATCTACTATGCCCTTGGTCGCCACCCGCTCGCAGGTATGGCAGCGGCATTTGCGGGTGTTTCTGGCGGCTACAGTGCCAATCTCCTAATAGGAACGATCGATCCACTTCTGGCAGGGATTACGCAGGAAGCCGCACGGCTCATCGACCCGCAATATGAGGTCGCGCCGACGGCTAACTGGTATTTCATGGTCGCGTCCACATTCCTCATTACGGCTATTGGCTCTGTCGTTTCGATCTTCATCGTTGAACCGCAACTTGGCACCTATGACAGCACGCGGGCCGATGAGACGATTCTCGATGACCGGATGATGGAGCCGCTCAAGGAGACCGAAAAAAGAGGCCTGGTTTGGGCGGGAATAGCATTGCTTGGCGTTCTGGCCTTTATGGCGCTTACGCTTTTGCCAGATTGGGGGATCCTGCGAGACCCCGAGACGGGAGACCGTATCAAATCGCCGTTCTTTCAGGGCTTTGTGGTTTGGATCCTGATTTTCTTCATGGCCACAGGTTATGCCTATGGGCGTGCTGCCGGCACGATGAAGGGTGATCGGGACGTGATCGATGCCATGTCGGCGGCGCTTGCATCGCTCGGTCTCTACATCGTCCTTGTTTTCTTTGCAGCCCAGTTCGTTGCCTTTTTCGGGTGGACCAATCTCGGCGCGATTACAGCTGTGACGGGAGCCAACTTCCTGCAAGACAGCGGGATGACAGGCCCTGTTCTGTTTTTCGGGTTTATCCTGGTGTGTGCCATCATCAACTTGTCGCTGGGCTCGGCCTCGGCCCAATGGGCGGTCACCGCGCCGATCTTCGTACCGATGCTGATGCTCATCGGCTATTCTCCAGAGGTGATCCAGGCCGCCTACCGGATCGGCGACAGCACCACCAACATCATAACGCCCATGATGAGTTATTTCGGCCTGATCCTGGCTTGGGCGGCGCGCTACGACAAGGATTTGGGCGTGGGGACACTCATCGCGATGATGCTGCCTTATTCGATTTTCTTTATTCTGCTGTGGTCGAGCTTTTTCTTCCTCTGGACGTTTGGTCTGGATCTTCCCGTTGGCCCGGGCTCTCCAACCTATTTTGATCCCCAGGCCATTGGCGGGTCGGCAAGCCCATGACCAAAGTCAAGATTTGCGGCTTGAAAGATGGCGATATGGTGCGCCGCGCGGCCGAGGGCGGGGCACACTGGGTCGGCCTGAACTTCGTGGGGGCGAGCCCGCGCTTTGTTACGCTAGAGGCCGCTGCGTCTCTCCTTTTGCATGTGCGCAGCGCCGTTCCGGTTGCGTTGGTCTCGGACTTCGACGATGAGGCCATTGACGCAATCGCGGGGCTCGATTTCCCTGTGCTACAACTCCATGGAGGCGAAACGCCGGAAAGGCTCGCTGAAATTAAGTCGCGTACGGGGCGCGAAGTATGGAAAGCGTTTGGGGTATCCTCGCGCGGCGATCTGAAGTCACTGAATGCCTATGGGGCAGCAGACGGCTTTGTCATCGACGCCAAAGCACCTGCAGGGTCGAGCTATGCTGGCGGCCACGGCGCAGTGTTCGACTGGTCGATTTTAAAGGGCTGGACGGCTCCCAGGCCGTGGCTGCTGGCTGGTGGCCTCACCGCAGAGAATGTCGCGGAGGCTATTGCCGAAACGGGGGCTGAAGCCGTTGATGTGTCTTCCGGAGTAGAAAAAGTTCATGGCTGGAAATCGCCGGATTTGATGGCCACATTCTTGGCTGCGGCGAAGGCGGCCTAGACGGCGCCCAAGTGCGGTGCCAATACCAACCAAGCAGCTCTGAGCGCGATCTGCCGCGCGGCCCAGCATAGCGGAGACCAATTTGGATAAACGCAACACCTGGGATCAGTGGCCCGATGAGAATGGCCGCTTTGGTGAGTTTGGCGGGCGCTATGTCGCCGAAACGCTGATGCCGCTGATCCTCGACCTGGAGGCCGAATACCGCGCAGCCAAGGCGGACCTGGC
>JBCCTK010000136.1:0-6687 GCA_039198685.1 Pseudomonadota bacterium | reverse complement strand
TTCTGATTCAGCGCTTGAGCACTGCGGTCTTTGCGCCCGCCCCCCAAGGCACCACTCTTCATAATCCAAACAATCCATCGGAGACAAGAAGATGAGCCTACTACTTGGCGATACAGCACCCGATTTTGAAGCCAAAACGACACAGGGGCCCATTCGCTTCCATGACTGGGCAGGTGACAACTGGGTTGTGTTCTTTTCCCACCCAGCCGATTTTACGCCCGTCTGCACCACGGAGCTGGGCTATACCGCAAAATTGAAAGACAAACTGGCAGCGCGCAATGCCAAGGCGATTGTGGTATCTGTCGATAGTGTTGAACAACACCAAGCTTGGATCTCCGACATCGAAGAGACCCAAAATGCGACTGTCGATTTTCCCATAATTGCAGACGAAAACAGAACGGTCGCTACACTCTACAATATGATTCATCCAAACGCGGATCCGAAAGTGACAGTGCGCGCGGTCTATGTGATTGATCCCAACAAGAAGATCCGAGCATCGATCATTTATCCGCCGAGCGCGGGCCGGAATTTTGATGAAGTGCTGCGGCTGATCGACAGTCTTCAACTCACGGACAACTACAAAGTCGCCACACCTGTGAACTGGCAGGACGGGGAAGATGTTATCATCGTTCCCAGCGTGACCGAACCCGACGAGATTGAGCGCCTGTTTCCGAAAGGGCACAAAGAGATCAAACCGTACCTACGGACCACGCCTCAACCAAATAAATAGTCCAGGAACGCCCTTCTCTAACAACAAAGCCTCCTGACAGACCGTTTGGTGACTTTTGGCTTGGGCAGAAAATTCACCCCAATCGTATTTCAGCGATAAACGATCGGGGCTGGCCCGCCGGCGCGGCGTTCGTAACGAGCGGGTGTCGCTCTCGCAGCAGGCTGCACACGGCGCTCTCGCACCTCTCGGCCGGCAAATACCGCGCGCACCAGATAACCGCCGGAATCGCTTAAATCGCGACCCAAGTGGCCGCCTGACGCGCGCCAACTGTCGCTAGAATAAAAACTGAGATCTTCAACTTCAGACGCCTCTAAATCCAACTCCGCCGAAACGTAACGGGCACCGGGCGAAGCCACACAGGCAGCATCCTCAGACGCACTCATCCTGTCACACAATAGGTTTCGAAGGGCTTCCTGGGTCGCTGCGTCTGGCAAAGGGGGAAACGCGTCCTGCATGTCGGCCTCTGATGCGCGGGCCAAAACAACTGCCGGCTTCTCTGAAGCAGGGGGTGGGTTGGTATCCGGCTCTTCCGTCGCCGTCACCAAACGCATGGACGCTGCTAAATTCTGGAACTGGGGATAGGCATCGGGTGCCGGAAGCGCAGCGGTCGACACTTGGGCCTGGCGCACCTGGCGGAGTGGCACGTCGTAAAACGTCTCCAGCGCCGGCAAATCCGCCAATGGCCGCGGCGCCTGGGGCACCAACTCAATGGACGTTGCCTCTGTGTCTTGTCCGACGACAATGGGCACCACTCGCCATGCAATCACCCCTAAGAGAGATGCGTGAGCGCTGGCGACGAGAACAAAAAGTCCTGTGCGATCAATGCTTCGAAAGCTGCTTACCCCTGACATAAATGCAACATTAGCGGCAGAAATTGAACTTGGACGTTAATTCTACGCAATAAAGCAGCCCCCGGTAAAATTCCACAGGAAGCCCTTTGATTCTAAACGGAAACCGACAGCGTACCTCGTGTCGCTTTTCGATAGTCGTCGACAAGGAGTTCGGTCATCTCACCGGGTCGGTAGTCTATACCGGCAATTTCGCGGACCGGAGTGATTTCAGCGGCAGATCCAGTGATGAAACACTCGGCGAATGTGCCCAGTTCGTCCGGATGGATTTGACGCTCAATCACCTCGATTTGCCGCGTCTTCGCCATGGCGATGACGGTCTGGCGGGTTAAGCCGTTCAGGAAGCAGTCTGGGGTCGGTGTATGCAGCGCGCCATCCCTCTGGAAGAAAACGTTGGCACCTGTCGCTTCGGCGACCAAGCCGCGATAGTCGAGCATCAGAGCATCGGCGTAGCCTTCGCGCTCAGCCGCGTGTTTTGACATCGTGCAGATCATGTATAAGCCAGCGGCCTTGGCATCGTGGGGCGCTGTATCGGGCGCAGGACGCCGCCAATCGGCCATGGTCAGACGAATGCCGGCCATCTTATCATCAAAATAATCGCCCCAGGCCCAGGCTGCGATGGCCAGATGAATAGTGTTATCCTTGGCTGACAGGCCCATTTTCTCTGAACCCCGCCAAGCAATCGCCCGGATATAGGCGTCTTCCAGGCCCGACTTGTCCATGACATCGCGCTTCGCCGCGTCAATCTCTTCGGCTGAGAACGGTATTTCGTAATCCAGGATCCGCGCAGAGTTCACCAAACGATTGGAGTGATCCATGGATCGAAAGATTTCGCCTCCGTAGGCCCGTTCCCCCTCAAACACAGACGAACCATAGTGGAGCGAGTGCGTGAGCAGGTGAACCTTGGTTTCGCGCCAAGGAATGAACTCGCCATTCATCCAGATATGGCCGTCGCGGTCGTCGAAAGGGATGAAGTCCATGGGACTGAGATCCTTGATTGTGCACATCTAGCAGGTGTGCGCGTTTTGCAAGCTTGCACTTACCTTATGAGACAGGTCATTCTCAAATCATGCAACGTGAAGTCAACACACCACTCGCTTCGACGGCAGATATGCGTCTGTATCTGCGAGACGAGGAACTCGACCGGGGCGCGGGCCTCATATTGCTGGCGGAGCGGGCTTTAGCGGCCGCCGCGGAACCCGCGCGGAAGGCTTCAGGCTTGAAACGAGGAGAGATGCAAATCCTACTCTCGATTCATCAGTTTCCAGGCCAAGATGTCTCATCGCTGCGCACACGGCTCGCGATGACCGTTCCGACCTGCGCGCGCTTATTGGGTGAATTGGACAAGCGTGGCCTTGTGGCGAGAGACCCAGGCGGCGATGATCGACGGCGGAGAGCTTTGCACTTGTCAGAGGACGGAGAGGCCGTGCTTGACCCGATTATGTCGGCCATGCGCAGCGCCTTGCGCGAGGCCTACAAGATTACTGGGCCGGGTGACGTGGCTGGCGCAAGAACGCTGCTGGAGACGATTACGCGGTGACAGACTTCCATATTCTTGTGGTGGATGACGATGACCGGATCCGCGACCTTCTCAAGCGCTACCTCATGCGGGTGGGTTATCGCGTGACTGGCGTGGGCGATGCAGCCTCTGCGCGACGCATGCTTCAAACCATCGCGTTCGACCTGGCCATATTCGACGTGATGATGCCCGGAGAGGACGGTTTATCGCTCCTTTCTGCAGTGCGCGATGAAATTGAAACGCCCGTGATCATTTTGACGGCGCGAGGCGACCCCGATGACCGGATTGAGGGGCTACGTCGCGGTGCAGACGACTATCTCGCCAAACCGTTCGAACCGGAAGAACTGGAACTTCGCATCGCAGCGATTCTGCGCCGCGGGACAAAGGACATTGCGCAGGACAGTATCAAGCTGTCAGGTCTCATTTTTGATCCTGAACGCGGAGAGCTCAGCAATGGTGACAAGCGGATCCGCCTGACGGAGTCGGAAGCGGCATTGCTTACGAGGCTGGCTACCACGCCTGGCCAAGCCGTTAGCCGAGAAGACCTCGCCGAGGCAACGTCTTCCGGTCTGGAACGAGCCATTGATGTTCAAGTCACACGCTTGCGGCGAAAGATTGAGCAAGACCCCCGCGATCCTGCACACTTGCAGACCGTGCGCGGGATCGGATACCGCCTTTTGGTCGACTGATGGAAGCAGCAGTAATGGAACAGCCCAAATTCGGCACCTATGCGCCCTCCTTTTGGGTAAAGGCACTGTTGGCCCTGTCGCAAAACACGGTCATGGGCCGCGGCCAGGCCAGGCGGTGGCTGTCGGGTTTACTCTACCGCGCCCATAAGGGCCCTCTAGACGCTCAGCTGTGGGGCGAGCCGGCCCGAATCCACGTTGGCGCAAACAATAATGAAGTCAAAGCCCTACTCAATCCCAAGACATTCAACCGTGCAGAGCTTGAAACCCTGCGTGGGAACCTTCCCAAGCGCGGCGGAGTCTTTGTGGATATTGGCGCTAATGTCGGTATGGTCTCGCTCGCGGCGCGCGCGCACCTCAAGACGGGAATTATTCTGTCGATTGAGCCCCAACCTGCCATGTTTGACCGGCTCGTCTTCAACCTGCACCAAGCCGGCTCGCGCGAGGGGATTACGCACAAATTGGTTAAAGCAGCCATCGGACCGTTGGAAGGCCAAGCCGAACTCGCGATCCCAGGACAGCCCGGCATGGCCAGTCTCGCCGGACTTGGACAATCGCCAGTCCAGACCGTTTCCGTCGCCCTTCGCCCGCTCGAAGCGGTCTGCCGCGAAGAAGGGTTGGAAACGATAGATGTTCTCAAGATCGACGTGGAGGGTTTCGAAGACCAGGCCTTGCTGCCCTTCTTTGAGACTGCGCGCGAGGAATTGTGGCCGCGCATTGTCATTATGGAACACTGCCATTCCGGTCGGTGGTCGCGTGATGTTATCAGCGCGCTCATTCAAGCCGGTTACAGTGAACTGCGCCGTGATGGACAGAATATCTGCTTAGAACGCCGTGACCAGTGATGCGGCTTCGCGACGTCATGCCGAAGGGGTACTGGCCCCGTATTGCTCTGATCGCATTTCTACCAATCGTGGCGATGATGGTCGGCATGACCTGGTATTTTTTCGATGGACACATGCGCAGCGTAAACCAAAGGCTTGCTGACTCGGTCGCGCGTGACACTGCACTGATCGCCATAACACATGACCGCGACCCAGCGATCACACTTGCCAGTCTAGATGTCTTCAATACAACCCAAGGCGAAACCCTGGAGATCCTTCGCGAGTGTCCACAGGCTGACAATCGTTCCGCACTGTCCAGTCGGTTGCCAAGCGTCCTGACGGCCCTGAACAACAGACTGGATCGCCCTTTTGAAATTTCTCTTATCGGTGACCGCGATGACATTCTTCTCTGTATGAGCAGCGGCCAAGATATCCTGGCCTTCACCATCCCGCGTAAGCGCGCCGTCATCATCAATAGCCACATATATATCGTTTGGGTGCTGGGGTTTGGTCTTTTGCTACTCGGAGCGGCCTATGGCTTTTTGCGCAACCAGGTTCGCTCAATCCTACAGTTAACAGCCGCAGCGAAAGCCTTTGGACGTGGACAAGATATGCAGGACTTTCGGCCGTCCGGCGCAACGGAGATCCGCGATGCGGCGCGGGCTGTGATGGATATGAAGCGGCGCCTGACAGCCTTCACAGAGCAACGAACAGCCATGTTGGCCGGGGTGAGCCACGATTTGCGGACACCCCTGACCCGTCTCAAATTGCAATTGGCGATGATGGACGACACGGAAGACCTGCGCGCGGCCAAACAGGATGTGTCGCGCATGGGCGAAATGCTTGACGAGTATCTCGCTTTTGCGCGCGGGGAAGAAACCGAGCAGGCCACCACATTTCGGCTCGATGAAATGTTGCGTGAAGCAGCGACGCGTGCCGGCGACCAGGTCAGTGTTGCAGATCTTCCCGATATCGCGTTCACGGGTCGGAGGCTGGCCTTGTCCAGGGCCATCACCAATCTCGTAAACAATGCGGTGACTTACGGTGACCATGTGCTCATCGACCTCAAGGAAGGGCCAAAGGGCACCGACATCTTAGTGGATGATGACGGACCGGGCATTCCAGCTGAGAAACGCGAAGATGCCTTCAAACCCTTCATGCGGCTGGATGACAAACGATCAGACTACTTGCCAGGCAGTGGATTGGGGCTGGCCCTTGCGAGGGACACCGCCCGCGGCCATGGCGGTGATGTTCGCCTCGAAATCTCATCGCTCGGAGGCCTCAGGGCACGAATGCGGTTGCCGCACTGATCTCGGCGCCGGCGAGTGTGTGGACTTGTCTTGGAAAACGCGTCACGAGACGGCCCGCAAGACACCACTGTTGAGGATGCCCCATGCCCAAACTGATCCGCCCCTCCGGCCGCGCCGCTGATGAACTGCGACAAGTCTCCCTGGAAACGGGGGTGACGCGATATGCGGAAGGCTCGTGCCTGGCCAAGTTCGGTCACACACATGTGTTGTGCACGGCCAGTTGGAGCGACAAAGTCCCGGGTTGGATGCGCGGTTCTGGCAAGGGCTGGGTGACGGGCGAGTACGGCATGCTCCCCCGGGCAACGCACACGCGTGGAAACAGAGAAGCTGCGCGCGGAAAACAGTCTGGACGGACCCAGGAAATCCAGCGCCTGATCGGCCGTTCGCTCCGGTCGGTGGTTGATCTCTCGGCGCTTGGCGAAAACCAGATCACGATCGATTGCGATGTTATCCAAGCCGATGGCGGAACGCGAACAGCCTCTATCACAGGCGGATTTGTCGCTTTGGCGCTGGCTTGCCGCTATTTGATGGAGGAAGGCGTGATCTCTCAAAATCCGATTCTGAAGCAGGCTTCCGCGATCTCTGTCGGGCTCTTTCAGGATACGCCGGTTCTGGACCTGGACTATCCTGAGGACAGCGGTGGCGAAGGCGACATGAACGTTGTCATGAGCTCCGATGGCGGATTCATTGAGGTTCAGGGCACAGGCGAAGAACGCCCCATGACGCGCGCCGAATTGGCCACTCTGCTGGAACTGGCTGAAAAAGGTTGC
>JBCCTK010000135.1:0-6831 GCA_039198685.1 Pseudomonadota bacterium | reverse complement strand
TCGTTTGCCATTCTTCCTGCTATGGCTGGGTGTCAACGGATCGCCAGTTTCATCGAAGAGTTTGCCGACCAACAGGGATCGTTGGGTTTTGCGTTTGGCGCCTCGAGGCTTTGCTGCCCGATCTTGCAGCATCTGCTGAACCCGGTCCCAGGCAACAGGCGCGATGATGGCAGGATGCTGTCCGTCGTAAATTTGATCCTTGTGACGGATACGTCCGGCAGAAACGTGTATGGAGCGGTCGTTCGCACATGGCGCGGTGGTCCGCCGAAATATGCTTGCCTACACGACAGCCGCTGCCGGCACGTGCGTGGAAGGCCTGACCCGCGGGACCTGTCAGTCGATTGAAGAGGCGAATCGTAGGGCAGTGCAGATATGCTGTTAAAGTCTGCTGAACAAACCTGAGGGAAGAGCACCCATGCCCAGCATGCCCATGTTCACGGAAGCCGCTTGCCCGATCCCGCTCGCGCCGCCGCTTCGCCCCTTCCGTCGCGATGATGCGGCGGTCGTCGCGCGGCTCAACAACGCAGCCTCGGGCGGCCTCCTCCTGCACCACTGGCAGGAGAAGGCTGGCGCTGAGGGTGATCCGTGGGAAATCGGCCGCCTTCGCCAGATCGGCCGCATGGAAGACGGACAGACCGTGGTCGTCGTGGATCGAGGCGAGGGTGTCGAAGCGGTATTCTTGGGAAATCCTATTGGGCTGGAGCCCATGGAACTCGCGGAGCTCGGCATCTACCGCCCCGTTCTTGAGCTTCAAAATCTCGTCCTCGGCATCTGGTATCTTAACGACCTCGCCACTGTCGAGAGTGCCCGCCGCCAGGGCCACGCCCGCCGACTGCTCGACAACAGCCGAGGCCATCGCCCGCGCCGGCCGCCACGATCTGATCTGCTTGGTCGTCTCTGACGCCCACGCTCCAGCGCGCGCGCTCTACGCCGCCCATGGCTACACCGAAAGGGCCCGCCGCCCCATCCTCAAGGGTGGCTGGGACGGCCCTGGGAACGATTGGATCCTGCTGACGAAACCGCTTTAGCCAAGGCACCTTTCCCCAAGGCACCGTCCCCTCGCAGAGCGGGACCGCGCCACCTTCACACGTTTCAAAACACGGCTTCGGCAGCTCTCTTTGTGTCTTTGACAGCCGCGAATGGCCGAAGTCCGCGCACCTCAGCCATTCGTGCGCCCTGCAGTATCAGTCACTTTGGGCTCGAAGCGGACTTGCGGCTATGCAGCGGATGGAGCTGCGACCTCGTCCCGAAAGCAGACATTTCGAAGGTCGAGATGATCTGGCGTTTTCACCGGTCTAGCACGATGCGCCGACATTCGGCATTTGGAAGCCGTCGTTTGCAAAACTTGAGCCGACCGACGGCTCAGAGCTCATACCTCCAAAGTACCGCAGAATGTCAAACAACCGCGACTTGCCAACAAGAACAATCGCGTCCAATGAGCAAAGTCGATCACTGCTGGGTGATAGCGGTGTACCGGACGATCTAACTCTGCCTAAGAGGCAACCCAAAATATGATCATTTCCCTATCCGGGAGAAAGCTTCTTCAAGGTACAAAATCGAACGGCCCATTAAAAATGCCGACTGACAGGGTGTGTGTCGTGTTCTCTGTGGCAAAACAATGAAGCTGCATGCCGCCCGGCTCCATGGTCAATGTGTTGTTTGGGGATGGCCCCAAATCCAACGTGACTGCATGAGATGTCCCGGGGCAAACGGTTGTCAGGTGGCCGGCAAAAAGGGACGCAACGTTGCGGTGAAGGTGACCCGCGATGATCCGACAAGTGCTGTCGCAGTCCGCGATTATTGAGGCGAGGTCCTCAGAATTTTGCAGCCCTTGGCGATCCATGAGCGCAATTCCAGACGCGAAAGGTGGATGATGCATGGCCAAGAGGACGGAGTTTTCACCGGTCTCTGCAAGCATCTTTCGAAGCCACTCCAGCGTGGTTTGAGACAGCGCACCATAAGGCGCGCCATCGACCAGAGTGTCGAGAGCGAGGATCGTGACATCTTCAAGATCGACGCGGATATTTATGGGCCCATGGGGCGGCATCCACGGCATATCTTTGAAGGCCGCACGCATGTTTTCCCGATTGTCATGGTTGCCAGGCACGGCAATCATGGACAGATCAAGCGGCCGGATCAGCCGTTTGAACTCAGTGAATTCCTCCTGGCTGCCATGATCCGTCAGATCACCTGTGAAAACGACAAGATCAATCTTGCCGATTCGGGATTGGAATGCTGCAATTGTTTCTACCGCCGCAGTAAGGGCCGCCCCGGTGTCTACGACCCGATTGGCACGTTGGCCTGGGGCGACGATGTGTGTGTCCGTGATTTGAAGAACCTGTGTCATTGCGCCAACCCGGTTTGTTTGAGAAGCATCACGTTCGCAGGGTCTATACGCACCGCTTGTTCGCTGCCGATCTCAGGGGCCGGGCCGGAATGGTGTGCAAAGAGGATCCCGTCAGACACCTGTTCCAGACCGATCCGGTAATGGGTTCCCAAGAAGACAACACTGGCGACCTTACCTTTCAGACTGCCGCTTGGATCGAGGGTCACGTTTTCAGACCGGACAAAAGCGGTGCATCCCTCACCATCAGCGGGCAAGGCCTGCGTGCCGCCGGGCAACTTCAATTGATCCTTTGTTGTCGCGCCGCGCAACGCTTGAGCGTCGCCCACAAACTCGGCCACGAAGTCCGACGCAGGATGACGGTAAAGCACTTCGGGTGGCGCGATTTGCTGAACCATGCCTTGGCTCATCACCGCAACACGATCGGCAATCGCGAGCGCCTCCGTCTGGTCATGTGTGACAAAGACCGCTGTGATCTCGAACCGCCTGAGCAACGTGGCCAGTTCATCGCGCAGGCGATCTCGCAAAGCCGCATCCAGAGCCGACAGCGGCTCGTCCAGAAGCAGGATCCGGGGCCGTGGCGCCACGGCCCGTGCCAGAGCCACACGTTGCCTCTGCCCTCCTGACAGCGCCGAGACCGATCGTTCTTCAAACCCGCCCAAATGGCACATCTCGATAACTTCGGACACGCGCGCATCAATTTCTTGTTGCGCCACTTTGAGCATCTTCAGCCCGTAGCCAATGTTGCGGCGGACATTCATATTTGGAAACAGCGCGTAGGATTGAAACACCATGCCTATGCGCCGTTGCTCGACCGGGAGATCGGTGACGTCTTGACCGTCGAAATAAACGCGCCCGCCCTCATCAGGATTTTCCAGCCCGCCGATGATGCGCAAAAGCGTGGTCTTGCCGCAGCCCGAAGGCCCCAGCAGCGAGATGATTTCGCCCGCGCCCACTTCCAGATCGGTGGTCAGAAGCGCGCGGGTTCCATCCGGGAACGTCTTTGCCACGTTTTCCAGTTTGAGGGTCATTGATTGATCCTGGACAGTCGGTTTGTGGCCCACTGCATCGCGGTCAGGAGCGGGACAATCATGATGAAAAACACCAGCGTATAGGCTGACGCGATCTCAAGCCGCATCGAGGCATAGCTATCGGCCAGCCCCACGGGCAAGGTCTTGAGAAGCGGAGTGTGGAGCATCCATGTGAGGTTGAACTCGCCGATCGACAGCGTCACGACCGTGAGCGCGCCCGCCAGAATGCCTGGCATGGCGTTTGGCACCACGATATCGATGAAGGTGCGCCAGGGCGGTGCGCCCAGTGTGGCGGCACTTTCTTCCAGCGTTTTGAGATCCATGGCCGCCATCACGGCGAGAACGGACCGGATCATGAAAGGCAGGGTGTAGAGGATATGACCCACGAGAATGAACATGGGCGAGAGGCGGAAGCCCTTCATCGTGCCATAGAGTTGAAGCAGGGCAAGAGCGAGGGCAAGACCAGGAACGGCCAGAGGCAAAGAGACAAATTCTTCGAGGATGCGCGAGGTTCGGCCCGGGTTGCGTGCGAGCCCATAGGCCGCAGGGACGCCAATGATCAGGGTTACCACCAGAGAGCCGAGTGCCAGCCAGAGCGACAACAAGATGCTGTCGGCGTAGAGGTCCCAAACCTCGAACACCCATTTCAACGTCAGGCCGGAGGACAGGCCGCGGAAATAATTGACCGTCAGGCCCGCAAGGATCGACTGTACCGCCGGGACGATCAAAAAGGCGGCGGCCAAAAGCGTCACAGTTAGTTGGATGAAAAACCCGATGCGCATCTCACCCGCCCCCTGCGACAGTGGCGCCAGCAAAACTGCGCGCCCAGAGCAACAAGACCCATGTCACCAACCCCAGAAGGATCGACAGGGCAGATGCCATGGCGATGTTCGCCGACAATGTGAATTCAGTGTAGATGACCATCGGCAGCACATCGATATCCGTGGCCAGCGTGAATGCGGTCCCAAATGCGCCCATGGCCGTTGCAAAGGCGATGGCACCCGACGCCACGAGGGCCGGGGCGAGGCCTGGAAGCAGCACATCGCGCAAAATCGCAAACGGACGCGCGCCGAGCGTGCGGGCCGCTTCTTCAATCGCCGGGTCCAGTTTTTCGACAGCCGCCATGACCGTTAGAAGCACGCGCGGGATCGAAAAATAGAGGTAGCCGAGAAAGAGACCAAAAGAGGAATAGGCAAAGACCACGCGGCCGGGCGTGAGTTCGTTGATCAGGCCTTGGCGACCGGCCAGAAGAATGATCATGAAGCCCACAACAACGCCCGGGAACGCCAGCGGCAGGGTGAGGATCGACAAAAGTAATCCCCGGCCCCAGAATCGATTTCGCGCCAGAAACAGACCCGCCGTTGTTGAAACGGCAAGCGCGGTAATGGTGACCAAGATCGAAATGACCACGGTTTGCCAAAGTGTTGACAGGTAACGGGGCGTTCTGAGGATTTCGAGATAGATGCCCCAACCAAGATCACCTTCCACCGCCCCTGCGAAGAGCTGCACCAATGGCAGCGCCAGAAATGCCAGACTGAAGATCGCCAGCGGCAAGAGGCAGAGAAGGGCGAAGAAACGAGAGGTCATGGGGGGCTTGCAGAGGTGGGCGAGGCGGCCCTTAGGCCGCCTTCCTTGTTTCAAAGATCAGCGCACTTCTTCGAGATAGCGTTCGCCGAAACCGGCTTGTGCTTTTTCCATTTCGGCATAGTCGACCGCGACGGCGCGTTCGTAGTCGGATGCTGGCAGGAACCGGGCCGCAACCTCGGCAGGCAGCTCAACCGGACGGGCCGGTTGCAGATACGCGTTGGTCCAGATCGCCTGACCTTCATCAGACAAGATGAAATCGAGAACGCGCTTGCCAAGCTCCGGGTTCGGGGCGTCCTTGACGAGGCTCATCACGTAAGGCACCCGCACAGACCCTTCGCAGGGAAGAACAAATTCGAAATTGTCGTCCTCTTCGTATTTTCCGCGATAGGCGTTGAAGTCGTAATCAAAGAGGATCGGGATCTCGCCCGACACGACACGGGCGTAGGAGGTCTGCTTGGGCACAATCGGGTCGTTTTCGGCCAGCGCGTTGAAATATTCAATCGCCGGATCGAAATTGCCCAGATCACCGCCATTGGCCATATTCACGGCCACGGCACCCGCATAGCCCACAAAGGCCGATGACGGATCGAGATACCCCACCATACCGCGATATTCAGGCTTGGTCAGATCGGCCCAGCACTGCGGCACGGGCGCGCCACCCAATGCATCGACATTCACGAACAGACCCAGCGTCCCAAAATGGATGGCAAACCAGTTGCCGTCCGGGTCCTTCAACCCGTCGGGAATCTCGTCAAAGCCTGCGGGTTTATAGGGCTCCACCACGCCTTCATTGCCTGCCTTGATGCCCGTTGTGACACCGTAATAGGCCACGTCGGCCACCGGGCTGTCACGTTCTGCCAAAAGCTGGCTCAGCGTTTGGCCGGAATTTTTGTTGTCGTGCGGCATCTGGATATCGAGCTTTTCGTCGATGGCCTTCAGCATAGACGCCCAATCGGCCCATTGCGGCGGGCAATTGTAGCAGATGGCATCCTCCGCCAGGGCAGGCGCAGCAATGGCAGTTGTGAAAAGCGCCGCAATTACAGTATGTTTCATTGGTTCATCCTTGTTTGAGATCGGTCTTGAGCGAGAGAACAGACGGCGGCCAGGGGGCAACCTGGTCGTCGTCATGAATTTTCGGCCCCGGGTGAGCGAGCGTGGCCCCAGTCCGAAAATGGTAGGGCAAGGGCGGCCTTTGCGGCTCGGCCACCCCTTGCGTCATGTTCAAAAGCGTTTCAGCGGCCTGTCGGCCCATGGCCTCAGGCGCGGTCTCAATCGTGGCGAGGGGCACATCCAGAAGGCGGCCGATTTCAATGCCGTCAAAGCCAACAACGGACAGGTCATCGGGCACCCGCCATCCGATCTGGCGTGCTGCCTTTTGCACCGCGATGGCCAAAAAATCATTCGATGCAAAAATCGCGGTGGCACTGTCCAATTGCGCCAAGATCCGAGCCAGTTTTTCGGGGGTATTGGCTTCAGCCTCGTTCAATTCGATCAAGGCCGGGTCACAAAGACCAAGCGCTCTGCACTCCGCATGAAATCCGGCATAGCGATTGCGAGACCTGTCAGAACTGGCAAAGCGCAGGGATAAAAATACGGTGCGTTGATGCCCCAGCGCCGCAAACTGCCGGGCCACGTCGCGCGCGGCCTCGAAATTGTCGACATGGGCTGAGGGGATGCCGTCTATCGGATCATGAAACATCAGCGATACCGGGACATTGCGCGTCTTGGCCAGCCGCAGGGGAGCGCTGCGCTCTGGGGCGACCATGGTCACAATCAACCCGTCGACATCCTTGGCCAACAAGGTGTCTATCGCTTGGTTGTCTGCCACGCCATCGTAGTTCGAGCAGGAGATCAGAAGCTGGTACCCGG
>JBCCTK010000134.1:0-7097 GCA_039198685.1 Pseudomonadota bacterium | reverse complement strand
TGCAAAGGCAGGATCCATGCCCTCAATCTCATCGCCCAATGCCTCTTCCAGAGTGAGGGTCCAACGGGTTTCGCCGCGTTCGACCAACCTTGCCACCAGGGTCGCGGTCATGGATTTCGTGATCGACCCCAGGTGCCAGAGGTCTCCGTTTTCTGCTGGGCTGTCGCTGGATATCGCGCGTAAACCAGTCGTGGCTTCAGCCTCGACCACGCCATTGTCCATAACGAGAATTGCAATGGCTGGCGCGCCGGTATCGCGGCGAAGATCTGAGGCTATCGTTTCGAGTGCGTCGGTTGTGATCTGGGCGATGGAAGCGAACGACAAGAGCGCCAGGCAAATCGCGCACGTTAAAGCTTTCATGGAGGTCCTCGCGTTACCGCTTTCGATTTTTTTACAGCACGCTACTCTAACAAAAAATGGAGGAGACGCCCCATGGATATGAATTTTGACCCGCAATTGGACGGTTTTCGAGCCCAGGTGCGTGGCTTTTTCGAGCGCGACTACCCAGTGGACATTCTTCAGACCGTGCGCAATGGGCGTTCCCTCAGCACCCCCGAAGTCCGCAGGGCGGAAATGGCCCTGGGGGCGAAGGGGTGGCTGGCCAGCGCCTGGCCGGAGGAATTTGGCGGTCCGGGCTGGAGCCTTGAAGAACAATATATTTTTGATGAGGAGTTGGAGCGTGCCGGTGCACCCACGGTTACACCTATGGGGGTAATTTATGTTGGCCCTGTGATTTACACCTTTGGCTCCGATGATCAGAAAGACAAATGGCTCGACGGCATACGGTCCGGCCGGGACGGCTGGGCCCAAGGTTATTCTGAACCCAATTCGGGCTCGGATCTCGCAAGCCTGCAATTTTCTGCGGTGCGCGAAGGCGATGAATACGTCCTCAATGGTACGAAGATCTGGACCAGCGCGGCCCAGCATGCCGATTGGATTTTCCTGCTCGCGCGCACATCCAATGAAGGCAGGAAGCAGGAAGGCATCACCTTCATCTGCTGCGAAATGGAGCGGGACGGAGTCACGCTGACACCCATCATTACGATCGATGGCAAGCACTACCTCAACCAGGTTCATTTCAAGGATGTGCGTGTACCTGTTGACTATCGCATCGGTGAAGAAGGCAAGGGTTGGAGCTACAGCCAATACTTACTCGGCCATGAGCGCACTTCCTATGCCCGCATTGGCGGCAAGCGGAAGATGCTGAGTGATTTAAAGCGTCTCGCGAGCGCCGCTGAAGATGGTGGCAACCGGCGGCTGATTGATGATGAGGACTTTGCCCACAAGCTCGCATCGGCAAATATTGCCCTGGATGGTCTGGAAATGCAGGTCTTACGCATTCTCTCGGCCGTGAGTGCTGGCGGCTCTCCGGGAAACGAAGCGTCAATTGTCAAAATCCTTGCCACAGAAACCCACCAGCAAATCACGGAGTTGATGATCGAGGCCGGCGCACGGGCGGCGCTCGCCAAAACGCCAGATTCCGCACGGGGTGACTTTAACATAGCGCCGGAAACCGCCTATGCTCCGCCTGCCATCGCGTCCTATTTCGCCGGCCGTGCCCAGAGCATCTATGGTGGCACAAACGAGATTCAGAAGAACATCATCGCGAAACGCGTGCTCGGGCTTTAGGGAGACCAGCCATGCTGAAGAAATGGCTTCTGGCGCTCGTCGTCATGGCAAGTGTTGCGGCAGGCTTGGCCTGGATAAACCGGGCCGCCATTCTCACAGAGGTCGCTTTGAACCGGGTAAAGGCGGGCCATTACCCGGTTGCGGAACACCGGCGTGTGGCGTGGGAGCAAGGCCCAGAAGAGGCAACGCTTGCACCATCCGAGCGCCCGCCCAATATCATTTTCATCCTCCTGGACGATCTCGGGATCAATGACCTGTCGACCTTTGGTGGAGGCGTTGCCGATGGACGCGTGCGAACGCCGAGCATCGACCAATTGGCCCGAGATGGCGCAATATACACCCAGGCCTATAGCGGCACGGGGACATGTGCGCCGTCCAGGGCGATGCTCTTGACGGGCCGATATCCGACCCGAACCGGCTTTGAGTTTACGCCAACACCCGATGGCATGGGCCGCGTGGTTTCCCTCATCTCCAATGGTATGGATGCAGGCTCGCTGCCGAAAGTGGACTATAATCGCGCGGCCGTCGAAGAAGGTTTGCCCTATGCGGAAAAGGGTCTGCCATCCTCCGAAGTAACTCTGGCTGAAGTGTTGCAAACGCACGGCTACCACACGGCGCATATCGGGAAGTGGCACCTTGGCAGGGTTGCCGGCAGCACGCCGAATGCCCAGGGCTTCAATGAAAGCCTGATGATGGACAATTTGCTCTTCCTGCCTGAAGCGGATCCAAGGGTCGTCAACGCGAAGCTGGATTTCGACCCCATTGACCAATTCCTTTGGGCGACGGGTCAGTATTCGGCGTCTTTCAACGGAAGCGAACCCTTCGAGCCAGGCGGCTACCTGACCGATTGGTGGACCGATGAAAGCCTGAGGGTGATCGAGGCGAACCGGAACAGGCCCTTTTTCCTCTATCTTGCCCACTGGGCGGTGCACACGCCCCTGCAAGCCACCCGCGAGGATTATGAGGCGGTCGGTGATATCCAGCCGCACCGTCTACGCGTTTATGCCGCCATGCTGCGCGCCCTGGACCGCAGTGTGGAGCGGATAGTGGCCAAACTCGAGGAAGAAGGCCTGTCGGACAATACGATCATCATCGTCTCAAGCGACAATGGTGGGGCAGGGTATGTTGGCTTGCCGCAAATCAATGCGCCCTACCGGGGCTGGAAGATCACCTTGTTTGAGGGCGGCATCCGCGTTCCCATGTTCGTAAAATGGCCAGCAGAGATTTCACCCGGCACGCGTGTCGATTCACCGGTCGCCCACATTGATGTTATGCCGTCACTGGCCGCGGCTGCGGGCGCGCGCTTGCCTGCAGGGATTGAGATCGATGGCCAGAATATACTTCCAGCTGCGACAGGGGAGGGTACCATTTCCCGCCCTAATGACGCTATTTTCTGGCAATCCGGTGACTATAAAGTCGTGCGCGCGGGGCACTGGAAGCTGCATGTTGACGGCCTTCAGGACAAGGTCTGGCTTTTTGACTTGGCCAATGACCCAACCGAGCAGCGTAATCTGGCCGATGAGCGGCCCGGCAAGTTGGCCGAGCTTCAGACCCTGCTGGCAGAGCACCATGCTGATGCCGTTGACCCGCTTTATCCGCACACGCTGGTTAGTCCGATCCGAATAGACAAGACGTTGGCAGACCCTTTTCTTGACGCGGATGAATACATTTTGTGGCCAAACTAATCGCGCTTACAGCCTGGCCCTCGGGCCCCTGTTTTTGCGGATACGGCCTCTAAGCCTTCAGGACTCCCTGCGCAGACACAGCGTCATTTCGTGTCTGATGATACCCTCTGATGATACCCATGGGCTGGGTGCTCGAAGGTGGCGGGTTCCGCGCCGAATCCCATTCATTTCCCCGGGATCCCCTGGTCCATGTTTTTAGCCGGTTCGCCACATGGTCCACCGACCATCTTCGCCGGAACGCCGGCCACGGTGCATCGCGCCGGCACATCTTTCAGCACGACCGAGCCTGCCGCGACCTTGGCTTCATCGCCAACGGATATGTTTCCGAGCACTTTTGCGCCCACCGAGAGGAGGACACCGCGCCCGATTTTCGGGTGTCTGTCGCCGACTTCCTTGCCTGTGCCGCCTAGCGTGACGCCATGGAGCAGGGAGCAGTCGTCACCGACATGGGCGGTTTCGCCAATCGTGATGCCGGAGGCGTGGTCGAGCATGATGGCCGTGCCGATCCGGGCAGCGGGATGAATATCGATGCCAAACAACTCATTTGAGCGGGACTGGAAGTAAAAAGCGAGTGTCTCCCTGCCCTGGGCCCAGAGTTGGTGTGCGATGCGATAGGTCTGCAACGCAAGAAACCCCTTGAAGAAAAGGAAGGGTTGCAAAAGGCCTCGGCAGGCAGGGTCGCGGTCGAGAACAGCCCACATATCCGCCTCGGCTGCTTCAACCAGGCGCGGGTCCCCATCATAGGCGCGCTCAAAGATCCTGCGCACCTGTAGCGCGCCCATATCCGCCCCAGACAGCTTTTCAGCCAAATGATAGGAAAGGGCCTGGCAGAGACTGTCATGGCTGAGAATGGCCGCATTGATATAGCTGGCCAAGGTTGGCTCATCGGCAGCCGCCGCGGCCGCCTCGAACTTCAGTCGAGTCCAGGCCGGCGGGCGTGCGCCTGTGTCCGGATTGTTGCTCATGGCCCTCTCCATGCGGATATCAGACCCCTAGGTGGCCAAGCTGACGCACCCTGACAACCCCTAAACGGTCTTTCTAACATTTCGGAAAGACGATGAAATCATATTGACTACACCTGTAGTCGGCTGTACGACGACAAGTGTAGTCAAGAGTGCAAGGGAGATCCCGAATGCAGATTACCGATGCAGAACTGGCTGTGATGCGTGTGGTTTGGGCCAGGCCCGGCCTCTCTGCCGCTGACATCCACACGGCCTTGGAAGGAGACCAGAATTGGTCTCGCCAAACCGTCAAAACGCTGCTTGCGCGCCTGACCGAGAAGGGGGCGCTGAAGGCTGAACCAGAGGGTCGGAGATTCCTCTACTCCGCGCTCCTGCGCCAGACCGATTATGAGGCCCGAGCCACGGAACGTTTTGTTGACAAGGTGTATCGCGGCCGCGCGGCGCCCTTGGTTGCGCATCTGGCGGACAGCAAAGGCCTGACAGACGACGACATCGCCGAGTTGGAATCCCTCATCGAGAGGCTGAAATCATGATCATCACCTATCTGTCAGTCGCTTTGCTTATTGGATTGGTTTTGCTGGTGCGCCGTCCTTTCGCAAGGGCATTTGGGGCAAAAGCAGCCTATGCGCTTTGGGCCTTACCCCTGGCGCGCCTCGTTATGCCTCCCATCCCGAATTGGATGTCGCCGTTGTCCTGGTTTGCAGCCAAAGCCGCCCCGGCGCCGACATCGCTCCCCGCTCAGATCCCTTCGATAGAAGGCACAGCGCCGCCACCCAGCCTGAAATCGGATATGCTGACTTCCATTCCAGAGCCCGGCGCAGGGCTTGCCCCTTCAACGATCGTCGAGGCGGCGCCCGGCCCGATGGCTCAACCTGTCATGGACGCGGCGCCCGTGGCCCTGGCGTTGCCCAGTATCGACCAGATTATAACCGCCATCATCCTACTCTCGATCACAGGCGCTGCAGTGTTGGTTGTCCGCCAGCTCTTTGCCCAATGGCAATTTTCACGGCTCATTCGCAATGATTCAAAGCCGCCTTCGGAACGGCTGGACGTAATCGCCCAAGACGTCCAAGCAATTGTCGGACTGACGCGGAATGTGCCCGTTCGCACCAGCTTTCTATGCGGCGCTCCGTTGGTCACAGGTCTCCTGCGTCCGGTCATCCTCGTGCCGGCCTGGTTCGAACAAGACTATACGGAAGACGAGCAACGCATCGCACTGACCCATGAGGCGATGCATGTGAAGCGGGGCGATTTGTTGGCTCTGCAGGCTGCGCATTTCGTTGCTGCCATCCAGTGGCTCAATCCGTTGGCCTGGAACGCGCTTGATGCCTTTCGTGCGGATCAGGAAGCAGCCTGCGATGCGGATGTGCTGGCTCTGAAGACCACCACCCCTCACAGCTATGGCGCGACTCTCCTCAAGGCCATTCGCCTGTCGCGTCCGGGTGGCGCGCCCGCATTTGCTGCCGCGCTACCGCTTAACCATTCGATCAAGGAACGCTTTGCCATGCTCCAGTCCGAGAGCCCCACGCCACCGAAGAAGCGTCTTGCCCTGGCGCTATCATTGTCTGTGGGCGCTGTCGCGCTGCTCACAACGGCAACAGCCCAGGAAGCTGAGTTGAAAGGTGGCGCGGACACGACTGAGACATCCTTCACCCGGGTCTTTGTCACGTCTGACCCTTCCAGATCTGGACGCGAGTTGGTGTTCCTGTCCAATCCCATGGCTGATGTTGAGACCGAATTGGACAAAATCCAAGAGATTGAATGGCCAGAGCCTCCGGCACCACCAACACCTCCAACCCCACCCGAGCCACCCATGATGGACCTCTCTTTCCTGGAAACTCTGGGAGATCTGGAAGGCCTGGAGGCCCTGACAGGGATCGTAACCATGGCGGTCGACGGATCATCTCTCAGTTTTCACGGTGGCAAAGCAGTGATTGTCAGCGGGGAAGGAGACAAGTTGAGCTTTGTACTCGACGAGGAAGAGATCGAGGCCTTGGTAGAGCAAATCGAAGTCCGCGCGGACGTCTTTGAAGAGCAGATTGAGCGTTGGGCTGAGGATTTCGAAGCCAATTTCGAGACCTCATTCGAAATAGATATTGCCGCATTCGAAGCTGAAGTGGAGAAAGTCAGTGCCCACGTTGAATCGATAACAGACTCTCCAGAGTTCGAGGCCCTTGTTGAGCGCAGCGCCCAGTCCATTAGGGATCTCCACGAGGCTTGCGACGATGAAGACATGCGCGATGTCGACGTTGCCATCGTCACCAGCCGAGCGGGTGACAAGGCCATCTGCATCGATGAAAAGGCAGACCGTGAAGCCGTAGAAGCTGCGATCCTGGCGGATCCAAATCTGACGGAGGCCGAAAAGGAGCGTTTTCTGGCTTCGGGGGGAACGCAGGTCCACATCCATGTCTCCCAGCGCCGTCATAGCCATGCCTTCAGCCATGGTGATGGCGCGCAGTCGAAAGACGAGACGGACGACTAACGCCTGACAGCCCCTTCAGGTATAAATTGATCCGTTTCGCCCGTCCCTTTTCGCCCGAGGGACGGGCCTTCGATTGCTGATCTTTGCCTTCCTCTGAATGTCACCCCTCGCGGGAAGGGTTTTCCCGCCATGGGAGAACGCCAGTGAGCGCGCGTCCACTGCCGGTCTTCAGGCCAAATCGCCTATCCACGCTCCAGGGGCGTTTTCACCGTTGATTCATCAAGCCCTTTCATGGCGCTAAATGTGTTTCAGGGCCAAAAAATGGAGATGGCGCACCCATCAGGATTCGAACCTGAGACCTCTGCCTTCGGAGGGCAGCGCTCTATCCAGCTGAGCTAT
>JBCCTK010000133.1:0-7100 GCA_039198685.1 Pseudomonadota bacterium | reverse complement strand
GTGCTCGGCCATGGCAGCAAAGCATCTGGGTGAAACCCTCGATATCCATGGCGGTGGGATTGACCTCCAGTTTCCCCACCACGAGAATGAGATCGCCCAATCGGAGTGTGCCCACGGTGCACCCTTGGCCAATTACTGGCTGCACAACGGCTTTCTCGACATGGCGGGGGAGAAAATGTCGAAATCCCTTGGCAATGTGGTTCTGCTGAAAGACTTGCGGGAGGCCTGGCCTGGTGAGGTCATTCGGTTTGCTTTGCTATCTGGCCATTACCGCGCGCCACTGGACTGGACCGAAGGGCTCCTGATTCAGGCGAAGTCCACATTGGACCGGCTCTACGGCGCCCTTCGCCGGGTCTGGCCTGAAACGGGCGCCGAGCCCAATGATACGGGCATATATGATGCCATCGCTGATGATTTGAATACGCCCAATGCGCTGGCAGAGCTTGCGCGCCTTTCGACTGAAGCCAACACCGCCGCCGACCAGAAAGATCCGGCCGCCATGGCCCAGGCCCGGGCAAACCTGCTTGATGCCGGCGAATTGCTGGGCCTGCTGCAGCAATCGCCTTCCCATTGGGAACAGACCGGAGACGCCGATGATAAGGCCCGGATTGACGCGCTTGTGGAGGCGCGAGTGCAGGCGCGGACGGATAGGAACTGGGAGGAGGCCGACCGAATTCGCAATAGCCTGGCCGAAGAAGGCATCGAGGTCATGGATGGTGCCGGAGGGTCAACCTGGCGGCGGGCATAGCATCACACCTATCGTCCATAGTGTTCGTCGGTTTTGTTGGAGTATTAAACCGTGATTCCAGTCCGGAACCTCTCCTCCCTCATGCGCGCCCTGGTTGATGAAACGTCCGGCGACACCGTCACCGCCCGGGACCTATTGGATGCTGTGGGCATGCGCTCCTACGGGCCAATTCTCTTGCTGCTTGGCTTCATTGCGATCAGCCCATTGACGGTCATTCCCGGGGCCACCTGGTTTGTGTCTCTTCTGATCTTGATGATTGCGGTCCAGATTCTCATCGGTAAGCCGAGCCCCTGGGTGCCGGGTCGTTTCTTGAAATTTGAGTTTCGGCGTGAGGACCTTCTCAAAGGGGTGGAACTGTCGGAAGGCCATGTCCGCAGGATCGATGCTGTGCTGCGCCCGCGTCTGACCTTCCTAACGGCCCCGCCCTTTGCCCAGTTAGTGGCTATCATTTGCATAGCCGCGGCGCTGGTCAGTTTTCCGCTGGGATTTGTTCCGTTTGGGCCTGTCTTGCCGGGCATTGCCGTGTTGCTGTTCGGGCTTGGCTTGACGGCGCGCGATGGGTTCGTCCTGCTGGCTGCAGCCGCGTCTTTGCTTGGGGCTATTTTCGTGCTCTTCAGGCTTTGGGGCCGCGTCTCAAACGTCTTGGGCTTTGGGTGATCTCGCCCACCGCATCGCTTGAATGCGATTGTCATCGTCCCCTTGCAAATCCGTCTTACCCGAAGTATCTGCACCGATCCGGCGCGGGTATAGCACAACGGTAGTGCAGCAGCCTTCCAAGCTGAGGATCTCGGTTCGATTCCGTGTACCCGCTCCAATGCTCTGATTTTGTTGGATTGACGACAGGTTTGCCACGCGTGATGAGCAACGGCGCGAGCTGAAGAGATGTCTCGCTTTGTTTCATAATTGCGGAGGGCGGCATCCCATGGCGACGCGATTCATTCATCTACAAGGGCGAACATCAAGTGCCGTCATTGAATTTACAGCCCAGGGTGTGCCCGTATGGCGCCATTGGGGCGCGCGCCTTGGCGCAGTCACATCTGTCCCTGATTGGGAAGACACTGCGCCAGTGGCAGATTTCTCCCTGGACAAGACTGTGGCGCCTTCAGCTTTACCGCTTTTTGGCGACGGCCAATTTGGCCCCGCTGTCTGCCTTGCGCACCGGGCTGGAAAAGACTGGGTCTTTGCTCCGGATTTCCAGGTGCAGCATTGGGGCGCCACGACAACGCTGATTGCCACGGACGCCAAAGCCGGCCTTGAGCTTCGGCAAAGTATCGAGATGGATGCTAAAACGGATGTCCTGACGTTGCGGACGACTCTTCGCAACACCGGTTATGCCGTCCTCGATGTCGTATGGTTGGCGTCTGGCGCCTTACCGCTTGCGCCCCGGGCAAGCCGTGTCGAGAGCTTCACAGGCCGATATCCCAGGGAGTTCGTTCCTGATGTCCAGGCGCTTGGTTCCGCGACCTGGCGCAGGGAAAACCGCCGCGGCTTGACTTCTCATGATACCCCACCCCTGGCCAGCGTGCTCGGCACTGGCGCAGGGCAGCATTCAGGTGAGGTTTGGAGCGCGCAACTGGCCTGGTCTGGCAACCACGTCCAATCGATTGATCTCCTGGAAGACGGCACGCAGCTCTGGATGGCGGGTGAGTGGCTTGCGCCCGGTGAAGTCCGGCTTGCGCCCGGAGGGACCCTTGAGACCCCAGATTGGCTGGCAACCTATTCGCCGAACGGGCGCGACGGCGCAGCCCGTAATTTCCATGCAGCGGTCCGGGCGAGATCTCCGGCGCCCGTCCTTCCGCGCCCCGTGCACTTAAACACCTGGGAAGGGGTCTATTTCGATCACAACGAAGCCGACTTAATTGATTTGGCCCGTTCCGCTGCGGGCTTGGGTGTTGAACGGTTTGTGCTCGACGATGGATGGTTTTCTGGGCGGCGCAACGACCGTGCAGGCCTTGGCGATTGGTGGCCAGACTCGAACATTTATGCCGAAGGGCTGGCACCGCTTGCAGAGGCTGTCATCCAATTGGGCATGTCCTTCGGATTGTGGATTGAGCCGGAAATGGTCAATCCCGATAGCGACCTTTACCGTGCGCATCCGGACTGGGTCTTGTCGCTGCCGGGTTTGGACAAGCGCACGGCGCGTAACCAATTGGTGCTCGATCTGACCCGCCCCGATGTGACTGAATATCTCTTCGAGCGCCTGGATTCGCTCTTGGCTGAGCTACCGATCGCCTACTTGAAATGGGATCACAACCGCGCCCTGACCCAAGCCGGTGATGGGAGTGCCCGCCCGGCTTATCGTCAACAAGTGCTTGCAAATTATCGCTTGTTGGACAGGGTGCGGGCGGCTCATCCCGGCGTTGAAATCGAAGCATGTGCGGCGGGTGGCGGGCGCATCGATGCCGGCATCGCGCTGCGCACAGACCGTTTTTGGACCAGCGACAATATCGACGCGCGCGACCGCGCACAGATCCAACGCGGATTTCTACAATTCTTCCCGCCGGATCGTATGGGCGCCCATGTGGGTGCGTCGCCTGCTCATCTAACGGGGCGTAGCCAATCCCTCGCCTTTCGGGCGGGTGTGGCCTTGCCAGGCCATTTCGGCCTGGAACTTGACCCCCGCCAATTGAGCGCTGATTTGCGCTATGAACTCCGCAAGTGGATCGCGCTCTATAAATCCCAGCGCGATCGACTGCATACGGGCGATGTCTGGCGCGGTGATGTGGGTGACAGTGTCCACTGGCAGGCCCATGGCGATGAAAGGGAGTTCATCGTATTCGTGTATCGCCTTGAGCTTTCCCGCTATGCCTACCCGCCAGCGCTTCAACTTCCATTCCTGGACGACACGCGCGTCTATCGCTTGTCCCGGCTCGACCCCGGCGCCCCGTTCCAGCGAGGCCAAGCTCCCGAAGCGCATTGCGCTTTGCAAGAGGGCACACTGGACATATCGGGCGCATGGCTCAAAACGGTGGGGCTGGCTCTGCCGCAGATGAAAGCGGAAACCTGCCTCATCATCGAAGGAACGGTTGCAGAGGTAGGCTCAACTGGACGTGTCGGCGAAGGACGTTAAAAGGGTGCTCTTTTCCGCCGCCGAACCGAAACAGTGAGCCCCTATGTCCAAGAATAAGCTGAAAGCACGCACCCCGCGCGGCTTTGAGGACCGGCTGGGGTCTGACATCGCCGCAGAAGATGCGCTCATCGCGCGGGCTGCAGGCGTTTTTCAGCGCTGGGGCTTCCTGCAACTTGAAACGCCTGCGTTTGAGTTCACCGATGCGCTGGGCAAATTCTTGCCGGACAAGGAGCGACCCAATGAGGGTGTGTTTTCCCTGACCGACGACGATGACCAGTGGATGTCGCTTCGGTATGATCTCACCGCGCCCTTGGCCCGGTACGTCGCGCAGAACAGCCAGAGAGTAACGCGCCCCTTTCGCCGTTGGCAAGCGGGCCCCGTTTGGCGCAATGAAAAGCCGGGGCCGGGCCGGTTTCGCCAATTCACGCAATGCGATGCGGACTCTGTGGGCGTACCGGGCCCGGCCGCGGACGCAGAGATCATTATGATCGCATGCGATGCCCTGGAAGCCATCGGCGTGCCGCGTGGCGAGTACGCGGTGAAGATCAATACGCGCAAGGCATTGAATGCGGTGCTCAATGCGGTCTCCACCACTGGATCGATCACACCTGAGGATCAGGCCGGGACAATCCTGCGTGCCATTGACAAACTGGACCGGCTCGGCCTGGAAGGCGTGGCAGCACTTTTGGGCGAAGGGCGCCTGGATGAGTCTGGAGACTACACCCAAGGCGCAAAGCTGAACCCCGGCTCGATCGACAAAGTGCTTGCCTTCGTTCAGGCCGGCCGCGGTGATGGCGCTGCTACCGTTGCTGCCTTGGAGGGCGTGATTGGGGCTGGCGAGGCCGGCCTTGCCGCGATTGAAGAGATCAAGGCGATCACCTCCATCCTAGAGGCGGCTGGTTATGATGGTGCACGTGCCATGATTGATCCTTCTATCGTACGGGGCCTGGACTATTACACTGGGCCCGTATTCGAAGCCCAGCTTGAGATGACGACGCCGGCAGGTGACCCGATTGGCGTGGGATCGGTTGGCGGGGGCGGGCGCTATGACGACCTGGTCGCTCGGTTTACGGGGCAAAGTGTACCCGCCACCGGATTCTCCATCGGCGTTAGTCGATTGATTTCGGCCTTGAACATGGCTGAGCGCCCGCTTTTGAACGCCCCTATGGGGCCCGTTCTCGTGTTAGCTTTCGAGGCCGGGGATATGCCCGATTATTTCGCTTTGGCTGAACGGGTTCGACGCATGGGCGCTCCGGCCGAGGTCTATCTCGGCGGGGCCGGCATGCGCGCCCAGATGAAATATGCCGACCGGCGCGGTAGCCCGCTCGTGGTGCTTTATGGAGCAGACGAAAAGGCGGCTGGCATCGTCAACCTCAAGGACCTGCGCGAGGGGGCCGAGAAAGCCAAAACCATCACGGATAATGAGACCTGGCGAGAAGAGCGGCCCGGGCAATTTGAAGTGCCCATTGCGGATCTGGAAGCGGCAATCGAAATGGTTCTGAAGCGAGGTGGCACTGTATGAGCCAACTGTTTGGGACCCTTGATTTGGACGAACTGGCCACCGGGTTGCGGGCTGCCTTTGCAGACGGTGGGGCTTTACCCGTGGAGACAGATGCCGTCCAGCCGATGACGCCGTATCTGGAGTTCCTGGGAGAAACCTATCGCGACACTTTGGTCGAATACAGTTCTGCCGAGCATGACGAATACTGCCTCCGCCCTGACCTTACATTGGCCATTGCGCGTGAGGTGGCCAGTGGGCGCCTTGACGCTGGACGCTACGGCTATGATGATCTGGTTTTTCGCGGCGCCCGGCGTGTGCGTTTAGATGAATCGAGAGCTTTTGCGCCCTTGCAGCGCCAGGTCGGCGTCGAGGTGTTTGGTGCGGGTCAAATGCCCGGCGATGACGCCGAAATGCTGTTGCAGACAATCGATGCTCTAAACCGTGTCGGTGTGAATGATATCCAAATTGTTGTTTCCGATGTAGCGCTCATTTGGGCTGTGATCGAGGGTTTCGACCTACATGCCAATTGGAAGTGGCGCCTGCAACGCGCCGTCTCAAAGCCCAAAGTCTTTGAACGCGTAGTCAGTGCTGCCAGGGGAGAGGGGCGAGCAACATCTGCCTTGGCCGAGGCCCTTTCGACTCTGTCTGAACAGGCTGCCCATGAGGCCGTGGAAGAAATTTTCACCATGTCTGGGTTCAAGCAACTGGGGTCACGATCCATTGGCGATGTGGCCGACAGGTTGGTTACCAAAGCCGCTGAAACACGCCATGCGCTACGCGATGGCGATGCGAATCTCCTGGCGCAGGTTCTGGCGGTTGCAGGCTCCTTTAAAGACGCGCTTGAGCAGATCGCTGACCTGGTAAAAACCAAGGGCGCAAAGCAGCGCCTGGATGCCCTTGGACAGTTGTTTGAAAGGCTCGGGGCCGGTGGCCTCGCCTCACAGTCCATTCGTTTCGACGCCGACTTGTCGCGCCATCTCAGCTATTATGACGGCTTTGTCTTCGAAGTCTTTGATACATCTGGGGAGGTCTTCCTGGGCGGCGGCGGACGTTATGATGGGCTTGTCCATGCGTTGTCGAATGGCACAAAAGATGCGCCGGCAATTGGCGCCATGCTTCGCCCTGATCGTATCCTTAGTCTCACATGAGGACCTGAAACCCGTGTTATCCATCGGCCTTGCCTCCAAGGGACGCATCCAGGACCAGACCTTTGCGTTTCTGGACCGCATCGGCTTGCCCGTGAAAAAGGCGGGTGCCGGTCGTAGCTATGCCGCTGAAATGTCCGGCATCGGCAATGTCAAGGTGTGGCTGCTGCCTGCCGATGAGATTGCCAAGCGACTCCACTCCGGGGCGCTCCACGCCGGTGTAACGGGCCTCGATCTGATCCATGAGAGCGGCGACCTGGCAGGCCGGGTAGAGGCGCTGGAACCCCTTGGGTTTGCCCGTGCCGACGTGATTGTGGGTGTGCCGCAGACCTGGATCGACATCTCTGAGACGGAGGAGTTGATAGACGTCTTTGCTGACTTGCGCGCGCGCCAAGACCGCGCCCCTCAGGTAGCGACCAAATATACCAATATTACGAGAAAGGCTTTTGCTGATTGGGGCATTCGCGACTTTCGGATCCTGGCTGACCCTGGCGCGACAGAAGCGGCTCCCGCGCGCGGGATTGCCGATGTCATTGTGGATATCACCACAAGTGGGGAGACGCTGAGGGCCAATCACCTCAAGCCGCTGATGCCACAAATTATGCGCAGCCAGGCCTTTCTTGCCGCGTCACTGGC
>JBCCTK010000132.1:0-7232 GCA_039198685.1 Pseudomonadota bacterium | reverse complement strand
TGCGGAGCTCCGCGGCAGCCAGGTCCGGTTGGCGGTTGCGCAGTCAAACGCTGACTTGCAAGGAGAGAGCTTCGATCTGCTGAGAACACTTTTCGAGAATGGCCGCGCCACGCGCCTCGACCTGGAGCGCGCCGAGGCCCAGTTTCGAGCAACACTTTCAATTCTGCCCCAGCTCGAAGCCAGCATGCGGATTGCCGCAGCCAATCTGGTGACCCTTACAGGTCAACTCCATCTGTCGCAGGCGCCCTTGGTCGAAATGGCTCTGAATAATGCCAGCGGTGAGATACCGGCTCCTCCGGATGTCCTGGAGATCGAGACACCCGAAGCGATGATCCGCCGTCGACCCGATGTACGCGCGGCGGAGCGAGAAATTGCTGAGCGACTGGCGCTTGGGGAGGCGGAACGTGCGCGTTTGTTTCCGACAATTACGTTCAACGCCAACCTGCTGAGCGTGTTCAATGAAGACAATGACCTGGGGGACAGTTTCGGGTTCGCAATAGGCCCTGCCATACGCTGGGACGGGCCTGATCTCAGGCGGGTGCGAGCTGATATCGAGGTGCAGGATGCACAAACAAAGAGAGCGGTGGCGAACTATGAAAGTGTCGTGGTTCAAGCGCTTGGAGAGGTCGAATCAGCCCTCATTGGGTATGCGTTTGAACGGGCACGCCGCGCCGATTTGGAGGCCGCTGCAGAGTCCTCTGAACGGGCGGCATCCCTGGCCAGACTCAGATTTGAAGAAGGTCTTGATGACTTCCTGGATGTAATTGACGCACAGAGAGCCCAATTGGAGTCTCAAGACAGACTGGAAATTAGCCGACTGGAGACAACCAGGCAGGCAATCTTTGCGTATAGAGCATTAGGCGGCATCTGGACTGACGCCCAGTTCAATTCGAGCCGCGCTACAGGAGACATGCCAGATGGCTAATTGGAACGTTGTGCGCTTCGCCTTCGCGGGACTGGCTTTCGGCAGTTTTGGGTTTGCGCCAGAGGCCATTGCGCAGCGGGGCGGACCGGCCAACGTGTTTGCTGAACCGGTTGCTGAACGCGATTTTTCCCGCGAAATTGAAGCACTTGGGACGCTTTTGCCGCGCGAACAGGTAGATCTGACCCTGAACGCATCTGATCGCATAACCGCAGTTTACTTTGAAGACGGAGAGCGTGTGCGAGCCGGAAAAACGCTGGTCTCCTTGGCGCAGCGTGAACAGGTGGCGCTGGTCGAAGCGGCAGAGGCGAACGTAGACGAAGCCAACAGGCAACTTGATCGTGTGGTGCGCCTGGCGGACGCAGAGGCGGTGTCCCAGTCTGAGCTGGACCGTGCCCGCAGGGACGTCGATAGCGCGGAGGCCAATTTGCGCGCGCTCCAATCACGTCAAAGTGATCGCGTGCTCGTGGCCCCCTTCGAAGGCATTCTGGGTTTCCGGCAAGTCAGTGTTGGGTCATTCGTTCGGCCGGGTGATATCGTTGCGACTTTGATCGATGATGGTGAAATGCTGTTGGATTTCGATGTCCCATCAACGCTCTTGCGTGCGGTTCAGCCTGGCACGGAGATTGTTGCAGAGACCGACGATATACCCGGTGAGGTCTTTGTTGGCACCGTCGCAACGCTGGATAATCGAATTGACCCGATAACACGCTCGATTCGGGCAAGGGCCAGTCTTCCAAACCCCGACGCTGTTTTGCGGTCTGGGATGTTCATGCGCGTAACCGTGAATGCCGAACCGCGCCGCAGCCCAGCCATTCCGGAGGAAGCCGTGCAGCCGGTTGGGCCAAAGTCCTTTGTCTGGCAGATTGTTGAAGAAGAGGGCGCATTGCTCGCCCGCAGGACCGAAGTGCAACTTGGTCAGCGCAGTGCTGGATATATCGAAGTCAGGGATGGATTGTCCCTGGGTGACCGGGTGGTGACGGAAGGGATCATACGGGTCCGTGAAGGCGCGCCTGTAAGGGTACGTGACCCAGCTATGCTACAGCCCCAGCCCGTTGCAGGCACCGTATCTGCTGGAGGCGCAAATATCGGCGCCTCGGCCAATTAAGGGAGTTGACCCGTGCTGCTCTCTGATACGGCTGTAAAACGCCCGGTTTTTGCCTCGGTACTCGCCCTGGTGCTTGTGATCTTCGGCTTTGTTGCGTTTGATCGCCTGAGCCTGCGGGAATTTCCAGACATCGACGCGCCGATCGTTACCATAGATACGCGGTATGCCGGCGCCTCCGCAGATGTTGTTGAAACGCGCGTGACCCAGATCATCGAAGACCGGATCGCGGGGGTCGAGGGTATCCGCTTTATCAACTCAAATTCGTCCGATGGACGCTCACGGATTTCTATAGAATTCGGCGTGAACCAGGACATCGATGTTGCCGCCAATGATATTCGTGACCGGATTTCTGGTGTCCTCGATAATTTGCCTGAGGATGCTGATCCGCCTGAGGTGGAGAAGGCTGATTCCAATGATGATGTGATCATTTGGCTGAACCTGGCCGCGGAAAATCTGACGACACCGGAATTGTCAGACTATGCCGACCGCTATCTTGTGGATCGATTTTCAGCGCTCGATGGTGTGGCGCGTGTGCGCGTTGGCGGGTCTCGGAATTATGCGCTGAGGGTCTGGATCGACAGGCGTGCCTTGGCGGCTCGGGGGCTGACGGTCAACGATATTGAACAGGCCCTGAGGCGGGAGAACATCGAATCGCCAGCCGGCCAGATTGAATCCGAAACGCGAGCGTATACGGTTAGAATTGACCGGGCGTTTCAGTCGCCTGAAGACTTCGCGCAGTTGGTGATTGCCGAAGGTGATGAGTATCTTGTGCGCTTGGGTGATGTAGCCCGCGTTGAACGGGGCACGGTAGAAGACCGGAACATGTTTCGCGGCAATGGCGTGCCCATGGTGGGGCTGGGTATTATCAAACAGTCCACAGCCAACACGGTGGATGTGGCAAACAATGCCAAGGCCCTGGCTGATCGACTGAATGAGACGCTGCCTGAGGGTATGGTGATCGCGCGGAGTTTTGACAGTTCCGTGTTTATTTCGGCGTCGATCCGCGAAGTCTTCAATACGCTTCTGATTGCCGTTGGTTTGGTCACCCTGGTGATTTTCCTCTTCCTGGGAAGCCTGCGCGCCACAATCATTCCGGCGATTACGGTCCCGATCTCCATCGTTGCGACCTTCATCGTGCTCTATGCATTTGGGCTATCGATCAATCTCCTGACCTTGCTTGCTCTTGTCCTCGCAATTGGCCTGGTTGTTGATGATGCGATTGTGGTCCTTGAAAACATATCACGGCGGATGAAAGCCTATGGCGAAACCCCATTGGTTGCCGCTTTCAGGGGCACGCGACAGGTCGGTTTTGCTGTGGTGGCAACAACGCTTGTGCTCGTTGCGGTCTTTGTGCCGATCACTTTTCTTCAGGGCGATGTCGGCCGACTGTTCACTGAATTTGCCCTTACAATTGCTGCGGCGGTGGTGTTTTCAAGCCTGCTCGCCCTGACGCTGACGCCCATGATGGCATCGAAATTGGTCAAGCCTGTGAGCGAAAGCCGATCAATCCTCGCTTCTATTCCACGGATGGTCGACTCTGTCTTCAGCGTCGTCCAGGCCGGATATGGCTGGTTACTGGACCACATCATACCGCGCCCACTTTTGATGGGCCTGGTGCTCTTGGGAATGTTGGGAGGTGCCTGGCAGATCTCCCAAAACATCGAGGAAGAATATGTTCCGCGCGAAGACCGCGGTGCGTTTTTCGTCGCTGTAAGAGGTCCGCAGGGCGCATCCTATGCGTACATGGAACGCTATATCGATGAAATTGAGCGCAGACTGATGCCCTATACAGAAAGCCAGGACGGAAGGCCGCCGGAGGTAAACCGGTTGCTGATTCGTGCACCCGGTTTTGGATCCTCTGCGTTCAACCAGGCGTTCACGATTGTTGTGCTGAATGATTGGAGCGTGCGTCGGCCGGCTGATGAGATCATTTGTGAGGTCAATCGAAGCCTCTCTGACCTTCCAGGCGTGCGCGGCTTCGCCATCATGCGGCAAGGCCTGGGCGGGGGGACGGGAAAGCCGGTCCAATTCGTGATTGGTGGCCCAAGCTATGAAGCCCTGACCGAGTGGCGCGACATGTTTGTCAGTGCACTTGAGGAAAATAATCCCGGTTTGGTGGACATCGATTGGGATTATAAAGAGACCCAGCCCCAGTATCGCATCCAGGTTGATTATGACCGTGCTGCAGATTTAGGTGTGACCGTTGCCGATATCGGTACAACATTGCAAACCATGCTCGGTTCCAGGCGCGTGACGACCTATATCGAGAACGGCGAAGAGTATGATGTCCTTCTTGAGGGGCTTCGCTCCGATCAGAATACGCCAAACGATGTGGAAAACATTTATGTCCGATCTGAGAGGTCGGGTCAGTTGATCCCGTTATCAAACTTGATTTCGGTCCAAGCGATTGCCGACAGCCCCACGCTGAACCGGTACAACCGTGTGCGCTCGATCACCATCGAAGCGGGTCTGGCGCCGGGCACATCGCTTGGCGAGGCGCTCTATGGTATGCAACAGACAGCGCGTGATGTGCTGCCCATTGAAGCCACCATCGACTTCAAGGGACAATCACTGGATTTCAGGACGTCGGGTTCGTCTATTCTATTTGTTTTTGCCATTGGATTGGTGATCGTTTTCCTGGTGCTGGCCGCGCAGTTTGAAAGCTACCGCCATCCCGTTATCATCATGCTGTGTGTCCCTGCCACTCTCGCAGGTGGACTTCTGGGATTGTACCTGACGGGCAACAGCCTCAACATCTATACCCAGATCGGCCTGATCATGCTTGTGGGACTTGCGGCGAAGAATGGAATTCTCATTGTCGAATTCGCCAACCAATTGCGCGACGAAGGTGAAGCCTTTCACACCGCATTGAAGGAAGCCTCCTTGGCGCGTCTTCGCCCGATCGTAATGACGGGTTTGACCACCGCAGCGGGCGCAATGCCGCTCATTCTCTCAAGCGGGGCGGGGGCGGAAACGCGCAGCGCGATCGGCGTGGTCATTCTCTTCGGGGTCATTGCTGCGGTGGTGGTCACAGTGCTGTTCGTTCCAACGGCATATGCCCTGATCGCACGTGGCTCCGGCTCTCCCGGTGATGTTGCGCGGCGCCTTGAATCCGAAGCGAATGCCCAAGCCATGCCCGCGGAATAGGGCCCTAAACGGTTTCTTCCCACGATCGGCTAAGCCTTGCTGCGGCGTTTATGATGCCCACCATTGAATAGGTCTGTGGGAAATTTCCCCAGAGCTCGCCGGTTTCAGTGTCGATGTCTTCTGACAAAAGCCCCAGCGATGTGCGCTTTGCCAGGACTGCTTCGAACATGGCACGGGCTTCATCCTTGCGACCTATGCGGGCAAGGGCATCGATGTGCCAAAATGTACACGCCGTGAAGGCGGTCTTGGGTTTTCCGAAATCATCTTCGACCCGGTAGCGATAAACATGGTCGCCTTCACGCAAGTCTTCATCGATCCGCTCGACGGTTTTAACGTAGCGGGGATCGGTGGCTTCGATGAATCCGATTTCTGCCATGAGTAGAACGGAACCATCCAGAGCGTCGCCACCAAAGGCTCCTGTGAAGGCCTGTCTTTCGTCATTCCAGGCTTCTTTGAGGATCACGGCTTTCATCTCTGCGGCGCGTGCAGTCCACAGGTCAGCGCGGTCATTGAATTGCAGATGTTCTGCGATTCTTGCGAGACGGTCACAGGCTGCCCAACACATCATCGCCGACGACGTGTGGACGTGGGCGATGCCCCGAAATTCCCAGATTCCAGCATCGGGTGTCAGGTAAACGGCAAAAGCGCGTTCGCCGACCTGCTCGAAGTGCTCGAATTCGAGCTTGCCTGCCTTGCTGAGCAAGCGTTCGTCGAAAAAGGCCTGGCTGGCGCCCAAGATGACGTGGCCGTATACATCATGCTGGATGTGTTCCGCGGCCTGGTTGCCAATCCGGACCGGGCCCATGCCGCGATATCCGGGCAAGGCATCCGCAAAGGCCTCTGTGAGGTCGTTCTCAAGCGCGATGCCGAAGACGGGCTGGATGTGCCCGCCCTTGGTCTGGGCCACGGTGTTGCGCAGATAGGCGAGATAGTGCTCAAGCGTGCCCACGGCCGAGAGTCGATTGAGCGCGGTCACGGTGAAATAAGCGTCACGTAGCCAACAGAAACGATAGTCCCAATTGCGCTCAGACCCCTCATGCTCTGGGATGGAGGTGGTCAGCGCCGCCACGATACCGCCGGTTTCCTCATAGACACACAGCTTCAGCGTAATTGCTGCGCGAATAACTGCGTCTTGCCATTCCGGCGGTGTGGCAAGTCTGCGCGACCAATCCATCCAATTGTTTCGCGTGCGCTGCAGCCAGCTGGCGGCCATGTCCACGGGGTTGTCAGACAGGGACTCATCGGGGCCAAGCACAAAGCTTATGGGGCCGTCCAGGACGAACTCACGTTCATCGGTGACGTAGGAAATGGGTGCATTTGTCGTAACCCGAAACCCGCAGGTCTCGTCCTGGAATCCAATGTGTGTGACCCCCCGGCGCATCGGCATTGTCTTTGCGCCATGGCCTGTCTGCGCGCGGATCGACACGGTGATCTTGGGCATACCATTGAGAGGTTCAATGATCCTTACGATAGAGGCTGGCCGGAACATGCGTCCCCGGTCTTCAAAGCGTGGCGCAAAGTCTGTGACTTGTACGCGTGAGCCATCCGCAGCTTCCAAGATCGTCTGTAGGACAGCGGTGTTCTTTATGTAGGCCTGCGTGGTTGCGGTGAGACCATCAAGACGAACCGAAAATGCGCCCTGCCCACCGAGCAAGGCATTGAAAACCGGCTCTCCATCCAAGCGAGGCAGGCACATCCAGCTTATTGATGCATTATGATCGACCAATGCGGCCACGGTTCCATTGCCCAAAATCCCGAGTTCGAGACTCCCGCCACTCATGTCAAACACCCCCTCAGCCATGCAAAGACTTCGCGCGGGTTCGACAAGCGGTGCTGGGCAACGCTCTCACCCTCGCCGACTTTGATGCCGAACCCTCCCAGCTCGGCTGCAACGCGCATCGCGTCCTCATCGGTCGTGTCGTCACCAACCATGATCGGTTGACGTCCTAGAAAAGGCGATTGCGCCATCAAGCGGGCCAGCGCTTTGCCTTTATTGGCAGCGGACGGTTTCAACTCAAACACCATCTTTCCACTCTGAAGTTTGTAGTCCTGGGT